>NZ_JBFAWA010000073.1:0-30997 GCF_040680035.1 Nonomuraea sp. NPDC052116 | reverse complement strand
CCGGCGTCGCCATAACGGAAGGTGTAAGACGCCGCCCCGGTTTCGGGAGTGTTGGACAGATAGAAGGTCGCGGTGGTCGGGTCGAAGCTGCTGACGGTGTCCTTGCCATCACCATCCCAGTCACCACGGATCGGCACCATGGGGCTGTTGCCGTACGCGATGGCCGGGCGGGTGGCCACGTTCGAGCTCTGGCTGTCGGACAGGTAGAACTCCAGGACGCCGAGGTTCGGCGAACCGCCGTCGATGCCGACCGGTGAGGAGTAGCCGACGATGTCGATGTCCGATCGCGAGTAGCTGTGGGCCTTGATCGCGTCGCCGCTGTTGCCCTCGATCGTGTAGACGGTGCTCGCGTTGGACGAGGTGACGATGCCGACGTGGTCGATGTCCCCGCTCTGGTCCCAGTCGAACACCAGCGCGTCCCCGGGCTGAGGGGTGTAACCGCTGGAGCGGGCGTGCCAGGTGCCGTACGTGGTCCCGTAGTCCTTGAAGGAGGAGGCCCAGCCGGTCAGGATGCCCCCGCTGGTCTCGGCCACGTCCGCGTAGCGCACCCCGGCGGTCTTCCAGACGTACTTGGAGAAGTCGGCGCACCAGTCGCTGTTGCGGAACTGCACGCCGTCCCCCGAACCGCAGCCGGAGGCCGACTTCCACGTGCGGAAGACCCCTGTGTAGTAGTTGCACCCGCTGCCCATGGGGTTCTCCTTGTTGCGGGCCGCCTTGCCGGCTTCCGCCTGCGCGACCGAGACGATCGTGTCCCGGCTCGCCGCGGAGGCCGGGGCGGTGAGGGCCGCCTGCAGCCCGACCACCGAGATCGTCGCCGACAGCAGGCAGGTGGTGGCGCGCTTGGCCATCGAGTTCTTCATGACGTCCCTCTCGCTTGCGTTGCTTGACGAGAACTGAGACTGGTCGGGGTCTCTCCAAATGGACTGCAATAGCGCTGTACCGGTCCGTACTGGCATGATCGGTGCGGGCACGAAACCTGGGAGATTCACATGGAGTTACGGCTCCTGGGACCGGTGGAAGTGTGGAGCGGGGGACGGCAGGTGCTCCTCGGGGGCGCCAAGCCGCAGTCGCTGCTGGCCGCGCTCCTGCTGGAGGCGGGCCGCGTCGTCACGGTCGACAGGCTGATCGAGGCGATCTGGGAGGCCGATCCGCCGACGACCGCCCGCGGCGTGCTGCAGACCTACGTCGCCTCGCTGCGAAGAGCCTTCACCGGCGCGGGGCTGCCCGACGTCATCGTCTCCCACCGGCTCGGCTACCTGGCCGAGATCCCCCCGGACGTCCTGGACCGGGACCTCTTCCAGCGGCTCGTCACCCAGGGCAGGCAGTCCTCCCAGCAGGGGCGGCACGAGGAGGCGGGCGAAACCTTCCGTGCGGCTCTGCGGCTCTGGCGCGGCGAGGCCCTGGGCGGGATCGGCGGTGCGTACCTGCGCGCGGAAGCCGTACGGCTGGAAGAGCTGAGACTGGCGGTCACCGAGGAGCGGATCGCCGCGGACCTCGCGGCCGGGCAGGACGAGCGGCTCATCGACGAGCTGGCCGAGCTGGTGGCGCTGCACCCGACGCGCGAGCGGCTGCGCCGCGACCTCATGGTGGCCCTGTACCGGGTGGGCAGGCAGGCCGACGCGCTGGCCGTCTACCAGAAGGGCCGCCGGGTGCTGATCGAGGAGATGGGCGTCGAGCCCGGGCCCGAGCTGCGCCAGGCGCAGGAGGCCATCCTGCGTTCGGACCCCGCGCTGGCCAGGCCGGTCAAGGCCGCGCCCCGCATGCCGCGCCAGCTGCCCTCCCCCGTGCCCGACTTCACCGGGCGCGAGAAGGAGATCCTGGCGCTGCGTGACCATCTCACCGGCTCCGGCGCCACCCCGATCTGCGTCATCTCCGGCCAGGGCGGCGTCGGGAAGTCCGCCCTGGCACTGCGTACGGCACACGAGATCGCGCACCACTATCCCGACGGGCAGCTCCACGTCGAGCTGCGCGGCACCACAGGCACGCCGGCCGGTGCCGAGGAGGTGCTCGGGCGGCTGCTGCGCGAGCTTGAGCCCACCGGCGCGCCGCTCCCGCTCACGCTGGAGGAGCGCGCCAGCCGCTACCGGACGCTGCTGGCCGACCGGCGCCGGCTGATCGTGCTGGACGACGCCGCCTCGGAGGCTCAGGTACGCCCGCTGCTGCCGGGCAGCGAGGGCTGCGCGGTGGTCGTCACCTCCAGGAACCGGCTCGCCGGGCTGTCCGGCGCCATGCTCGTCGACCTCGGCATGCTGCCGCCCGACGCGGGCATCGACCTGCTCATCCGCATCGCGGGCGAGGAACGGATCACCGGCGACCCGGAGGCGGCGGCGCGCATCGTCGGCCAGTGCGGTGGCCTGCCGCTCGCACTGAGGGTCGCGGGCGCGCGCCTGGCCTCGCGGCGCCGCTGGTCGGCTCAGCGGCTGGCCGACCGGCTCGCCGACGAGCAGCACCGGCTCGACGAGCTGGCCGCCGGTGACCTGGAGGTACGCGCCAGCATCGCCCTCAGCTACGACATGCTCTCCGCCCAGGAGAAGCGGGCGCTGCGCCGGCTGGGCCTGCTCGGGCTGCCGAGCTTCCCCCTCTGGGTGGCCGCGACCGCCGTGGACATCGGCCCGCGCGAGGCCGACCAGCTGCTGGAGCAGCTCGTGGACACCTCATTGGTCGACGAGGTGGACCCCGACGAGACCGGTCAGGCCCGTTACCGGCTCCACGACCTGGTCAGGCTGTTCGCCGGCGAGCGTGCCCGGGCCGAGGAAGGGGCCGAGGAGCTGACGGCGATGACCAGAAGGGTGCTGGGCGGCTGGCTGTGGCTGGTCGAGCAGGTCAGCAAGGTCGTCCCGACCGGGGCCGTTCCCCTGCGCGTCACCCCCGGGCTGCCGCACCCGGTGGGGGATGAGGCGGCCCGCCCGGCGCTGGCCGACCCGCGGGGCTGGTTCCGGAGCGAGGAGGAGTCGCTGATCGCCGCCGTCGAGCTGGCCGCCTCGATGGACCTCGACCAGCTGGCCGTCGACCTCGCCTCCGCGCTGTCCCTGGTGGCCCTCGGGAGCAGCCAGTACGTCGTCGACGACCCGTTCACCTCCTGGCACCGCACCCACGAGGCGGCGCTGGCCGCGGCGCGCCGCACCGGCAACGTGCTCGGCGAGGCGAGCCTGCTGGCGGGCCTGGGACAGCTCTACTACGAGCGGGACTTCTACAGCGAGTCCCGCCAGTACCTCGGCCAGGCGCTTTCGCTGTTCCGCGAGGCCGCGGACGTACGAGGAGAGGCCTCCACCCTGGCCGCCCTCGGCGCGGCGTGCCGCGAACAGGGCTACCTGGCCGAGGCGCTGCACTTCCTCGGCGAGGCCGAACCGCTCTGGGAGCGCCTGGCCGACACCGCCGCCATCGCCCACGTCAAACGGCTGACCGGCACGGTACGCCTCGAACGCGGCGACTACGCCGCCGCCTGGACCGACTTCACCACGGCCCTGACCCGCTACCAGGAGGCCGGCAGCCAGCGCGGCGCCGGGCTGACCCTGCGCAACATGTCGCTGCACCACCGCGCCAGAGGCGAGTACGACCTGGCCGAGAAGGTGTGCGAGCAGGCGCTGGAGATCTTCCGGCAGCTCGGCGACCGGCTCATGGTGGCCTACTGCTCCCGTTCGCTGGCCAAGGTCAGGCTCCGGCTCGGCGGGCACGAGCAGGCCCGGCGGCTGCTGGAGGAGGCGCTCGGCGTCACCCGGACCCTGCACGACCGCTGGGGCGAGGCCTGCACCCTGCGTACCCTCGGCGAGCTCAACCTGGCCGAGGGCCGCCTCTACCAGGCCAAGGCTGATCTGGAGGAGTCCGTACGGCTGTGGGAGGCGCTGCGCCTGGGCCTGTTCCGGGCCCGTACCCTGCGGGACCTGGCGCTGGTCCACGAGGCCCTCGGCGATGACGCCACCGCCCGTAGGACCCGGGCCGAGGCGCTGGAGGTGTTCCGGCTGCACGGCGCCCGCGAGTACGAGGAGATGTCGCAGTAAAACCCGTTTCAGAGGGATTACAGCGGTCTTGGATCCCGCTGCTGAACCATGGCGACGGCACGCCTCATGTGGCGTGTCCATGGTTCACAACGGAGGGCTTCCATGCCGAAGATCGTGCTCCTGTCCGACCCGCGGATCGCCGCGGTTTCCGTCAAGGAGTGCGGGGAACCGCTCGTGGACCTGCGCACCGTGGAGGCCATCCGCGTCGATCCGAGGCTGGCCGACCGCGAGGGGGCCTACGCGCACGTACGGCTGAGCGTGGCCGACCGGCTGGTGGCCGCGCAGACCCGGCTGCCCCGCGAGCTGCGCCTGCTGATCACCGAGGGGTACCGTCGGGTGGGACTGCAGCAGCAGTACTTCGACTCATCGGTCTCCCGTCACCGCGCCGCGCATCCCGGCTGGGACGAGAACCGCGTTCACGTCGAGGCCAGCAGATACGTCTCCCCGCCCGACGTGGCCCCCCACGTCACCGGCGGCGCGGTCGACCTGACCCTGTGCACCTCCACCGGCGACGAACTGCCGATGGGCACGCCGGTCAACGCCACCCCGCCGGAGGACGGCGAGGCCTGCTACACCGCCTCGACCGCCATCTCCGCGGAGGCCACGGCGAACCGGCACATCCTGGGCACCGCCATGACCTCCATCGGCTTCGTCAACTACCCGACCGAGTGGTGGCATTGGTCCTACGGCGAGCGCTATTGGGCCTTCACCACGAGCGCTCACCACGCGCTGTACGGCCCCTGGGAGTTGCCGTCCTGAAGTGGACGGCTCGGCCGGCGGCAGCACACCGTCACGGGCCGGCCCCGATGACGACGACGTCGTACGTGTTGCCGTCCAGGTCAGTTTCCCTTCGCGGCGCGGCCGAGACGGAAGGCCGAGATGAGGAAGAAGATGCCGCCGGGGATCGCGTAGCCGGCCGCGTTGGCCAGCGTCGGGTCGGCCGCGGAGGCGCCGACGATGAAGGACGCACCGGCGAGTACGGAGATGCCGCCGCTGATGATCATCGGCCACTGGCCGCCCATCTTGCGGCGGGTGACGCCCACGATCAGCTGGACCAGCCCGGCCACGACCGCCCAGGCGCCCCACACGCGCAGCACGGCCGGGATACCGGACGCGCAGGCGATGGCCACGCCGACGGCGGTGATCAGGCTGACCGCGATGTTCACGTACAGCAGGGCAGGTGATCCGGTGGCGCGCGACGCGCGGGCGTCGATGACGGCGGCGGCCACGTCGAACAGCGGGTAGAGCACGAGCAGGGTGACCGCGAGCGGACCCAGGTTCGAGGCGGTCGTGAACATCGCGAGGGCCCAGACGATGGCGAACGCGAACCGGACGAAGTACAGCCGCCGCAAAGCGGACGCGGTCCCGGAAAAACCGGGCGAAGCAGCGATCGTGCTCATGATGATCCTTTCGGTGGATGAGCGATGTGGGGAGCGGCCCGTGGTCGGCCTTCTCGTCCGGTGGGGGGTCCTGCCAGGCCGCCGCCTCGCTCGTGCCTAGCTAGACCGAACGTTCTGTCTCGGCACAGCATGGCAACGTGCGGCGCAGAATGTCAAGACCGAACGTTCTACCCCCTAAGATGGCCGTATGCCCAGCCAATCCGAAGGCCGGCCGTCCGAAGCGCGGTCCCGGCTGCTCAACACGGCCACCCGGCTCTTCTACGCGGAGGGCATCCACGCCGTCGGCATCGATCGCATCGTCGCCGAAGCGCAGGTGACGCGGGCCACCCTCTACCGGCACTTCCCCGGCAAGGAAGACCTCGTCCTCGCCTACCTGAACGAGGTCGACCGGGCCATGCGGGGTCAGGCGGACGAGGCCGTCGCCGCCGGACTACCGGCCGCCGGCACCATCCAGGCCCTCAGCGAGTCCATCGCCCAAGGCATCCGGTCCCCCGGCTTCCGGGGATGCGCCTTCCTCAACGCCGCCGCCGAGTATCCCGACCCCGAGTCCCCGGTGCACAAGGCCGTGCTCGCCCACCGCCAATGGTTCCTGGAAACCGTCACGGAGCTGCTGGCCAGGATCCAGGAGACCGGCGCCGAGCCCGCCGCCCGCCACTTCGTGATGATGCGCGACGGCGCCATGGCCGCCGGCTGCCTGTTCGACCCGGTGCTGATCTGCGAGACCTTCCTGCGCGGAGTCGAGAGACTTCTGCAGGTTTACGCCGTCACCGACTACAGCGGACCGGCGGGCGCCTGAAGCCGCAGGCCTCCGCCGGCGAACGCTCTCAGCGGAGGGAGTCGGGGAGCAGGTGCTCGTGCGCCGCGAGCAGCCTTTCCCGACGTTCGCCCTGTACGGGCCGAAGACGCCGGAGGAGTCGAGAGCCGGCTTCAGGGCCGGCGGGATTCACCTGTCCGCCGAGCAGGTCGCCTGGCTACGTGGCGGGTGAGTAAGATCGCAACGAGGATGATGCTCTCGTGACGATTCCGGCGAACGGCAGCCGACGGATGCCCGCCGGGCTCATCGCGCTGACCCTCGGCAGCTTCGGGATCGGCCTGACCGAGTTCGTGATCGCGGGCCCGCTCCCCCAGGTGAGCCTGAGCCTGGCCGTGTCCGAGGCCGCGGCGGGGTGGCTGATCTCCGGATACGCGCTGAGCGTCGCGGTCGGCGCGATCGTGGTGACCGCCGCCACCAGCGGGCTGTCCCGCAAGTCGGTCCTCATCGGGCTGGTGGCGCTCTTCGTCGCCGGCAACCTCCTTTCCGCCGTCGCGTCCGACTATCCGGTGATGCTGCTCGGCCGCGTCGCGCGGCCCTGCACCAAAGATCGATCCTGCACGCCAGGGTCCTCGAGCTGCCCAACTGAGAAAGGAAAAGGGAGCCGCGGGATTCGCGGCTCCCTTTTCGCATGCGTTCCATAAATGATGTTGGAAAGGCTCGGGAGCGCCCCGCCGCATGACGAAGGGCCCCCGACCCGTAGGTCGGAGGCCCTCCTCGTGGCGGTGGTGGTGGGATGTGAACCCGTCCGCCCACCCCTGTGGGCCTGTGATGATTCGCGTACTACCTGGTAGGGGCGGACGTATCCAGACTCTCCCGGACGGAAGCGGACCTGCCCTGCGGACGTCGAGTCTGTGAACCAGATCGTGAACCTCTCGGCGAGGCATGACCAACAACCCAATAACAGAGCACACGCTCCAAAAAGGTGTATCGTTGGCGGCGTCTCGATGGGCCGGGAGCCGGGAGTCCTGGTGTTCGCAACCTCAACGGCCCTGCTCCGGCTCGTGATGATCACGGCGTTCCACGTCGCCGTCCCATGTCGGGGACGGCGACTCAAGCGGAAGGATGAGTAGTTGAGCAGCAAACTGGCGGCCGTTATGGGGAGCGTACTGATCGCAGGCGGCCTGCTCACCGGCCTCGCCGCCCCGGCCAGCGCGACCGGCCCCTGCGGCAGCGGCTACAACAGAGTCGGCGTCTACGCCATCCCGGAGAGCGGCACCAGGGTCGGCACCCTGGAGGTCTACTACAACTCCAGCTCGGGCAAGAACTGCGCCCTCACCTACGGCTACGGCTCCACGGCGGGAACCACCACCTTCAAGGGAGTGAGCATCAGGCTTTCTGGTAGCTATCAGGGCGAGACAGAGGGTGGAAATTACGTGTATTACGCCGGGCCTGTGTACACCTCGGCTCCCGGCAAGTGCATCGATGTACAAGGAAGTGTCAAGAACGCAAAACGCTGGGTGGGCAGTGTGCACTGCGGCTGACCATGCCCTGAGCGGGACTGCAGACGATCACAAGCGATCCAGCACGCGATCTCCTCGGCGGTCGGCACCTCGTCGCGCGTCACGGCGCGTACCGACGTCGGCGGTGCATTCGGTGACGGGCAGCCCGCCGAGCGGGCCGACGCGGGTGCCGTCCTCCAGGGTGACGATGGCCGTGCGGACGTGCCGATTGAACTGGCGCAGGTAGCCGATGCGCTGAACTTCCTCGGCGGCGCCTGGGATAGCCTGCGGGACGGTTCTCACCGGCGAGCTCGACGAGGTTCTTGAAGCGCTTGGCGATCGTGTGTGAGTCGCAGGTTTCGGTGTCGCATCCGTTCTCACGCCTGCCGTCGATATACCAGACGACGCGGTAGCTCACGCACCCCTTCGCGCCCTTGCGCGGTTCGATCGATGCCATTCTCTGGCGGTCCGTTCGCGCAGGCGTACGTAGTCGCCCACGAGTACGGCCACCACGTCCAGAACCTGCTCGGTCGGCCGTGCCCGAGGGCCGTGATCAGCGGCAACCTTGTCACCGCCCTGACCCCACCAAACAATCTCATCCCATTCATGCATGCCGGTTGACCTGCCTCTCGAACCGAGAGGCAGGATTCTCCGCGTTCTGATCAATTCAGCAGAGACGAGTAATGGATTCCGTTCCAGCCATTCTGGTGGGCGACAACCCGCCGTCCGTCCACAGCGAGGCCTTCCATGTCGCAGGGTTCTTCGCGCCGGAAGCGGTCATCCGGCGCGAGGGCTCGATGGGTATCGACGTTCACATCGCCGTGATCGATTCTCGCGTATCGCCTGCGAGACAGGCCATAGTGGCCGCGTTGTTCCTGCGTAACGCAGGAATGACCGCGTTGATCGGACATCCCCGGCTGGTGCCCGCCGATCTCGTCGAACCACTTCACGCATACATGGCGCAGGCCCAGGCTCTCGCCAAACCCGTTCGGACGGAAGTTCTCATCATGGAAGACGCCATGCATTTAACAGACGAAATAGACGACGTCGTACGAGCATTCGAATGCGAAATCATATGACCGATGAACCGCTGCGGAAGCCCTTGCGCGTGGCGCTGCTGCTCGGCGGCGCGAGCGCGGAACGTGATGTCTCGATCGCCAGCGCGGCTCAGGTCGTCCGAGCTCTGCGCGGGCTCGGCCATCGTGTGGACGCGTTCGACACGGCAAAAGGCAGGCTCACCGCGGTCGACGAAGAACGCATGCTACGGGCCTCGGTCCCGTCCACACCACCCCCTCCGGTCGCGCTCCCCGCGGTGGGGCTGAACCTCCGGCTGGTGGAGGAACTGCTCGGTGCGGACCTGGCTTTTCTCGCCCTCCATGGGGGAGCCGGCGAGAACGGCGTCGTGCAGGCGCTGCTCGACTCCGTCGGATTGCCGTACACCGGAAGCAGCCATCTGGCGAGCACCGTCAGCATGGACAAGGACCTGTCCAAACGCCTGTTCCGCGCGGCCCAGGTGCCCACTCCCGACTGGCATCTGCTGCGAGCCGGCTGCGAAGCCGACACCGTTCCCGTCGACGGTCCTGTGATCGTCAAGCCGAACACGCAAGGGTCCACGATCGGCCTGACGCTCGTCAAGAAGCCGGAGGGACTGCCCGACGCCGTCCGCATGGCGCGGATGTATGACGCGGAGATCCTCGTCGAGCAGTTCGTGCCGGGACGTGAGTTCGTGGTCGGCGTCCTCGACGGCGAGGCGCTGGCGGTCGGCGAGATCGTTCTCCACGGCAAGGAGATCTTCGACTACGAGGCCAAATATCAGGTCGGCGAGGCGCTGGAGGTCTTTCCCGCCGACATCTCCGGTGCCTTGGAAACCGACCTGAAGATGCTGGCGGTCAGGGCGCACGAGAGCCTCAAACTGGGCTCCTACAGCAGGGTGGACTTCCGCGTGGACGACCACGGCCGGATCTGGTGCCTTGAGGTGAACACCCTGCCGGGGCTGACCGCCACCAGCCTCTTCCCGCAGTCCGCTGCCGCGGCGGGAATCGCATTCCCGGAACTGTGCGAGCGCATCTGCCGGCTGGCGGTCCGGGCGTGACCGCTGTCGAGTTCGAGCACATCGAAATCCGGGAGAACGGAGATCCGCTGGTGGATCTGCGTACGTATCCCTTCGAGCTGTACCCCTCCTATTTCTCCCGCGGCCTCGCCCCGACGAGCGCGATGTACTTACGGCGGACCGTCGCCGACAGGCTCGTCCACGTCCAGCGGTCTTTGGCGCCGCTCAGCTTCACAATCTGGGACGGCTATCGATCGCGGGCCGTGCAGAAAAACATATATGAGGACTTCCTTGACACCTTGCGCATCAAACACCCGGATCAGGATGAGGAGGAGCTTCGAAAAAGAGCGGAGATCTTCGTCACGGATCCTCGGAGCTCGCGTCGCATACCTCCCCATACCACCGGCGGAGCCGTGGACCTGACGCTGGTGGATGAGCATGGGCGCGCCCTCGACATGGGCACGCCGTTCGATCACTTCGGCCCCGAGTCGGCAGCGCTCTATTTCGAGGACAATACAGAGAACACGGCCGTGCGGGACCGTCGACGGATACTCAGGGACGCCATGGTGGGGGCCGGCTTCCGGTGTGACGCCGATGAGTGGTGGCATTTCGACTACGGCAACCAGATTTGGGCCGTGCACTACAAGAGACCGGTTGCCCTCTACGGCGAGATCGACGATTACAGCTGATATTCGCCGGTTGGGTTGTGGTGCGTCCGCAGGATGGCTGCCATGGCGCGAAGACGGCCCTGGTCAGCCTGCCGCCGGTTCGGTGAGCCGGGCTTCCAGATCGGCGATCATCTGGGCCGGCAGGCTGTCGTTCTCGTGCCGGACCGCCTGCGGGCCGAGTGTGTAGATATGCCTTCCGCCATCCGGACCGGGTCGGAGCCGGTCAGGCGCGCATGCCCCGGCGTAGGAGCGACCACACACGGACTGCTGCGCCGTCATTGAAGACGGCCAGTACGAGGCCGAGCCGGTCGGGAAAGTGCCGATAGAGACCGCCCTGGCCGACTCCCGCAGTGCGAGCGACCAGGCTGAGCGGCGCGTCGTAGCCGACGGTCGCGGACATGGCTCTCACACCACCAACCGGACAACATCGTCCGCATGCTCAACATCAGCATGCCCCGCATTCGACAATGATCAGTCAGACGGGCTACATTGTTACCGGACAGCACTGTCCGGTTGTGATACTCGCTCCCGACAGGAGAGGACGTTGAGCGCTTTCGACAGCAAGATCTGCCTGGTCACCGGCGCGGGCTCCGGCATTGGCCGGGCGATGGCGGTCGCCTTCGCCAAGTCCGGCGCTCGCGTCGTGGTCTGTGATGTCAACGAAGAGAGCGCTCATCGCACCGCTGCCGACATCGGCGACGAGGCGGCGGTCACGGTCCTGGTGGAAACGGCGATCGACGCGTACGGCCGGATCGAGGCCGGGATACGCGGCGGCGCGGCCGGGGCCGCGGGCGGAATGGGCCGAACCGCGCGAGGGCTGCCCGGTGGCGCCGATCCGGCCGACCGGTGCTGACCCGCTGACAAGTTCGCGTACTGGTCCGACACGCTGGCCAGCCTGGCCGCCCGCTTCCCACCTGATCACCCGAATCGGAAGGGCATCCATGGAACACTCTCCGACGCCGCCTGCCCGCCTCACAGTCGCGGACCTGGGCTTCGACCCGGACGTGCTACGCGCCAGGTACCGCCACGAACGCGACCGCCGGTTGCGGCCCGACGGCAACGCCCAGTACCAGGGCGCCCGTGGCGAGTTCGGCTACTACGCCGCCGACCCGTACACCGAACGCGCCGAGCGGGAACCGGTCCGCGACCAGGTCGAGGCGCTGGTGGTGGGTGGCGGCTTCGGCGGGCTGCTCACCGGCGCCAGGCTCCGCGAGGCCGGCGTGGACGGCATCCGGATGCTCGACGAGGCCGGCGACTTCGGCGGCACCTGGTACTGGAACCGCTACCCGGGCATCCACTGCGACATCGAATCATCGGTCTACCTGCCGCTGCTCGAAGAGGTCGGCTACCTGCCCACCATGCGGTACGCGCCCGGCGAGGAGATCCGCCGGCACGCCGTCGCGATCGCCGAACTCTACGACCTGTACCGCGACACGCTGTTCCACACCCGCGTCACCGAGCTGCGCTGGGACGACGCCGCGGCCGAGTGGCAGGTGCGCACCGACCGCGGCGACGACTTCCGTGCCCGCTACGTCGTCATGTCCTCCGGCACCCTGACCCAGCCGAAGCTGCCCGGCATCCCCGGCATCGAGACGTTCCGCGGGCACACCTTCCACACCAGCCGCTGGGACTACGGCTACACGGGCGGCGACCAGAGCGGCGGCCTGCACCGGCTCGCCGGCAAGCGGGTCGCGGTCGTGGGCACCGGCGCCACCGGGATCCAGGTCATCCCGCACCTGGGGCGCGACTCGCAGCACCTGTACGTCTTCCAGCGCACCCCTTCGTCGGTCGACGTGCGCGACAACCGCCCCACCGACCCGGCCTGGGCCGCCTCGCTCAAGCCCGGCTGGCAGCGGGAACGGATGGCGAACTTCCTCACCGTCGTCACCGGCGGGCCCGCCGAACAGGACCTGATCGACGACGGCTGGACCAGCACCGCACGGCTGCAACGCCACCTGATGTCCGGCACCGTCGACACCGACCTGTCACCCGAGCAACGCGAGTACCTCGACGAGATCGCCGACTTCCAGAAGATGAACCAGATCCGCGCCCGCGTCGACGAGATCGTCGACGACCCGGCCACCGCGGAGCTGCTCAAGCCCTGGTACCGCTACATGTGCAAGCGGCCCACCTTCAGCGACCACTACCTGCAGACGTTCAACCGGCCCAACGTCACCCTGGTCGACACCGCCGACCACGGCGGCATCACCGCGATGACGGAGTCGGCGGTCGTGGTCGGCGAGCACGAGTACGAGGTCGACTGCGTCATCTTCGCCACCGGCTTCGAGGTCGGCGTCTCCGGCATCCTCTCGGGCGCCCTGCCGGTGTACGGCCGGGACGGCGCTCCCCTGCTCGGCACCTGGCGGCAGGGCCCCCGCACGCTGCACGGCTTCTACGGCCACGGCTTCCCGAACCTGTTCCACCTGGGCCCGCTGCAGAACGCCTCCGCGGTCAACTTCGTGCACATCCTGCACGAGCAGGCCACCCACATCGGCGCCGTGGTCGCCGAGGCTCGCCGGCGTGGCCTCGGTGTGGTCGAGCCGACCAAGGACGCCGAGGACGCGTGGGTCGCCACCATCCGGGAGCTGGCGCCGGACCACAGCCGGTTCCAGGCCGAGTGCACGCCCGGCTACTACAACAACGAGGGCAAGCCCCGCCGGGTCAGCCAGACGTACGGGCCCGGTCCGGTCGCCTTCCACGACCTGCTGCGCCGGTGGCGTACCGAGGGCGGCATGGACGAGATCCTGGCGGGCGACCGATGAGCCGCCGCACGGCCGAGCCGCTGGTCCGGGCGAGCCCGCTGTGGGGGTCGAACGGCATGGCCTTCGGACCCGACGGGCGCCTGTACGTGGCCCAGTTCCTCGCCGGTCAGATCAGCGCCGTCGACCTGGCCACCGGCGACGTCGAGGTGGTCGTGCCACCGGACGGGCCGCTGCACTCCCCCGACGACCTCGCCTTCGACAGCGACGGCGCGATGTACGTGACCGACCTGGTCCCCGGCCGGGTGTGGCGACGGGGCCCGACCGGGAACTTCACGCTCGTCACCGGCGAGCTCACCGCGCCCAACGGCATCGCCTGCGTCGGCACCCGGGTGTTCGCCAACGAGATGATCCCGGGTGGACGCCTGCTGGAGCTGTCCCCGGCCGGCGACGAACCCACGGTGCTCACGGCGGGCCTCGCCATGGGCAACGCGATGCAGCTCGGCCCGGACGGGCAGCTTTACTATCCGCACATGCTCACCGGCGAGGTGTTCCGCATCCCGCTCGACGGCGGCGAGCCGGAGCTGGTGGCCGCGGACGTCCGGGATCCGGTCGCCGTGCGCTTCGACCGCGCCGGCGCCCTGCTGGTCCTCGCCCGCGGGGCGAGCGGGATCGTCACGCGCGTCGACCTGGCCGGCACCGGCGACCGGTCGGAAATCGTCAGCGAGCTCAACGCCCTGGACAACGCCGCCTTCGACGCCGACAACCGGATGTTCGTCTCCAGCTACGCGCATGGCGGCGTCGCCGAGCTCGCGACCGACGGACGTACCCGCCAGATCGTGCCCCGCGGCCTCGGCGGCCCCTTCGGGGTGACCATCGATCTCGGCGGCGGCGTCCACGTGGCCGACCACTACCGCCTCACCCAGCCCGCCGACCGGCCGGACGAAGACGTCACCACCACCGAGCAGCTGACCTTCGTGCACGGCATCGCCGCCGACGGCGACCTGCTCCACACCACCTCCCAGTACGGGCACGTACGCACCTACGACCGCCGCTCCGGCACGGTACGCACCCGGGCCGACGGCCTGAACCGGCCGCTGGGCATCGCCGTGCGTGCCGACGGCACCCTGCTGGTCGCCGAATCCGGCGCCGGCCGCATCGTCGCCATCGACCACGACGACCAGGTCAGCGTGCTGGCCGAGGGCCTCGGCCGCCCCGTCGACGTGGCCGTGGACGCCGGCCAGCGCTGCTACGTCAGCGACGAGCGGCTCGCCGCGGTGTACCGCGTCGAGCACGGCGTACCCGTGCCGCTGGCCGACGGGCTCGGCGCCCCGCAGGGCATCACCGTCCACGGCGGCACCATGTACGTCGTCGAGACCGCCCACCGCCGCCTGCTCGCCGTCGACCTCGCCACCGGCGACGTGGAGGTCGAAGCCGGCTCGCTTCCTGTCGCGTCCGCGGCCGGCCTGACCGGCCCGGAACCCGGCCTGTTCATCCCGCCCGGCCTGCCCGGAATGCCGCGGCCGTTCGCCGGGATCGCGGCCACGGCGGACGGCTCCCTGGTCATCGCTGCGAACGGCGACGGCAGCGTGCTGCTCCTGCACCCCGAAGAAGCCGCACCTGGCCGGAGTGACCGCTGCGCCCGCGATGCCTGAACGCGGCTCAGATCAGTTTCAGCGCGCTGCGGACATCGCTGAGCAGGGTCGTGATCGCGCGTTCCGCGGCGTCCGGGTCACCGGTGCAGATGGCCTCCATGACGGCCTCGTGGAACCCGATGGTCTCGGGGACGGGGTAGTCGGACCGTACCGGCGCATGTCCTGCGCCGCGGCGCGCAGCGGGGCCGCTGGTCGGCGGAGGCCCGCAGCGTGGCCAGGTGCGCCGCCGATGCCCGCTGCCCCGGGCGGTGACTACGTCCTGTAGCGGTACAGGATCCGGCCGCGGGTCAGGTCGTACGGGCTGAGCTCCACGAGCACCCGGTCATACGGCAAGATCTTGATGTAGTTCTTCCGTATCTTCCCGCTGATGTGCGCCAGTACCTTGTGCCCGTTCTCGAGTTCCACCCTGAAGGTGGCGTTACGCATGCACTCGATGACCGTGCCCTCTATTTCGATACCGTCTGGTGATCTTGCCATCGTTCTCTCACCTCTTCACTACGAATTCCGTTGACGCGAGCCGCAGGGCGGCCTCAACGGAGCACCAATTCCAGGTTGCTGCCCGTACGCCGGGCCCCGATGCCCTCGAACAGCGCCATGGCCGCCCGGTTGGACTCGTTCACTTCGGCCGAGGCCGCTTCGGTGCCGCTGTGGTGCAGGGCACCCAGGACGTGGGCGAGCAGCGCCCGGGCGACGCCGCGGCGCCGCCGGTCGGACCGGACCGCGATCAGCCCGATCCGTGGCCGCCTGGTCACCGCTGCCAGCCGGACCAGGCCCACGTACTGATCGGGCCGTGCGGCCACCGCGTACTTCGACGGATCCAGCACGATCGGGCCGGGCACCACCTCGGCGGGCATCTCCTGCCAGCCGACGGTGGCCTCGACCTCGTCGCGAATCGCGCGGTCCAACGTACGCAGTGGGGCCTCTTCCACCTTGCCCGCGGTCACGATCGTCACGCCCTCCGGTGGTGGCACCGAATCGAGGCCCGTGATCCGCGGGTCGGTGGGCACGAGGTACTCCCACTCCCGGCGTCGGATCGCGAACCCGGCACGCTCCCACTGCGACGTCAGGTCAAGGTCGGCCTCGTCGACCACCGTGTGCAGCGGCCTCGGCAGGTCCGCCAGAATGGCGTCGGCGAGCCGGTCGAAGACCTCGCCGTCCCACGCGTCGATGCTGAGGAACATCCGTCCGTCGGGCCTGCGTGACATGTCACCGCGGCCGACCACCCGGTCGCCCTCGACGGCGTGCCATTGCCGCTCCGCAACCTGACTGATCGCTACGGCATGCTCGCCGGTGCCTGACGGGAAACTATCAGAATTCATAGGTTGTCACCTTTCGGGATTGCCTTGTCGAGGCGCTCCCGGCGACACCTATGTCAGTCGCCCGACCGTGACGACGAGGGGAGCACCCACATCGATACAGCGTTCATGGGTCTCACCTCCTCGTGCGGTGTCACGGTTCGCAGGACGCTATCAACACGCGGATCGTCGCGTCCAACCATTTTCCCGGGCAGCCCGGGCCATGGCCGAGCGGATCCACGGGACGGTACGGGACCTACCCGCGGTGGAGGACATCACCCACCGCGGCCAGCGACAGCGTCTTGTAGCCGACCGAGTCGAACAGCACGGTGATCCGGTCGTGTTCGCGGCTCATGACCGTCCCCGCCCCCCACATCGTGTGCGTCACCCTCGCCTGCACAGGTAGCTCCCCGCCGTCCGAGGCGGGCGCCGGTTCGGGTGCCGGGCCGCTCTCGCAGGTGTCGCAGGTGCCGCAGGTCCCGGCGTACGGCTCGCCGAAGTAGTGGAGCAGGAACCGGCGGCGGCAGCCCCTCGTCTCCGCGTAGCCGCGCATCATGTCGATCCGCGAGTCGTCCACCCGTCGTCGCGCCTCGTCCAGCTCGGACGCCCGCGCGGCGGCCTGCTCCGGCGTCAGCGTGCGGGAGGCGTAGCGCAGGTCGCCGGTGTGGGTCACGGTGAGCGCGCCCGCGCGTTCCAGCAGGTTGACGAGCCTGGCGAGGTTGGACGTGTTCACCTTGAGCAGCGCGGCCAGTTCGCCCGCGGGCACCGTACCGGCGTGCTCGCGAACCAGTGTCGCCACGCGCAGCAGCGCCTCGGCGTCGGCCCGCCCGCCGATGAAGAACCGGCGCAGGCCCAGATCCTCCTGCCGGTAGAACAGCACCGCCGAGGCCGGGGCGCCGTCCCGGCCCGCCCTGCCGATCTCCTGGTAGTACGCGTCGGGCGACTCCGGCGGCTCGGCGTGCAGCACGTAGCGCACGTCTGGCCGGTCGATGCCCATGCCGAACGCCGACGTGGCCACGACGGTGTCCACCTCGCCCCTGGTGAACAGTTCGTGCACGCGGGTGCGTTCGGTGGCCCGCATGCCGCCGTGGTACGGCTCGGCCCGGCGTCCCTTGCGGGTCAGCGCGTCCGCGTACTGCTCGGTCTCCTTGCGGGTGGCGACGTACACCAGGCCGAGACCGTCGAGGCAGGCGGCGTGCTCGACCAGCGCCCGCTTCTTGTCCTGGGCGGAGACGAAGCGGCGGACCTCCAGCGAGATGTTCGGGCGGTCGAACCCCCTGATGATCTCCGCCGGGTCGGTCAGCCCCAGCGAGCGGATGATCTCCTCGCGGACGTTCGGGGCGGCGGTGGCGGTCATCGCCACCACCGGCGGATGCCCCAGGCGCTCGATGACCTTCCCGAGCCGCAGGTAGTCGGGCCGGAAGTCGTGGCCCCAGGACGAGACGCAATGGGCCTCGTCGATGACGATCAGCGAGGGCCCGGCCTGCGCGAGGCGTTCGACGACGTCGGCCTTGGCGAGCTGTTCCGGGGACAGGAACACGAACGCCGCGTCCCCGGCCGTCACCTTCTCCAGCCCGGCCGATACGGAGGAGGTCGAGTTCACCGCCACGGCGCCGCCCGCGTCGGCCTTGAGCAGGTTGGTCACCTGGTCGCGCTGGAGCGCGATGAGCGGTGAGACGACGATCGCGGGGCCGTCGAGCAGCAGCGTGGGCACCTGGTAGACCGCTGACTTGCCGCCGCCGGTCGGCATGACGAGCAGCACGTCGCGGCCCTTGAGTAAGTGCTCCATCGCCTCCTGCTGGCCCGGGCGCAGCTGTTTCCAGCCGAAGCGTTGCGAGGCCGTGGCCCGCAGCTTCCGCCCCTGCCGCCCGAACCGGCCCGTCAACCTCGTCCACAAGCCCATGCCACCCAACCCTCCACTCGGTGGCGGTCATTACCCGCACCGGCGGGCCGCATGCCTGCGACCGATCGGGCCGCAGCTTACGGCAACTCGCCCGCCAGGCCGGGCACGCCCCGCATCGAACGGCACACCGGTGTCAGCCCTTGACCGCGCCGGCGCTCAACCCCTGGATGAGGAAGCGCTGGACGTACGCGAAGAGCACGACGACGGGCGCCACGGCGATCAGGCCCCCGGCGGCGAGAGCGCCGAAGTCGGTGCCGAACTCCCCCAGCAGGTAGCTCAGCCCGACGGGCACGGTGAACCGGTCCTGCGAGCTGATGAACATGATGGCGAACAGGAAGTTGTTCCACGCGCTGATGAACGCGAAGGACCCGACGGCGACGATCCCGGGCTTCAGCAGCGGCAGGACGACCGCGCAGAACGCCTGGATCCGGCCGCACCCGTCCACCTGAGCCGCCTCCTCCAGGGAGACCGGCACGTTTCTGATGAAGCCCGCCATGAGGACGAGGGAGAGCGGCAGGTGGAAGACGGTGTCGGCGATGATCAGGCTCCACAGGCTGTTCGTCAGATAGAGCCCGTTGAAGATCTGGAAGAGCGGGATGAGCATCATGGCGCCCGGGATGAACTGCGTGCACAGCATGATGACCAGGAAGGCGTTCTTGCCGCGGAAGGTGAGGCGGGCGAGCGCGTACCCGCCGAGCATGCCGATCACGGTCGACACGAGGAGGCTGGCGACCGCGACGACGATGCTGTTGCGGAAGTAGACGCCGAAGCCCGAGCCCTCCCAGACCCTGCGGAAGTTCTCCAGGGTGATGGGCCACGGCACGAGGGCCGTGGAACCCGGCGGCCGGAAGGCGAACAGCACCATCCAGTACAACGGGACGAGCGTGAAAAGCAGGAACAACGTCAGCGGCAACCACAGCATCAGGCGGCCGCCGACCGAGCGCCGCCGCTCGCGGGCCGCGTGGGCGCCGGTCGCGTGCCCCCGGGTCGGTGGTGTCGCCGGGGCCCGCCCGACGTCGTCGCGGGTGGCGAGGCTCACTTGCCCTCCTTGGAATCGCCGGAGCTGATGCGCAGGTAGACCAGGGACGCGAAGGTCAGCAGCAGGAACGCCGTGACGGTGAGCGCGGAGCCGTAGCCGAAGTCCTGGTCGTGGATGGCGGTCTGGGCCACGTAGAGCGGCAGCGTGGTCGTCGAACCCGCCGGGCCGCCGGCGGTCATCGTGTACAGCAGGTCGACGTTGTTGAACTCCCACACCGCCCGCAGCAGCGTGGCGATGATCACGGCCCTGCGGATGTGCGGCCAGGTCACCGCCGAGAACCGGCGCAGCGGCCCGGCGCCGTCGACGTTCGCGGCCTCGTACAGCTCCAGCGGCACCGACTGCAGGTCGGCGAGGATGAGGATGGCGAAGAACGGGATGCCCTTCCACAACTCGGCGATGACCAGGGCCCAGAAGGTCGTGCCGGGATCCGACAGCAGGGAGGTCCCGTACTCGCCGATGCCCATGGACGCCAGGTAGTGCCCGATCCCGGTGGTGGGGTTGTAGAGCAGGATCCAGATCGTCGTGGTGAGGATGCCCGACACCGCCCATGGGCTGAAGGCCAGGGCGCGGGCCAGCCCGCGGCCCACGAAGGTGCGGTTCAGCACCAGCGCCAGCGCCAGGCCGAGCACGAACTGCAGCCCCACCTCCACGAACACCCACTGGGCGGTGAAGCGCAGGCTCCGCCAGAACCGCTCGTCGGCCAGCAGTGCCCGGTAGTTGTCCAGGCCGGCGAACCCGTCGTCGAGGGGCCGGGTGAGGTTGTGGTGGCGCAGGCTCTCCCAGAAGACGCTGAGCACGGGATAGAGCAGGAAGACCAGCACCAGCACGACGGCCGGCGCGATCAGCAGGTACGCGTGCCCGGCCCGGGACCCGGCCGGGCGGTGCACCGGTTCGGCGGTCGTGGAGCTCATCCGTGCTCCTTGTCGTACTTGCGCTTGGCCGTGGTCAGTGCCGTGGCCGCGGCGGTGAGGAAGTCACGGGGCGTCAGGCTGCCCTGCAGCACCTTCTGCCACTCCGGAAGCAGGTCGGTGACGGTGATGGAGGTGAATTCCGGCAGGTAGTAGGGCTGTTCCAGAGTCACGACGCCGGGCTTCGCGGCGGCGTCCAGCGCCGCCTTCATGGCGGCGTTCTCGGTCACCCACTTCTCTTTCGCGACCGTCTTGTTGCCCGGGAGGTATCCGGACTTCTGGGCCCAGAAGCTGTTGCCCTCGGGCTCCATCGTGTAGGCGAGGAACTTCCAGGCCTCCTCCTGGTGCTCGCTCTCCTGGAACATCGCGAACCCGGTCGTCATCCAGCCGGTCAGCACCTGGCCGTCCGGCCCGGGGAAGGGCGCGACGGCGCCGACCTTCTCGGCTCCCAGGGCGGCGACGTGGTTGGGGTAGGAGCCGATGCTGTGGCTCAACATGGCCGCGCCGCCGTTGCCGAACTGGGCCACCATGGTCTTGAAGTCGGCGGTCAGATCGCTGCGCGCGGTCTGCTTGCCGAACAGGGCCACGTACTTCTCGCAGGCGGCGATGACCGCGGGATCGTCCAGCGTGGAGGACCCGTCCTCGCGGAAGAACGTGCTCACGCCCGCACGTGGATAGACCATCTGCACGAACTGGCTGAAGAAGCCGTTGCCGCCGCGCAGCGTGTAGCCGAAGCGGCCGGAGGAGGCGTTGGTGAGGCGGCTCGCGGCCGCGTCGAAGTCCGCCCAGGTGGCCGGCGGCTTCAGCCCGGCCTCCTGGAACCAGTCGGCGCGATAGTAGATCACGTCGGCGAGGCTGGTGGTGGGCGTCAGGTAGAGCTTGCCGTCGGGGGCGGCGGCCCGGGAGGACTTGAGCATCTGCTCGGAGATGTGCTGTTCGAGGCCGGCCTTCTTCAGGCGTTCGTCCAGGGGAGCCAGCGCGTTCTGGGCCACCAGGGCCGCGAGGTCGGACGCCTTCGGGGTGAGCAGGTCGGGTGTGGAGCGCGTGGCGATCGCGGTGTTGATCTTCTGCATGTACTGGTCGGTGGGCAGGCCCAGGTAGTTGATGCGGATGCCGGGGTTCTTGGCCTCGAACATCGAGATCAGCTTCTTGAGGTTGGCCGTGCGCTCCGGGCGGGTGTCGGTGTCCCACAACTGCAGCGTGACGGTGCCGCCGCTGCCGCCGCCTGAACCGCCACAGGCGCTCACCGCGGACGCCAGGCCCATGGCGACGCCCGTCCGTGCCGCCGTCCGCATGAAGCTGCGCCGGGACAGGGCGTGCGGGCCTAGGACCTCGGCCGGATGCTGCTGACGGGTCATGGGTCTTTCCTCTCGTTCACCAAGAACTGCGCTCCGCTGTGCGGTTGCCATACGGTACATGAGATATGAGATTTAGGGTATGGTCGGTTCTATACAATGGGCCATGTGCCCTCCGATCCCACCCCGGCGGCCAGACGGAGCGCCGGTTGTGGCGATCGACGACAAGTGAAGGAGCGCGGGTGAGTGAGACAGCGTTGGGCGCGATCAAAGCGTCTTCCAGGACGGCCCTCGTCCTCGAAGCGCTGCGTCGCGGCATTCTGAGCGGCGAGCTGCCGGCCGGGCGTGCCCTCGTGGAGGTGGAGCTCGCCAGCCGTTTCGGTGTCTCCAAGACTCCGGTGCGCGAGGCGCTGAAGACGCTCAGCGGCGCCGGTCTGGTCACCATCGGCGAATACACCGGGGTGACGGTCCGCAAGGTTGACGAGCGCCTCACCCGCAGCGTGTTCGACGCCCGGTGCCTGATCGAGCCGGCCGCGGTGCGGCGAAGCGTCGAGGCCGGGCTGAGCGACGGCGGCCGGCTCGCCCGCGAGGCCCTGCGCAAGTCGGACGAGGCCACGGACGAGGTGACCCGCAGCCTCGCCAATCGCGACTTCCACCGCGCCCTCTACGCCGACTGCGACAACGAGGTGCTGGTCGGCGTGCTCGACCAGCTGCGCGACCAGACGGCCCTCATCTCCGTCAACGTCTGGTCCCAGCGTCCCTCCTGGGAGGACGAGGCGCAGGAGCACCGGCAGATTCTCGAGGCGGCACTGAACGGGCAGGCCGACGAGGCGGCCCGGCTCGTGTTGCAGCACATCAGCGTGTTCCAGGAGCGGGCGCTCCAGCAGATCAAGGAGGCCGGCCGTGAGGTTCGGTGAGCTCTCGCGGGCCCTGCGCGACGTCGTCGCCATCCCGGTCACGCCCTACGCCGGCGGCGTCACCGACCTCGCGCTGTACCGTTCGCTGCTGCGCCGCCTGGTCGACGCGGGCGTCAACGTGCTCACCCCGAACGGCAACACCGGCGAGTTCTACGCCCTGAGCGCCGAGGAGCGGCTTCAGCTGATCACGGCCGCCGCGGCGGCCGTGCGGGGAGAGGCGCACCTCATGGCCGGGATCGGCCTCGACGTCGCCACCGCCGTCGAGGAGGCCCGCCACGCGGCGGCGCACGGCATCCGGATGGTCATGGTGCACCAGCCGGTGCACCCGCACGTGTCGGCCCAGGGCTGGCTCGACTACCACAGGGAGATCGCCGAAGCGGTGCCGGACCTGGCCCTGGTCCTCTACCTGCGCAACGCCTGGGTCGACGGCCGGCTGCTGACGCGGCTGGGCGACCTGTGCCCCAACGTGATCGCCCTGAAGTACGCCGTCGCGGACGTGAACCGTTTCGCGCAGCTACGCGCGGAGACGGGCCCCGACCGGTTCGTCTGGATCGCCGGGCTGGCCGAACCGTACGCGCTGTCCTACGCCGTCCACGGGGCCGAGGGCTTCACCTCCGGGCTGGTGAACGTCAACCCCGCCTTCTCGCTCCGGCTCAGGGACGCCCTGCGCGAGGAGCGCTATCCGGCGGCGGAGCGGATGCTCCACGACATCGCGCGGTTCGAGCACCTGCGCGCGATCGACGGCGGAGCCAACAACGTCAGCGTCGTCAAGGAGGCGATGCACCAGCTCGGCCTGTGCGACCGCGCGGTCCGGGCGCCGAGCACCGTCCTCGGCGAACCCGAACGGCAGGAGGTCGCGCGGATCCTCACCGAGTGGGCGAAGGCCGACGACCTCGGGCCCCTGCCCGTGGCGGCGTCATGAGGATCAGCGGCCTCCGCTCGTTCGTGCAGCGCGTCGGCGATCGTCCCCGGGTGCTGGTGCGCGTCGACACCGACGAGGGCGTCAGCGGCTGGGGCGAGGCCTACAACCACGGTCCCGACCTGGCGCTCGGCCCCCTGCTCGACTACCTCGGCGGGCAGATCAGGGGTGCGGACCCGCGGCGCGTGGAATACGTGTCCCAGCTCCTCCTCCGCACCGCCAGGTTCCCGCAGGGGGCGCTCGGGCTGGCGGCGATCGCCGCCATCGACCACGCGCTGTGGGACATCACCGCCAAGGCCCTCGGCGTGCCCGTCTACCAGGTGCTCGGTGGCGCCGTACGGGATCGGGTGCGCGTCTACTGCGGGCTCTACTCCGCGCCCGACCCCGACGAGTGCCGCCGCCAGACCACCGAGTTGCACCGGCAATACGGATTCACCGCCTTCAAGCTGAGCCCGTTCCGTACGGACCTGCACGCCAGACGTTGGGGCCTCGTCGTCGCCGAGACGGCGGAATGGGCTCAGGAGGTCAGGCGGTGCTGCCCGGAGGAGTTCGACTTCGCCTTCGACGCGCACGCCAAGATCTTCGAGCCCTACCAGGCGGTTCAGCTCGGCAACGCCCTGGCGCCGATGGACCCGCTCTTCCTGGAGGAGCCGCTCCGCCCGGAGCACTTCGCCTCCTGGGGCCACCTGCGCCGGCAGTTGGAGGTGCCCCTGGCCACCGGCGAGAGCCTGTACTCTCCCCACGAGTTCCTGAACCTGCTCACCCACGGGGGCGCCGACCTCGTCCAGCCGGACATCTGCGTGGTGGGCGGCATGTCCCAGATGCGGCGCATCGCGACCCTCGCCGAGACCTTCAACACCATGGTGGCGCCCCACAACCCGATGGGGCCCCTGGCCACCGCGCACAACGTGCACTTCGCCGCGGCCTGCAGCAACTTCTCGATCCTGGAGTACAAGCCGGAGACGACGAGGTGGTGCCCGGACCCGTACGTGCCGGTCGACGGGCACCTGGAGCTGCGGCCCGACCGGCCCGGCTGGGGGATCACCATCGACGAGGACGCCCTGGCGGAGGACGACTACGTGCACTGGGAACGCCGGGTTCCCGTCCGGCCGGACGGGTCCCTCGCGTTCTGCTGACACGGCGGGGCTGGGAGTCGGCCTGAGACGCAGCGCAGGCAAGATCGGTTCTTACGTCCCTCCGTCTGCACCCGACGCCTGCACCTGGCCGGAGTGACCGCAGCGGCCATCGTCGATCACGCCCTTCTCCCCCGGACCGCCCCACGCCGCTGACCTCGTGCCACCGGCAGCGCGCGGGGCATGAGGGAAGCACTTCCAGATTTGGGTCAACTATCGCGCTTCGTGCGGATCGTCATGGACGCCGTGGGTACGGATCGAAGGTGATGATCGACGAGCGGGAAGGCGTGGACGTCACGCCCACAGTGGACTGGCTGTTGCATCCCGTGCCCCGGGACGAGTACCTGCGGGACTTCTGGAAGAAGCGGCATTTCCTGCTTCGTCGGAATGCGCCGGATCACTACGGCGACCTGTTCTCGCTCGCCCGCTTCGACGAGCTCCTTTCCGGCTCCGACCTTGACGCGGGCTCGGTGCGCGTGGTCCGGGCCGGACGCGCCGACGCGGCGGGCGATGCCGGAGGGAGCCGGCGGCTGGAGGATCTCTACGACCGTTACCGTCGCGGCTCGACGATGATCATGCCCTCGGTTCACGAGCGATGGCCTCCGCTGCGGGACCTGTGCCGGCGTCTTGCGTACGAGTTCAGCGCGAGATGCCGGATCAACGCCTATCTCACGCCGCCGATGGCGCAGGGGTTCGGCGTACACCGTGATTCCCACGATGTGTTCGTGCTGCAGGTTGCCGGCGTCAAGCGTTGGAGGGTGTACGAGGCCGGACCTGAGCCGGAGCGGACCGGCCCTTGTGAGGAGTTCGACCTGCGGCAAGGTGATCTTCTCTATCTGCCTCGCGGCATCCCGCACGAGGCCGCGTCGACGCGTTCGGCGTCCCTGCACCTGAGCCTCGGCGTCTTTCCCATCACCTGGGCGGACGTGCTGCTGGCCAGATGCGAGGCGGCCGTGGACGGCGACGCCGCCTTCCGCGATTCGCTGCCTTTCGGCTTCGCCCGCACAGCCGGGGCTCGTGGCGAGACGAGGCAGCGCATGCAGGAGCTGACCGCCCGGTTGTGGCGGGCCGTCACGCCGGATGCGCTGGTCGACGACGCGGTCGACCTCGCGCTCCGCACAGTAGGAGACCGGCTGAACGGGCATCTCCTCGACCTCGTGTCATTGGCCTCCCTCGATCACAACACCGTCGTCCGGCGCAGGCCCGACTTGCGGTGGGAGATCCGGAGGGACGCGGGGACCATGGTCGTCGCGTTTCACGGCAAGCGGCTGAGCATCCCGTCCCGCCACGAGGAAGCGTTCCTCCGCATGGCGACCGGCGAACCCTTCACGACGGGCGGGCTGAAGGGGGAGGCCCGCCACGAGATCAAGCTCTCCCTGGTACGCCGTCTGCTAGAGGAGGGCTTTCTGACCCTTTCGTCGCCACCGTGACCGGCTCTTCTGGCTTGCGGAAGATGCAGCGCACCACATGCCAGTGTTTCGGCTCGTCCCTGGCGTCGATGCCGTCATATCGCTCCTCGCGCAGGACGACCGGCTCCAGCCGCTGGAACACCAGCCCGGCCGCCGCGCCGCGCAAGAAGGTCCTCCCCTGCCTCCGCCCCGCCCAGGCGTCCTCGGGGCCGAAGAACGTGCAGCACAGGACGCCGCCCGGGACGAGGCCGCCGGTCATCGCCTCCGCGAGCCGGGCGACGTCGGCCCTGGGCAGAAAGGGCAGGACATGGATCGCGACCATGAAGGAGTAGGCCCCGGCCGCGATGTCCAGGTCGCGGATGTCGGCGTGGACGACCTTGAGTCGCGGGTGCCGCCGCGTGGCCGCCAGCGAGACGGTGCACGGGTCGGTGTCCACGGCGTCGACCGAGAAGCCGGCCGCCAGCAGGAAATAGGTGTCGTTGAGCGGGCCCGCGCCGATGTCCAGGGCACGGCCCCGTACGTCGCCGAGGACGCCGAGCCCTTCGACGACGAGAGAGTTGGGCCCTCGCCCGGCCCGGAGGGAGGCGTAGGTCACCCGGTCCGCTAACCGCTCACCTTGAGGACCATCTGCTCGGCCAGCGCTTCGATGAGAGCGATCCGTTCTTCGCCGGTCAGGCCGCCGGGGAGCTCCCTGACGTAGAAGGCGCCGGTGCGGGCGATGAACGCCAGGGCGTCGGCGGCGATCGGGTTGGCGCTCATCAGCGGTCTGCCCGAGGGGTCGAGCAGTTCGACCTGGTTCCCGCCGCGACGCGTCGTCAGCTTCCCCGCATACTCGTTCACCATCCGCCGGTGCAGGGTGACATTGCGGTGGTCGTACCAAACGTCGGGAAGGGGCGACCCGAAGATCTCCGCGTAGCGATCGCGGAACATGGCGAAGGAGGCGACCGGGCGCTCCCCCTCGCTCGCGCCGGGCACCCCGGGGTCGTTGCCCGGGCTGTGGTGGATGTAACGCCCGAAGTAGTCGCGGCAGAACTTCGTGTACAAACCGGTGAAGAGGATGAAGTGGTGCCAGGCGTCGTCGACCCGCATCGAGTGCATCCGCCAGAACTTCGACTCGTCGACCTGAGTGAGCACCAGATACTTCTTCGCCTCGGCGAACAGTTCCTCCGCCGCCTCCTCCGTATCCGCGATCTGCTCGCTCATGAGCCGTTCGATGAGGAAGGGGGCCTCGTAGTCCAGCGCGGCGAGTGGGCTTTCGGTGATCATGGCAGTTCCCTCACTCCTGCGGTGGTTTCACCCGGCAGCTGGAGATACACACGCTGCTGCAGTCCCTGCAGGTCGCACAGGGGCTGTGGCAGTCGGAACGCTGGGTCTTGACCCGCATGTGGAGCCGGCCGGTCCGGATATCCCGCATGTCCTCCGACGTCACCGCGTCCTCGGCCGTGTCGGCCTGCCGGACGACGACGGTGGCGCTCCGTCGCACCCAGACGACCTTCGCGCCGAAGAGCATGACACTCTGGGGCACGTTCTCGACATGAAGGATGTCCCCTTTGGGGATCTCGATGGCCGAGCCCAGGTTCTCCAGGCTCGGATACAACGCGATGGATCCGTCGTGCTCCGAAGGGCCCACGTATCCCCAGAGCGTCATCGTGTCCGGCTTTCCCTCCCGGAGCAACTTGACCAGGAGAGGGTGCTCTTCAAGCGAATCAGCGTCGATGCTCATACCGGTGCCCCCCTTTCTCCCGAAGAGTGACATCGCGCGCCTTTGCCGACAGTGTGGCGCGCCGCCGCTTTACCGAATCCGGTGCCGACGCAGCCGAGCCCGGCCGGTCCTTCGCCAGCCGCAGGCGGGAGCACTCCGGCGAGGGTCTTCATGAGGGTCGTTTTGCCGGCGCCGTTACGGCCGACCAGGCCGACGCGGTCGCCGGGGGCGACGTGGGCGGTGACGCCGGACAGCAGGAGGTGGGCGCCCGCACGTACGTCGACGCCACGTAGGGTGAGCATGGTACTGCACTCCGGATTTGCTAGAGGACACACGGGTGGCGTGGTAGCGGGTGTCCTGGCTAGGAAATTCGGGGCGTAGACATGAGGCCGAGTGTAGAGACGGGCCGTGACGGTCCGCCATCCATTTACCGGCCGGCTCTGGCCGGCAGCGTTGTCGCGACTGGTCCACCGCCACCGGTGGCTCCGCGGTGAACTCTGGCTGTCGTTCTTCACCCCAACGATCTGTGGACGGATCCCGTACGCGCGAAGCGCTCGTGGCTTCCGGACGGGCTCGCCCTGTCTGAGCGCCTGGCCTGTCGTCCGAGTGCGTCCGGGTGCGTCCGACCTCCTGTTGGACAGCGAGAGCGTCGGTCTTCACTGACGGTGACGCGGCGATCCGCCGCACGGACGAAGGGACCTGTCATGATCGACAACGAGCGCACCGAGCCGTACGAGCCCCCGCAGATGCTCGAGATCGGCGAGTTCGGCCAGCTGACCCGCGGCTACGGCATGCTCAACATGGACTGGGCCTACTACTACGCGGGGTAGTGAGGCCACCGTGAACTGACCCGCGGCGTGGCCGGGCCGCTGATGGACCTGGCCTACTACTACCAGTGAGATGAGGAGTCCGGTGCGCAAGCTGAGCGGCGAGGAGTTCGCGGTGCTGCCCGACAGCGCCGCCGGCGAAGCCCTCGCTGAGGCGCTGCACGGCGCGGTGGTGCTGAGCTACGCGTCCGGCCGTCCGTGTCTGCTGGCCGCCTCGCCCGGGGAGATCGTCCACGCGGAGGCGGGCCACGCGCGGCTGGCGGTGATCGGCACGTGCCCGGTCACCGCCGGTCGGCTCCGGCGGATGGCGGCGCGGCTGGGGTGCCTGGCGGACGCCGACGCGGTGGCCGCGGCGCTGCCCGGCAGCTTCCATCTGGTCGCCGTCGTGGGCGGGCAGGTTCGGGTGCAGGGCACCGCTTCGGGCATGCGGCGGGTCTACTACGCCCGGGCCGGCGGGGCGGTGGTCG
This sequence comes from Nonomuraea sp. NPDC052116, assembly GCF_040680035.1. Classification (NCBI taxonomy): domain Bacteria; kingdom Bacillati; phylum Actinomycetota; class Actinomycetes; order Streptosporangiales; family Streptosporangiaceae; genus Nonomuraea; species Nonomuraea sp. NPDC052116. Next base: position 2,460 of record NZ_JBFAWA010000073.1, on the reverse strand, counting down.
CGTCCGGCCGGGCGGCGCTGCCGGCCGCGCTGACGCGGGCGGCGGTGGACGAGCAGGCTCTGGCGATGCGGTTGCTGATGGCGGTTCCGCCGGCGCTGGCCGAGCCGCTGTGGGAAGGGGTCGCCATGGTGCCGCCCGGTGAGGCGGCGCACATCGACGCGGACGGGGTGCGGCTGCGCGCCTGGTGGCGGGCGCCGGAGCCGGAGCTAGCGCTGGAGGAGGGTGCTCCCGTGGTGAGGGCGGCCCTTGAGGAGGCCGTGGCCGCCCGGATCGGCGAGGGCGCGGTGGTGGCCAGCGATCTGTCCGGCGGGCTGGACTCCACGCCGGTCAGCTTCCTGGCCGCCGCGGCGGCCGGGGAGCGGTCGGCGAAGCTGATCACGTTCCTGCTGGCCATCGACGATCCCGAGCATGACGACCCGGAGTGGGCGACCCGGGCGCGGGCGCACCTCCCGGGCGAGCACGGGGTGGCCCGGCCCGGTGAGGTGCCCAAGTGGTTCGCCGGGACGGCCGAGGCCGTTCCCGGGCTGGACGAGCCGACGCGGTGGCTGCGCGCACTGGCCCGCGAGCTGGCGAGTTCGGCGCTGCTGGCCGGGCGAGGCGCGGCCGTGCGCCTGACCGGGCACGGCGGCGACGAGGTCACCCTGCTGCCCGACTGCTACCTGCACGACCTGGCCCGTCGGCACCCGGCGGCGCTCTGGTCCCACCTGCGCGAGCGGCGGTCCAGGGCCCGATGGCCGCTGTGGGCGTGCGCCCGCGCGCTGGCCGACCGGCGCCCCTATGCCGCCTGGCTGGCGGATCAGGCGCAGACGCTCAGCGCGCCGCTGTCCCGCTTCCGGCCGGACTTCGGATGGGAGCAACCGCTACGCCTGCCTGACTGGACGACCGAGGCTGCGACGGACGCCGTTCGCCGGCGGCTCGTCACGTGCTCGGCCGAGCCGTACTCCCCCCTGCGCGCCCAGCACCAGAGCCTGTCGAACGTCCGTACCCTCGCCGCCTCCGTCGACGGCGTGCGGGGCCTGACCGGCCGCGTGGGCGCCCCTGTGCACGCCCCCTATCTGGACGACCACGTCGTCGCCGCCTGCCTGGCCGTCCGGCTGGACCAGCGGGCGGTGCCGGGCGCCTACAAGCCGCTCACCCGGGCCGCGATGCGTCCCGTCATGCCGGCCGAATGTTTGGAACGTACCAGCAAGGGCGAGTTTTCGGCCGACATCTACCAGGGGCTGCGCCGCCACCGCGACCAGCTCCTGACCCTGCTCGACGGTTCGCTGCTGGTGGAGCGCGGCCTGGCCGACGCCGCCGCCCTGCGCCGGGCCTGCGTGCGCACCCCGGCCGAGGGCGGGCCGGGCGTGATGGCACTCGACGTCTTCATCGCCGCCGAGAACTGGCTACGAGCCCTTCCCGCCTACCCCACCCAGGAGGAGTCGTGTGCGTGAGGCTTCGCCCCGGCGTCACTCTCACCCCGATCGACGAGGTTGCCGTGCTCCTGGACGAGCGCACCGGCCGCTACCGCCAGCTCAACGCCACCGCCGCGCTCGTCCTGCGCAGCCTGCTGGCGGGACACGGCCCGGACGAGGCCGCCCGCGACCTCGTCCGGACCCATCCGGCCGCGACGCCCACCGCCGGGGCGGACGTCGCCGCGCTCGTCGCGCAGTTGCGCGCCGCGAACCTGATCGTCGAGACCGTCGACCGGGAGCCGCCGCGATGAGCGTGCCCATGGTGCCCGCCGACCGGCCCGCCCTGCCCTGGCGCCGCCGCCCGCCGGTGCTGGCCGCCGTGGCCGCCGCGCACCTGATCGCCCGCCTGCCGCCGGCGCGCATCCGCGCGGTGCTGACGTTCGCCCGTCGCGGCGCCGCGCCCGCGAGCGCCGAGCAGGCCAGAGCGGCGCGGGACGCGGTGATCGCGGTCAGCCTGTCGTGTGCCGGGGAAGGCTGCCTGCCCCGCTCCATCGCGGCCGCCCTGCTGTGCCGGTTGCGCGGATGCTGGCCCACCTGGTGCGCGGGCATCCGGGTCCACCCGTTCGGCGCCCATGCCTGGATCGAGGCCGACGGCCGACCCGTCGACGAGCCGCCCCGCCACTACCGGGTCACGATCGCCATCGCCCCGGACAGAGAGCTTCGAAGATGAGGGTCCGATGGCAGGACCGGAGCGGGCGGCCACCTCCCGCCTCACACGGCCGCCTACATGACGGCGATCATCGTCGACATCTCCATGGTGTCGTGCCTCGCGTGTGCGTGGGCGGCTCCGGCGGCCGCGTCCGCCAGCGTCGGCCATCGCCGTTCGCTCAGCATGTGGTCGGGCTGGAAGCCCACGGCGGTGAATCGATAGCAGCCCAGCTCGGCGACGTATCCGGCGGTCCCGATCAGCGCCTTGCCCTCGAGGTGCACTTGGGCGCCGCGCCGGTCGTAGCGGATCGTGTAGTTGTAGGCGGGCCAGAGCCAGTCCGTGACCCTGACGCCTCGC
>NZ_JBFAWA010000072.1:0-31996 GCF_040680035.1 Nonomuraea sp. NPDC052116 | reverse complement strand
CGACGCTCGCTCACCGAGCCCCAGCTCGCGGCCGCCCCCACACCCCCGGGCGAGGGGACTCCCGTCCCCTCGCGCTCCCCTCGCCTGGCCCTCTCGGTATCGATGGTGGCTTGGAGCATTCCGCCTGTCTCGGTTGTAGGTCGACGGGGCCGAGCCCGCCCTTGCGGAACCCTTCATCGCAACAGGTAGCCTCCTGGCAGGAAGGGTTGGCGGGCATGAGCGAACATCGCGAGACGACCGGTCGATGCTATGCGTGCAAGCGCACATTCAGCTTCGACCCGAAAGAAGTCGTGACTGTCCTGATCGATCCCGAGACCCACATGCCGCCAGGGATCACGGTCCTCGGCTCTCTTCGTCCGGCCAAGCCGGAAGCCGTGGCCAGGTCTGTCGACGAGCCCATCTGCCCTGACTGCGTGACCAAGGCGCAGCAGTACAGCGAGGAGAGCGGATCGGGTCGCTCCTGGGGAAGCTGGCCGTCGAGCAGCAATTGAGCTCTCGTGGCCCCGAGGTCAAGATCAAAATCGGCGGGGCGAGTCCCGAACGCAGCTCTGGGCGAGAGATACGGCGATCTTGTGGCACAGCAGAGCCCCGCACCCCAGCCTTGGGCCCGCAAAGCGGCAGACGCAGTGAGGGCTTCGACTAGTGCGGTGACCACATAGGTTCACCGGCTCGGGGAACCGTGCTGTACTGCTTGCGCCGGCGACAAGAAGATTCAGGTCATCAAGGAGATCCGCGCGCTGACCTCCCTCGGTCTGAAGGAGGCCAAGGGCCTGGTCGACGGCACTCCGAAGCCGGGCTTCGAGGGCAAGGTCAACAAGAAGCAGGCGGAGAAGGCCGAGGCCGTCCTTGAGGGCGCCGGCGCCGCCGTCAGCGTGAAGTAGTTCTACTTCGCTTCCGAGAGGGAGCAACCCCACCCAGGTGCTGGGTGGGTCGCTCCCTTTTCCGTTTTCTGCCACTCGTTACGCTGCCGGGCATGATCAACGTTGTATCCGAGTGGACCAAGGGCTGGGCGATCTCACGGGGGGCTGGAAAGCCGGTGGCTGAGCCGTGGGGCTGGCGCATGGAGGTCGAGGGGATCGGGCGATACATCGTCACCGACCTCCAGTGGCTGGAGAAGCTGCTCCCCACCGTCACTGAACAGGGCGCCTGGCTCAAGCTCTTCGTCTCCCCCGAGGAGGCTGCGCCATACCTCACTCAAGGGTGGGAACGCACAGACCCCGGCTTCATGATGACCGTGGATCTGGACCGCGCCGAACCCCGCTGCCCGGCCGGATACGAGATCGAGGTGACCACCTCCGGAGCGGCCACCTTCGTCCGGATCCTGATCGCTGGTGGCGGGCAGGCCGCGCGCGCCCAGATGGGTTGCACGGGGGAGACCGTGGTCGTCGACAAGGTGCTGACCGATGAGGCGCACCAGCGGCGGGGACTGGGCACGGTGGCGATGCGCACCCTGCACAATCTGGCCATCGACCAGGGGGTCAGCGTCGGCGTCCTGGGCGGGACCGTTGAGGGGCGGGCGCTCTATGAGCGGCTCGGCTGGCGCGTGGTCTCACCCCTGACTTCCTTCCAGTACGGCGGAGCCCAGCCCTAACCGATTGCGCCACTTCACCGGAAGTCGTAACCGCCGCAACCCGGAGAGTAAAGTTCTCGCCAGGTTACCCTGTGTAAATGGAAGATGGGAGTGCTGCCACCTTCATCCAGCGGCGCCGATGAAGCGCTCGCGAATGGCGTGGACGTCTTGCACGCGTGGTCCTGCCGTCCGGGGCGCCAGAGCACCCTTCTCAGTCGAGGTTCCGATCGGCACGCGCCATCCCGATGTCAGCACTCATACATCATTTTAAGGCGCACAGTACCGGGCTTCACGGCATGCGCTCAAAGCTCACTTGTCGATGGGCGACATCGGTAGCTGGAGGCGTTGATCTCCGGCCGGTCAGGTCACGTGTGGCCGGCTCTGAGATTCCGGCTCTCGACTGTGACACAGCCTGCCATGACTGGTCGCATGATGGCCGAGACCCGGGGAGCGCGAGGGGACGGGAGTCCCCTCGCCGGGGGTGTGGGGGCGTGCCCCCACACAACACAGCCTGAGCCCCTTCACGCGAAGCGCGCCTCTGCGAAGACCGCGCCTTTCGGGGGTCGAAGGGGGCGAAAGCCCCCTGGGAAGCACTGTCTGGAACCCCGAGCGCGAAGCGCCCAGGAGTGGAAGGCCTTGCTTTTAGCTGGGCCGCGCCCCGGTGACCAGGTAGACGACATCCGCCGCCACCCGGACCGCGTGGTCCGCGTACCGCTCGTAGTAGCGCCCGATCAACGTGATGTCGATCGCCGGCTCCACCCCGTGCTCCCAGTCCTTGGACAGGATGTTGCGGAACAGCCGCCGGTGCAGCCGGTCCATCGCGTCGTCGTCCTGCTCCAGCTCCAGCGCCGAGTCCACGTCCCGCGAGGCGATGCAGCTGCCGGTCTTGGTGACGAGGTTCTCCGCGATCTGGCCCATCTCCACGATGGTCGAGCGCACCTCGGCCGGGATCGCCGACTCGGGGTGGCGCAGGCGGGCGACCTTGGCGACGTGGACGGCGAGGTCGCCCATGCGCTCCAGGTCGGTGCCCATGCGCAGCGCCGTGATGACCATTCGCAGGTCCACGGCCACCGGCTGCTGCCGGGCCATCAGGTCGAAGATCGAGGCCTCGACCTCGGCGAACGTCGCGTTCACTTCCTCGTCCCGGGAAATGACACTCTCGGCGAGCTGAAGGTCGGCGTCGAGGAGGGCCGTGGTGGCACGGGAAATGGCCGAGCGGACAAGCCTGGTCATCTCAACCAGCTTGTCAGTCAGCGAATCAAGTTCTTCATGGTACGCGTCGCGCATGTGGTCACCGTACGTGCCCCTCGATGAACGAACCCCTACCGTCAGATGAACTTTCCAGGAAAGGGGCCTTCCATCCCTGATGAGAGGGTCTGCGCCTGGGAGAAGGCCACCTACCATCGAAGACATGAGTGAGATGGCCATGAGCTTCGCGGCCCTGGCCGGGTTCGTCGTGGGCGCCCTGGCGGTCCTGTTCTACCGAAACCAGATCGAGGCTCCGAAACGCGCTGCCATGGAGGATGGCACACAGACCGGGAGCGCGCTGCCGCAGGGCGTCGCGTCCGTGCTGGCCGTGCTTCCTTCCTCCGCCGTGGTGCTCGACGCGCATGACAAGGTGCTGCGCGCCAGCTCGGCCGCGCGGGCGTTCGGGCTGGTCAAGGGTGACCGGCTGATGGCCGCCGAGTTGCTGGCGCTGGCCCGGCAGGTACGCCGTGACGGCGAGATCCGCGAGAGCGAGATCGACGTGGCGGGGCACAAGTTCGGCCAGGAGACCACGAACTTCGCGGTACGCGTGGCTCCGCTCGGCTCGCACGGCCAGGTCCTGGTGCTCGCGGAGGACCAGACCGAGCGCCGCAGGGTCGAGGCCGTACGCCGTGACTTCGTCGCGAACGTCAGCCACGAGCTGAAGACCCCGGTGGGCGCCATGAGCCTGCTGGCGGAGACCATTCAGGACGCCGCCGACGACCCCGAGGCGGTCAGCCGCTTCGCCGGGCGCATGCAGCACGAGGCCGCCCGGCTCAACTACCTCATCCAAGACCTGATCACACTCAGCAGGATCCAGGGCGCCGAGCCCATCCCCACCCCCGGACAGGTCTCCATCGACGAGTCCATCCACGACGCCATCGACCACTGCAACACCAAGGCCGTCGCCAAGGACATCACGCTGGTGTCCGGCGGCACCGAGGGCCTGCGCATCTGGGGTGACGACGAACTGCTCGTGACGGCGTTGCGCAATCTGATCGACAACGCCGTCGCGTACAGTCCGGAGCACACCCGGGTCGTGGTCAGCGTGCGGCCCGCCGGTGACTCGGTGGAGATCAGCGTCAGCGACCAGGGCATCGGCATCCCGGAGGAGGCGCTCGAACGTATCTTCGAGCGGTTCTTCCGCGTCGACGCGGCCAGGTCGCGGGCGACCGGTGGCACCGGGCTCGGCCTGGCCATCGTCAAACACGTCGCCGCCGCGCACGCCGGCGAAGTGTCCGTTTGGAGCAAGGAAGGGTCCGGCTCCACCTTCACGCTCCGCCTGCCCGCCTTCGGCGGCACGGCGGTGGCAGTACCACCCTCGATTCCCCTGGAGACAGCCCAATGACTCGCGTACTTGTCGTCGAAGATGAGGAGTCCTTCTCCGACGCCCTGTCCTACATGCTCCGTAAAGAGGGTTTCGAGGTGTCGGTCGCGGCGACCGGGCCCGAGGCTCTCGACACGTTCGACCGCAACGGAGCAGATCTGGTGCTGCTCGACCTGATGCTTCCGGGTCTGCCCGGTACGGAGGTGTGCCGCTCCCTCAGGCAGCGCTCCAAGGTGCCGGTGATCATGCTGACGGCCAAGGACAGCGAGATCGACAAGGTCGTGGGCCTCGAACTGGGCGCCGACGACTACGTCACCAAGCCGTTCTCGTCCCGCGAGCTGGTGGCCCGCATCCGCGCGGTCCTGCGCCGCCAGGGCGACGTGACGGAGGAGCTGGAGACCGCGGTGCTGGCCGTCGGGCCCGTGCGCATGGACGTCGACCGCCACGTCGTCGCCGTGCGCGGTGAGCAGGTGCAGCTGCCGCTGAAGGAGTTCGAGCTGCTGGAGGTGCTGCTGCGCAACGCGGGGCGTGTACTGACCCGTGGCCAGCTCATCGACCGCGTGTGGGGCGCCGACTACGTGGGCGACACCAAGACCCTCGACGTCCATGTCAAGCGCCTGCGCGCCAAGATCGAGTCGGACCCGTCCAACCCGCGCTGCATCCTCACCGTGCGCGGCCTGGGCTACAAGTTCGACGCCACCGAAGAGTAGAAAACCCTTGTTCCGGTACGAGTCGCGTACCGGAACAAGGGTTTCGGCGTTTCCGGGGAAAGGTCAGTGGGCTTCTTCGGAGGCCGACGCGGACGGCGTCGGGGTGGGCGTGGGGGCCGCGGGGGCTCCCGGCGCCGGCGGGTAGTCCTTGAACTCGCGGCTGCGCGTCACCACAGGGACGTTCAAGGACACGATCCCGGCGTTGGCGAACTGGAGGTCCAGCTTGATGCTCTCGCCGCCCCTGAGGCTCTTGGGGATCGCCTCGAGCATGAGCTGAGGGGTGGGCTTGCCGGTGTTCACGAGCTGGCGGCTCGGGAGCTGGATCGGGGCCGTGACCTTGACCGTCCCCATGGTCCCGGCGGAGACCGCCTCGAGGGTGTCGGGGGTGCCGGCGGTGTTGAGAATGTTCAGGTAGATCGGGGCGGAGCCGCGCCAGGCGAGCTGCGCGCCGGCGTCGGGCCCAAGAATGAACGCCTGCGGGATCTGAATGCCGCGCGTGCCGTAAGCACCGTTCTCGATCAATGCCAGTGCCTCGTTGGGCGCGTACGGCTTGTTGGTGGTGGCGTCGAATCCAGCCCCGCAGCCCGCCAGCATGGGGGCTGCCAAGAACGCGGCGACGACAATCCAGCGACGGCTGGTCACGGGCGGGTTCTCCTTGGTCTTGCGGAGGGCTCGCGCATGCGCTAAGCGCAGGTGGCGCGCATGCGTGATGTGCAGCGCCCACCATATCGATCCGAATCCATGGTCATATCCACGCCCCCGCAGGTCATTAGCTATGTCCGGAAATGCCAGACATAGAGTTGAGCACTTGTCAAGCCCTAATATGCGGCCTTGACCTGCAGTTATGAGGATTTCACTGTTCCGGGAGGCTGTGGATGCGTGGTACCCTGGAGTACAGCGGAAGGGGTACTTGTCACATGACTTTCCAGGTCGGCGACACAGTCGTCTACCCCCACCATGGGGCTGCTCGGATCGAAGCAATCACGAAGCGATCCATCAAGGGTGAGGAAAAGACCTACCTGGTGCTCAAGGTCGACAAGGGCGACCTTACCGTCCAGGTGCCAGCCGAAAACGCAGAACTCGTCGGTGTGCGCGATGTTGTCGGCCAGGAAGGCCTTGAGCGGGTTTTCGATGTCCTGCGGATGCCGCACACGGAAGAGCCGACCAACTGGTCTCGTCGCTACAAGGCCAATCTGGAGAAGCTCGCCTCCGGCGATGTGAACAAGGTCGCCGAAGTCGTTCGGGACCTGTGGCGGAGAGACCGCGAGCGCGGCCTGTCCGCGGGCGAGAAGCGCATGCTCGCCAAGGCGCGTCAGATTCTGGTCAGTGAGCTTGCCCTGGCGGAGAAGACCAACGAGGACAAGGCTGAGGCCCTGCTCGACGAGGTTCTCAACTCCTGAACACCAATCTTCCACGGGTGGGCGTCGGAGTCGACGTCCACCCGTTCGCTTCAGGAGCCTCGGGACGTGAGCTCAACCTCGTCGGCCTGCACTGGCCGGGCGAGACCGGACTCGAGGGCCATTCGGACGGCGACGCGGCCGCGCATGCCGCGTGTGACGCGCTGCTGTCCGCGGCCGGCATGGGTGATCTCGGGCAGCTGTTCGGGACCGCGGACCCGCGATGGGCGGGTGCCTCGGGCGTCGCGCTGCTGGAGGAGACCGCGCGGCAGGTGCGTGCCGCGGGCTATGAGATCGGCAACGTGGCCATTCAGGTGATCGGCAACCGGCCCAAGCTGGCGCCGCGCCGTACCGAGGCCGAAAAGGCGCTCAGCGCCGCCGTGGGCGCGCCTGTGAGCGTGTCCGCCACCACCACCGATGGGCTCGGGCTGACCGGGCGGGGAGAGGGCGTCGCGGCCGTCGCGACAGCCTTGGTCGTCAACCTTTCCTGAACGCCGGGCGTCTTACGTGTGGATGCGTGAGGGTGTCCCGGCGGGTCGTCGCGAAGCCCGCTGTATCAGGAGGCGGCGGTTCGTCACTGGCGCGGTACGGACCGCCGTCTCCCCTTTTTGGTTGTTTTGCCTGCTCTGAGGGTATGTGTCCCCACGACATGTGAACGTCTCGGGGGGAGCAGCACATGATCGGCGCGATAGTTTCCGCGATCGTCATCGGCGCCATCGTCGGCGCCCTGGCCAGGCTGATCGTTCCTGGCAGGCAGAACATGTCCATCGGCCTGACCCTCATCGTCGGCATCGTGGCAGCCCTGATCGGAACGCTGATCGCGCAGGCCGCCGGCGTGGCCGACACGCGGGGGATCGACTGGATCGAGCACATACTCCAGCTCGTGCTGGCGGTCGTCGGTGTGCTCCTCGTGACGCGCTTCACTGCGGGACGCACCGGGCGTACGGGTGGAACACCATCCTGACCTGCTCATTCGTAAAGACCGCGCATAAAAGCGGTAGATCGGGTAGCGAGCATCTCCGTGGGAGTGAACCGCTCACTCTCACGGGGAGGTTTCGTACCATGACTATCCAGTCCATCCTTGGCGCCATCGTGATCGGCGCCGTGATTGGCGCAATCGGTCGCCTCCTGCTCCCCGGCAGGCAGGCCATCGGCTGGATCCTCACCATCGTCGTCGGCATCGTGGCCGCCCTGCTAGGCACGCTGATCGCTCAGGTGCTCGGCGTCGCGACGACCCCCGGCATCGACTGGATCGAGCTGGTGATGCAGGTGGTGCTGGCCATCGTCGGCGTGGGCCTGGTCGCCGGGCTCCGGCGCGGCTCCAGCGTCTAGACGGAAATAGATGGGCCCGCCCGGGATCGTGCCGGACGGGCCCTCTCACGTCTTGCGGCTCAGTCTTCGGGGGGACGTGGGGTGCTGCGGAGGCGTTCGGCGGGGGCCGGGGCGTCGTCGTCGTGGATCACCGGGTGGGGGGCGGTGTCCTCTAACTCGTCCTCCCGCGGGCGCTCCAGGTCGTCGGCCAGCTCGGGGCCGTGCCCGGCATCCGGTACGTCGTCCTCGATCACGGGGTGCGGCTGGGTGTCCACGTCCTTCTCGTCGACCCGCGGGTGGACCAGGACGTCCGTCGGCCTGACCCGGTCGCCCCAGCGGACGGGGCGCGTGGGGGGCTCCGGTGCTTCTTCGTGCTGCACGGGCCACTCCGCCACCTGCGCCGCCAGCGGAGCAGGGGCCTCGGCGACCTCCTGGACCGGCTCGGGGGGCTCCTGGACCGGCGCCGGCTGCGGCGTCTCGGAGAGCCGTTCCGAGTAGATCTCGACGGGCGGCCGCTCGGGCTCCGGATGGAAGGGGACGATGTCCTGCTCGGCCGCGGTCTCCTCGCTCTCCGCCCGATGTGCCTGTACGTGCTTGATCAGCAGCAGCCAGAGCCACAGGGCCACGGCCAGCATGACCCAGGGCGCCAGGGCCACGCTCACAGCCGTCGCCCGCACGTCGAACGCGAACCGCACCGCCGTCGCGACGTTGGCCGCCGCTGCCGCCACGATGAGCACGACCAGCACGAACGCGGCCTGCGCGCGTACCAGCAGCCGGGCGGAGCGCAGCAGCAGCACGTCGATCAGCGCGATCACCAGGAGCGCGTCGAAGGCCGCCGGATAGAGGAAGGCGAGATCCTGGCCCGCCTCGCCGGTGATGGCCAGCGCGCGCAGGTCGTCGAAGGAGAGCGCGCACGCGGCCCCGGCGAGGGCGGCGACGGCGAGTCCGGCCAGGGCAATGCCCAGGCGGCGCAGCATAGAGGGGGGAGTCACGTCCATGGCGGTTCGAGCCTACAGAAGAATGAGGACCAGGACCGATCAAGGGAGATACATGGCCGAGCTGTCGGAAGATGCGCGCAAACTCTTGGATGCCCCGAATTATGCGACGGTGACCAGCCTCAACCCTGACGGCGGGCCGCAGTCGACGGTCGTGTGGGTACGCACGGACGGTGACGACGTGCTGTTCTCGACGGTGCGGGGGCGCAGGAAGCCGCGGAATTTCGAACGTGACCCGCGGGCGAGCCTGCTGGTCATCGATCCGGACAATCCGTACAGGTATGTGGAGGTGCGCGGGCGCGTGACCATCACGTCCGACCCGGAAGGGGCGCTCATTCAGGAGCTCTCGCACAAGTACCGAGGGCTCCCATGGGAGGACAAACCGGGCGTCGAGCGAGTAATCGTACGGATCTCGCCGGACAGAGTGACGTTGCGAGGCTGATTTGTCGACGTGACGGCGGGATTTATCGGCGTGACTAGCCCTCTGAGGCGTTAGCCTTGCCTTCGTGAGCCTGCACATCTACGACACCAGCACGCGCGCCATCCGTGAATTCGTTCCGGTCGAAGCCGGCCGGGCGTCGATTTACCTGTGTGGGGCGACCGTGCAGGCTCCTCCGCACATCGGGCATATCCGCTCGGGTGTGAACTTCGACGTGCTCCGGCGCTGGCTGACACGATCCGGCTATGACGTGGCATTCTGCCGCAACGTCACCGACATCGACGACAAGATCATCAGGGTGGCGGCCGAGGAGGGCGTGCCCTGGTTCGTCGTGGCCGAGCGCAACCAGCGGGCCTTCACCTGGGCGTACGACACGCTCGGCTGCCTCCCGCCGACCGTCGAGCCGCGCGCCACGGGCCACGTGCCCGAGATGATCACGCTGATGGAGCGGCTGATCGCCCGCGGCCACGCGTACGCCTCCGGCGGCGACGTCTACTTCGACGTCCAGTCCTACGCCGATCGCTACGGCTCGCTGTCCAACCAGAAGCTGGACAACATGCGGGCCGCGGCCGACACCGACGACGAGTCCTGCAAGCGCGACTCCCGCGACTTCGCCCTGTGGAAGGGGGAGAAGCCGGGCGAGCCGACCTGGCCGACCCCGTGGGGCCCCGGCCGCCCCGGCTGGCACCTGGAGTGCTCGGCCATGGCGACGAAGTACCTCGGCCCGACCTTCGACATCCACGGCGGCGGGATCGACCTGATCTTCCCGCACCACGAGAACGAGATCGCCCAGTCCCAGGCGGCGGGCGACGGCTTCGCGCGCTACTGGATGCACAACGGCATGCTCAAGATCGGTGCGGAGAAGATGAGCAAGTCGCTCGGAAACTCCCTGCTGATCCCCGAGATGGTGCAGAAGGTCCGGCCGGTGGAGCTGCGCTACTACCTGGCGGCCCCGCACTACCGCTCCTCGATCGACTACTCCGAGGAGGCCCTGCTGGAGGCGGCTGCCGCGTACCAGCGCATCGAGGGCTTCGTCACGCGCGCCGCCGAGGTCATCCACGACGTCGACGCGGACGCGCCGCTGCCGCAGGCGTTCGTGGACGCCCTCGACGACGACCTCGGCACGCCGCAGGCGCTGGCGGTCGTGCACGAGGTGGTGCGCGAGGGCAACGTGGCGCTGTCGCGCGGCGACAAGGAGGCCGTGGCCCGGTTGCTCGCCGAGACCCAGAACATGCTGGACGTCCTCGGCCTCGACCCCCGCTCGCCGCAGTGGCGGGGTGCGGGCTCGGACCTCTCGCCGGTGGTGGACGCGCTGGTGGCGGTCGCGCTCGAACAGCGCAAGGCGGCCAGGGAGCGCAAGGACTACGGCGCGGCGGACGCGATCAGGAACCAGTTGGCGGCGGCGGGGATCACGGTGGAGGACACCCCGCACGGGGCCCGCTGGGAGCTCACCCGCTAGCCCCAGACGTTCTGGTGGCAGCGGCGGCCTTGTGCGGTGTGCACAGGGCCGCCACTGTCGCGATAGGCGGTGGTTCCGTGCGGTATGCGCGGGGCTGCCACCGCCGCGATAAACGGCGGTCTCGTGCGGTATGCACAGGGCCGCTACTGCCCGCGATAAACGGTGGCCTCGTGCGGTATGCGCCGGGCTGCCATTGCCGCGATAAACGGCAGGCCCAACGCCGAGATCCTGCCGAGCAACCCGCCGCACGCCTCGTCCGCCCCGGCGGGCCGGACCCCCGAGCCGCCAGGACCGGAGCAGCGCCGCATTGAGGCGGTCGTGAAGCTCGGCCAGGACACCCGAGCCGCCAGAACCGGAGCAGCGCCAAATTGAGGCGGCCTTGAAGCTCGGTCAGGACATCTGAGCTGCCGGGACCGGAGTGGCGCCGAGCCGGGGCGGTCGTGAAGCTCGGCCGGGACATCTGAGCTGCCGCGACCGGGGCAGCATCGAGGCCGCCAGGCCAAGCGCTTCGCCTGACCTGAGCACTCGGGTGTGTTTGTTGCGGATCTCGTCCTCGCATTGTGGCGCGACCCTGGTAGGCCATCGCCATGGCGCGTGGAGACCGTACCGACGAGGAATGATCCTTGATCGACCCTCACCCGCCTCTGGGTGCCACAGGTCCGATTCCGGACCTGCGGCGGCAGCTCAATGCAGTGATGTGGCGGTTTCGTGCCGGCAGCCCGTGGCGGGGTGGATTTCGCCACGGCCCGTGCCCACCATCGTGTCGGCGGGATGGTCCTGGACGCCGAGTTGGTCAAGGCGGTGACGGAGGCCGTTGACCAGAGAAGGGGCTGCATCAAGAGGGGCAAATCCCACAGGTCGACGGGCTCGACAAGGCGGACGAAGACGGGGATCGGGGCGGGCGCCGGCGGTTGCCACTACTGCGGAGCAGGGTGCGGCTGAAGGCGGCCACTCTGGGCCACTCGCGGGGTGGGCTGAGCCGCAAGGGCTACCTGTCCGCCGACCGGCGATGCCATCGCTGCCCTCCATCCGCACCCCAGGCCAGGCTAGACACCCCCCGCAGTCCTGGTCCGTATCAAGGTCGCGGCTCCCCTCAGAAGCTCGGCATCTCCGAGAGAGCTTCTTTACGGCGACAACCCTTAACCGCGCCGGCGACCAGAAGACCTTCCGTGTCGGCGACGAAGAGACGCTCCCGTGTCGGCGTCCAGGAGACGCTCTCGCGTCGGTGACGAGGAGACGTTCCCGTGTCGGCGTCCAGGAGACGTTCCCGCGTCGGCGTCCAGAAACGCCGTCGCTGGTACGCCGTGCCGGTGCGATGGCCTTCGCGCCGCGTGTGCCGACACCGCGCGGAGCGGCTCGTCAGAACCCTCCTCATCCATGGCTCCCCAAAATTGAACTTGCCACTTCAAAATCAGGAAGCTCATGGTTTATATTGCGACCATGACATGGCGGAAAGCGAGGTGACATCCGCACGCACGCCCTCAGACGCACAAGCCAGCACATCCCACCGGTCGCATGCGCGGATTCGGGGCAATGCGCCCAAACCGCCGAACATCTCCGGCACCCGGTCCCCAACAACCGGCCCTGCGGCCATCCCTCATGGCAGCAGGGTCAGTGCGACCTCCGCCGCCCTCGTCCGGACGCCTGCCCCCCGTGATCCCCTGCGATTTCAAGCACCTCGACCACCCACCAGATCCCCATGACCACCACCTGACGACCACGACCCTCATCCACCACTCGGAGACGTTCCCATGAGACCGAAAATCGGCTACTTACTCCCGACACGTGACTGGACAGTGCTCGGCAACCAAGACCTGTCCGCGCTCATCGAGCAGGCGAGGCTGGCCGAGGAACTGGGGTTCGACTCGGTGTGGGCGGGCGACAGTCCGGTGACGCGCCCCAGAGCCGACGCGCTGATGATGCTCGCCGCAGTCGCCGCCACCACGAACCGCGTCACGCTCGGCACCGCCGTACTGCTCCCCGCCCTCCGCCACCCGCTCCTCCTCGCTCACCAACTCGCGACACTCGACGGCATCGCGGACGGACGGCTGATCGTCGGCATGGGCGGAGGATTCGCCCACCCGAACACCGAGGCCCAGTTCGAGGCGCTCGGAGTCGGCTTCAAGCGCCGGATCAGCCGCATGGAGGAGTCGGTCGACATCATGCGACGTCTTTGGACCGGCGAAACGATCTCGCACCAGGGCGGGCATTTCACGTTCCACGATGTGACGCTCGACCCCAAGCCCGTACAGGCCGGTGGGCCGCCGATATGGCTGCCGGGCAGCGGCGAGCGGGCACTGCGGCGAGCGGCCCGCCTGGCCGACGGCTGGCTGCCCTACCCGCCGACGCAGAAGGCCTACGCGGAGGACCTGAACGCGCTGACGTCGATCGGAACACCCCAGGCCTCATCAACAGCCGGCACCCCCGAAGTCTCGTCGGCAGCCTCATCAACAGCCAGTACCCCCGAAGTCTCGTGGGCAGCCTCCAGGGCCTCGTCGACAGCCGGTACCTCCGAAGCCCCGCCCACGGAAGGCACACGCGAGCACGGATCCCCCACGGCCTCGGCGACCCACCCGTTCACCCCGGCCCTGTACGCCACCATCTGCCTGGACGAGGACCCCGAACGCGCCCGTCACCGCCTCCGCACCAGCATCGAGCGCTACTACAATGCGCCGCTCGAGTTCGTCGAGAGCATCCAGGCCATGTTCGCCGGCACCCCGGAAGAGGCCGCGAACTGGCTGAACGGTTACATCGAGGCAGGTGCCCGGCATGTGGTGATCAGGCTGGCCGTGGACGATCACCGGGCGGCCATGGAGGAGTTCGCCGCGCAGGTGATGCCCAGGATGGGGGAGAGATGACCACGTTCGTCCTGGTGCCGGGCGCCTGGCACGGGCCATGGGCCTGGGACCGCGTCGTACCTCTCCTGGAACGATCCGGCGCCCGCACGATCACCCCGGACCTGTCCCACACCCCCGGCACCGGCCTGCACGATCACGTCGAACAGGTGCTCACCGCCCTGGACACCGCACCCGACGACGATCGTACGGTGCTCGTCGGACACAGCTATGCGGGCCTGGTGGTACGCCAGGCGGCCGACCTCCGGCCGGAACGCGTACACCATGTCGTACTCGTGGACGGCTGGGCAGGCCCGAACGGCGCCGGCATGTTCACCCTCGCCCCCGAAACCTTCGTACAGGCCATCCGCGCCTCCGCTGACGACGGGCTGATCCCCGCCCCCGCGCCCGAGCTCTTCGGCATCACCGACCCCGCCGACGCGGCCTGGCTCCGGGAGAGACTGCGCCCGCACCCGCTGCGTACATTCACGGACACGACGCGCCTCAGCGGGGCGGTCGACCGGATCCCCGGGACAGGCATCTTCTGTCGCCCCCAGACCTTTCCGTTCGAGCAGTTCGCCAAGTCGGTCGGCTACCGGACCCTCGCCATCGAGGGCCCGCACGACGTGATGCTCCAACATCCGGAACCACTCACCCAACTACTCGTCGACGTAGTCGACGGTTCGAAAAGAGGAAGCCCGAGATTAAGCTGATGAAGTGGATCGGACGTACAACCAGTTCTGCGCCACAGCGCGGACGCTCGACCTCGTAGGGGAGCGCTGGACGCTGCTCATCGTGCGTGAGCTGCTGACCGGCCCCAAGCGCTTCTCCGACTTCCAGAACAGCCTCCGCGGGCTCGGCACGGGCCTGCTGGCCGCGCGCCTGAAGCATCTCGAACGTGAAGGACTGGTGCGGAAGGTCACACTCCCGGCGCCCGCCCGCACGCCCGCGTACACGCTCACGGAGGCCGGCGCCGAACTCGCTCCCGCCGTGCTCGCCCTGGCGCGCTGGGGCATGAAATGGGCCATGGGCGAACGCCGGGAGGGCGAGGCGTTCCACGGCGGATGGGCGGTTCTGGGGCTGAGGGCCTGCTTCGACGCGGAGGCGGCGCGGGGCGTGCGGGCGATGTACGAGTTCCGGGTGGGGGACGAGGTCTTCCATGCCCTGGTCCAGGACGGGACGATCGACACCCAGCACGGTCCGGCGCAGCGTCCCGACGCCGTCATCGAGACCGACGACGAGGTGCTGGTGGACATGGCGGCCGGGCGTACGACGTTCGCGGAGGCGGTCAAGGAGCGTCGCGCCGAGGCGTCCGGCGACCCGGCGGCACTGGGTGCTCTGTACGGAATCTTCCGCATCCCGGCCCCGGAGGAACGCGCCATTCCCGGCGTGGGATAAGGCGCCCGGCGGCCCGAGTACCCTTATTGGCATGGCAGCAGGCGGTAGGGCTTCGGGCAGGCCCGCGAAGAAGAAGGGCCCGTCCAAAGGCGCCGGAGGGCAGGGCCGCCGGTCGCTCGAGGGCAAGGGCGCAACCCCGCCTGCCGAAATGCGGCATTGGTACAAGGACAAGGCCCGTACAGAGCGCATCGCCCGCGAGGATCGCGGCGGCGCCCGACGTCCCGCTCCGGCGCGGCAGCGGCGCTCCGAGGACGCGCCCGAGTACATCGGCGGCCGCAACCCCGTACTCGAGGCCCTGCAGGCGGGTGTCCCATCCAGCGCCCTCTACGTTGCTCAGCGCATCGACAACGACGATCGCGTACGCGACTCCATCAGGATCGCGGCCGAGCGCGGCATCGCCCTGCTCGAAGTCTCCCGCGACAAGCTCGACCGCCTGTCGGAGGGCGTCGTTCACCAGGGCATCGCGCTCCAGATCCCGGCGTACGACTACGCGCACCCGTCCGACCTCGTCGAGCTCGCGCAGGACGCCGCCGAGGTCCCGTTGATCGTGGCCCTCGACTCGGTCACCGACCCGCGCAACCTCGGCGCCATCGCCCGCTCGGCCACCGCCTTCGGCGCCCACGGCCTCCTCATCCCCTCCCGCCGCTCGGCCGGGGTCACGGGCGGGGCCTGGAAGACCTCCGCGGGCACCCTCGCCACCATGCGCGTGGCCCGCGCGGCCAACTTGACGGCGGCGCTGCGGGAGTACCGCGAAGCGGGCCTGTTCGTCATCGGCCTCGACGGTGCTGGCGAGACCGACATCGGTGACGTCGACCTGCTCGCCGAGCCGCTGGTGGTGGTCGTGGGCTCGGAGGGCAAGGGACTTTCGCGGCTGGTCCGGGAGCAGTGCGACGTGGTGACCCGGATCCCGATGCAGGCGGCCGCGGAGTCGCTCAACGCGGGAGTGGCGGCCGGAGTGGCGCTGTACGAAGTCGCTCGTCACAGGCGCCTCTAGCGTCTACACTGGTAGGCCGCGCCGACGTAGCTCAATCGGCAGAGCATCTGTCTTGTAAACAGAAGGTCAGGGGTTCGATTCCCCTCGTCGGCTCTGCAACAGGAAGCCCCTGAACAGGCGATTCGCCGTCAGGGGCTTCTTGGTTTGTCAGGACAATATCGAGATCTTGCTAACGGGCTTGCTAACTGCTGCTGGGACATCTAAGCCCGGTGCTCACTCGCAGAGAACATTCGCGAGCAACTTCGTGTAGAGCAGTCGAGTCATGGGTGAGAGGGATGGCCAGCGCTGTCGGATGTTCTCCTCTGCGAAGAAAGGATCTTCCTGAAGGATAGTTCGTTTCAGTTCTGCAGGTGCTTCCAGGAAGCTATGCGAGTCGTAGCCCTCTAGCAGTTCCATGAAGGCGTAGAGGGTAGTCGTTGCGTCCCATTTGTACGACGGGATGCGATCTTTGAGATCATGACAGTCAGAACACGTAGGTACCGTCTGCGTGCCCCCTGCTGCCTTTGGGATCGGATAGTGATCGTGTTCGTGCCGTCCGAGTCGGACGTCACAGTAGAAGCAGTTCACGCAGTCGCACTTTTGCAGTAAGCGTCTCTGCTCGCTTGGCGTCATGATTGCCATGGGCGATCACGATAAAGCACGGCTCCGACAGTTGCGGGCGCTCAACCCCTTTCCGTCCCAAGAGCTGCTGCGAAGATGTCTGCCGCTGTTGCGGCCTGTTCATGGATGACATGGGCGTAGACCCGGAGGGTGATCGCCGGATCGGCGTGGCCGAGCCGGGCCGAGACGACATGGACGGGAACGCCGGCCAGGAGCAGCGTCGTGGCGTGGATGTGGCGGAGGTCGTGCAGGCGGGCGTGGGGGAGTTGGGCTCGCGGATTCCGCTTGTTGTGGGTCTCGACGAGCTTGGGCATCAGTGAGCTGGGCGTGTCCGGGAAGAGCGGGTCTCCCCAGCCGGTAGTGAAGACGTACGCGCCTCCGCCTTTCCAGGACTCGCCGAGTCGAAGGCGTTCCTCGTCCTGACGGGCGCGGTGGGCCTTGAGGATCCTGACCGTGCTGGGGTCGAAGGACACGACGCGGGAGCGTCCGCTCTTGGTGGTGCCCTCGACTCGTTGGCGGTCGATCACCGCGGCTGTGCCGGTGATGTGGATCTGGGGCTTGTCCAGGTCCACATCCGTCCAGCGGAGGTTGAGCAGTTCGCCGCGACGGGCGCCCGTGTAGGCGGCCAGGTGGAAGAAGGCGTACAGGCGGTGCTCCTGAGCTGTGGCGAGGAAGGCCCGGAGCTGGGCGGGTGTCCAGATCATGCCTGGCTCGGTTGGCTGGGTGCGTGGGAGCTTGGCGCGTTCGGCGGGATTGTTGGGAAGCAGCTCGTCCACGAGCACGGCGTCCGTGAGTGCCTTGCGGAGCACCGTGTGGACGTGCTTGACGGTGTTCGCTGCGAGCGGGCCGCCCTTCCTGCCACCGCTTGTCAGCAGGTCGCGATAGAACTTCGTGATCGCCGCCGGGCGTAGTGCTTGTAGGCGGACGTTCCCGATCCGAGGTCCGATGTAGAGGCGGATCATGTCGCGGTAGCCCTTGAGAGTGTGCGGCTTGATCTCGACGGCGTGGCACTCGATCCACTCGGCGAGGTATTCGGCGACCGTGATCGTGTTCCGATCGATGTACTCGCCGCGCCGAGCTCTCACTCTGGCCTCGTCGCGGGCCGCTTTGGCATCGTCCTCGGTGGCGAAGCCGCTCACCCAGCGGGGCTTGCTCTCACCGGTCTCCGGGTCCTTGACGCGGATCACGTAGGACCAGGTGGTGCCGCGTTTCATCACGCCGTCACGGAGCTTCGGGGTCTTCCTCTTGCGCGGCTCGTCGCCTGGGGCTGCCGTGAGGGTCTTGGTCATGCTGCGTCCTCCTTCGAGGTCATGCGGGCGATGTAGTCGTTGAGCGCCGTGACGGCGATGCGGCGAGAGCCGTCGATGCGCAGTGAGGTCACTGCGCCTGTGGCGAGCAACTGGTAGAGCTTGCTGCGCGAGATGGCCAGGGCTTCGGCGGCTTCGGGGACGGTGAGAAGGAGTCGGGTCAAAGATGGCCTCCCGAAGTGGTGCCGGTAATGGCTGCGGCGAGGAGCGCGTCACCGGCCGATTGGCCTTGTCCGGCGTACTGCCAGTGAGCGATGACCAGGACGGTGTCCTCCTCGAAGAGCGGGAGCCGTCCGGTGTTGATCTCTTCGGCGCGCATGTGCTCTTCACGGGCCGCGCGCAGAGCGCCAAGGGTTGTGGAGTAGTGGCGGCTTTTGGTGGAGAAGTGGCCGCGGAAGCCGAGCATGTGTGCCCAGTGAGTGAGCCTGAGTTCGGCCAGGTCGGGGTGGCTGCCCAGCCGCATGCAGGCGGCAATGAGGCGGCGGGCGTGGTCGCGGACCGGTAGGGCTTCGAGGTTGTCGAGCGGCTGGATGCGCCGGTCCAGGGTGCCGACGCATTCGGCGGCCTTGGTGGCGTACTTGGCGATGTAGGCGGCGACGGCCTGTTCGGTGAGGTCGCCGTCCATGGTGATGCGGCGGACGTCGAGCTGAGTGCCCCACCGGAAGGTGCGGTTGAGTGGCTTGACCTCCGCAGTTACTACCGCCGCCGCGTGTTGGACGGCTTGTTCGAGAGCGTCGGTTGTCGCCCAGGCCGGTGGCGGTGAGTGTGGGCCGTCGGGTCCGTCGAGGCGGATGACGGCGTGGAAGTGGACGACGCCGCGTCGCTGGTATTCGGCGACCTTGGCGAAGGCAATGCTGACGTGTTCGCCCAGGGCCTTGACGGTCAGGCCGTTGAGCTTGGCAAAGCGGCGGCGCAGAGCGAGCGTGAAGCGGCGCCAGAGCTCCGGGCTGATGGCGTTGAACAGTACCGAGCCCTCGTGGTCGTAGCAGTCCGGGCACAGCGGTTCGCCGAGCCGCGGGTCGTCGGCGCTGTGTCGCTCGGTGCAGGACATGGCCTGTCCGTGTGGACAGGTCTGGGCGTCGCGGCGGGCGTGGCAGGGCAGGACCTTGCCGTTCTTCTCCCGCCGGACATGAACGGCTCCGAAGGAGGGCGCGGTGAGCGTGACGAACAGGCACGGGTGCGAGCTGACCGTGTCGGGCACGCCCTTGCCGCCGACGAGGCCGGCGCGGACGAGCTGGTAGGTGTCGGCGCGGTAGACCTCGGCGCAGGCAGGGCAACGCGTCGCGCGGCGGGTCTTGCACGGGACGCGCAGGACGCCGTTGGGCTCGGTAGTGGTGCTGTAGCGGTGCAGGAGGTGGCCGGTGGCCTGGTCGTAGTGTTCGACCTTGCCTCGCAGGTGGATGGGCTGGCGGCAGCCGCCGGTGCGCTTGATCTGGCTGGCCCAGCGGTCGTAGTCGGGTTGGTTGAGCCGGTGAATCATTCCAGCCACGGCGTGGCTGTGGGCAAGGTGGGGCAAGATGGGTCCTGTCCTATCCAGTGACTCTGGTGTGGATGGCCCCCGGCCTGGCGCGGATCTTGGCGGATGTGTGGCCAGGCAGGGGGCGCTTGCGGCTATGCGCCGTGGTTGTCGATGCCGATGCCGTCGCAGTCGGCGCAGGTTTGGTCGTCGGAGATTCCGGTGCCGTTGCAGGTGCAGCAGCGGTAGTGGGCGAGCGTGGCGTCCATGGTCATCGGTCTTCGTACGGGCTGTCGGGCGTGACGCAGCCGCGGTAGCTGTCGTGGGCGGCGTAGCGGGCGCGGGACTCGGCCAGGATCGCCACAGCGCGATATTCGATCGGGCCGAAGAACAGCGTGGTCGTGTAGTGGCCGCCCGCCCCGTCGATGTGGCTGCCGAGCAGGGCGGCCAGGCGGTCGAGTTCGGCGCGCATTTCCGCGTCCTGGGCGTCGGGCACGAAGTGGTGCACGGTCGTGCTCCAAGGCGTGGGGATCTCGGGGCGAGCTTCGAGCAGGTCGGCCAGGGCGCGGAGTCCAGCGATGAACGCGGGCCGTGAGTGGCTGGTGGACATCGAGGGCGTTCCTTTCACTGGTTATGGGCGGGCTGCAGGATGTGAAGTAGGTCGGCGGCGAGTTGGTCGGACACGCCCAGGCGGGTGCGGATGAGGTCTGAGGTGATTTGGCTGCCGTGCTTGGCGTGGTGCTCGTCGGCGATGCGGCGGGCGTAGTCCACGAGGGTCGGATCGGGCGCGGGAGCGTTGTGCTGGCGATCGACTTCGTGGGCCGGGGTCAGGGCAGGACGGTCATCGTGTGGGACGTGCTGGGACTCTCCGGAGACGGCTCGGGACGTCTGCGCGGTTGGTGAGGACGTCTGCGGGACGTCCTGCAGTGCGTCGGTACGGGTGGCGGTGGCGCGGCGTTCGAGCATGGAGACGGCGACGAGGAAGGCGCCGGCCGGGGTGGCGGCGGTGATCCAGCCCCAGGCGGTCGGTGTGGCTTGGGCGAGGTTGGCGGCCAGGGACAGGATGATGCCTCCAGTCAGGACCAGGACGGGCCAGGAGATCAGGCCGCGCCGTTGACGGCCGGTCTTCTTGTCGCGTTGGCGTTCGCGGGCGGCCATGACGCAGGTCAGGTCGATGCAGACGGCGATGGCCCAGGACATCCAGCCGGTCTGACCGTGTTGGCTGGCGGTGTCGCGAATGTGGGTGAAGGAGCCTGCTCCTGCGATGAGGGCCAGGACGAGGACAGGACCGGTGTTGAGCAGCCAGGCGGCGATGTGGCGCATCTCGGCTCCCTTCCGGTGTCGGTTCAGGCCGTCTGCTGGTCGGGCGTCTCCGTGGGTTTAGCGGCCATCACGTCGGCCCAGGTCGCTGCCTGGCCGGAGTAGGTGCGGGCGGCGTGTTCGGCCGCTTGTTCGCTGACGTAGAAGGAGCGGGCGCGGTACCACTGGCCGTCTTGTGGGGGGACGATGGCGACGCCGGGGGTCTCGGCGGCGATGGCGCGGGCAGAGTCGAGGGCGGCGGGGTCGAGGTCGCCGAGGGTCATGGTGGCGGTCTCGGGATCGTTGACCCGGTGGCAGATCCGTCCCGAGCACTGGGCGCGGAGTGCGGTGACGCCGGGTCCGAGGTCGGAGCCGATGCGCTGGCCGCAGCAGAACAGGTAGATGCCGAACGCGCGCCCGAGCGGGGCGACCCGGAGCAGTGCGGTCGAGGTCTTGGCGATCTCGTCCTTCTCCGACTTGTCGGCCATCAGATACAGCTCGGCCAACTCGTCGACCAGGACCACGACGGGCACCGGACGCATGCCGGGCGGGAGCTGCCAGATGTTGCGGGCCGAGGCCATCCGGCACACGCCCATCCGGTCCGTCATGAGCGCCACCAGGTCATCCAGCAGCCCACCGCACTCCGCTCGCGTGGTGGCCAGCGCGGACAGCCGCGGCGCGTACGGGGTGAACTCCACGCCGCCCTTGAGGTCGAAGCCGACCAGGGCGACTGGTTGCGGGGCCAGGCCGACGATGAGCGCGTTGGCGAGGTTGGACTTGCCGGACTGGGTGGCTCCTGCGTTGAGCCAGTGCGGCACGGTACGGAAGTCGATGACCCACGGCGTGCCGGTCTCCAGCCGGCCCACGGTGACCTTGAGCAGTTCGGTGGACGGCGGCAGCTCATCCACCCTGACCAGCGGGTCACGGACGGTGGCGGCCAGCCGTACCCGGCCGGGCTTGTCGGAGGTGACACGCACGGCATGCACGCCCCAGGAGTGCGCGAGGCGTTCGGCGACGTCGGCGTAGTCGGCCGGGATCTGCCCGTCCAGGGTGTGCAGGGTGACGCGCCAGCCGTAGCGGATCGGGAGCGGTAGCCACATGAACGGCTTGGTGTCCACGGCGATGCGTTGCCACTTGCGCCGGACGCGGACGACGCCGGTGGATGCGATCAGCCCGGGGACGGTGGTGAACCAGAAGCGCTGCCGCTTCTTGGTCAGGTTGCAGCCGAGGGCGACCTTGCGCCAGGACGCCCGGATGCTGATGGCCGTGATCGGGAAGCCGATGACGAGCCAGAAGGAGCGGTAGTGCCAGCGGCGCCAGGCCCAGAGCCCGGCCGCGATGGCGGCCAGGACTCCGAGCATCGTGAGGAGCTGGTCAGACACTGGCGGCCTCCTGCTGCGGGAGCAGGGCGGTGGCCCAGTAGGAGATGCCCCAGCGCCCGGCGATCTCCCAGACGTAGCCGAGCAGGCCGACCGCGTTGACGGCGTCGCCGGCCTTGATGGGCGGCTCACCGGTGATGCCGATCTTGACAAGTTCGATCCGGCCGAACTCGTCTTCGACCGACACGGTGACCTCGTAGACGGTGTTGCCGTTCTTGTCGGTCTTGATCTCGCCGGTGTCCCTGTTGAGCACGCGAGGGCGTGGGGCCTTCACGCAGGTGATGCTGAGCTTGCTGACGTCCACGGGGATGGGGACGGTACGCATGGTGAGTTGACCTCTCGTCGGCCTGTTGATCAGGCGTTTCAGGACGAGGGAGGCCGTGCCGTCAGCTCGGAGGCGATAGCATCGAAGCGCCAACTAGGGTGCTAACGCATCCGGCCTGGGCGGGTCTCCCGCTCAGGCCACTTTCATGTGTGGCCTTCTCTCCGCCTTCCGTGAGCGGACCTCCTTGATCCACCCCTGAAACGCGAAGAGCGTTCGTGCTGGGCTGCCACCCTCCGACTACGGAGAGTTCCAGCTACAACACGAACGCTACCTGATACTGAGAGTAATCGCTAGTACTTAGAGTACGTGTTCACGTACTTTTTCTACGCCCCCACTCGATCGGCCAGTTCCCGCAGCTCGGACGACGTCGGATCCTGCATCGACAACAGGTCGGACACGAGCTGCCGTACGACCCGATGGTTACGAACCTGCTCAGGCGTGATGCTCTCGGCCTCCAGCAACTGCGCCATCGCTTCATCCACCTGACGACGCTGCGCATGCGCCCGCGCGAGATCCACCGCCAGCCGCGCCCGCCGTTCCGCCGACAGTGTTGAGGCGTCCACCGCGGCACCAACGCGCAGCGCATGTCCGGCGTCGCCGACCTCCACCGCCACGGCCACCTCATGCAGCGCCACGTTCGCCGGCCCGAACTCGGTGTTGTAGTCGTTGCGCCCCTCGCCGACCCGCGCCGCCATCTCACGGGCACGCGACAGGTGCCCGTACGCCACGTCGGCCTGATTCAGTCGCGAGGCCGCCACCGCCCGCTGCAAGGTGAGCCCACCCCACAGTGACATCGCCTCCACATTGCCCTGATCGGTCAGGAACCACAGCGCCTCAGCGGCCGTGCGCGCCGTCTCCTCCACCTGATCGAAGTGACGCGCCCCCAGGAACACGAAGCCCAGCCGGAACGCCCCGGCCGCCATCATCAACGGATTGCCCGCCCGCTCCGCCGCGCCGATAGCCCGATCCGCCGCGATCCACGCCGCCTCCGGCTCACCCAGCTTGGCCAGCGACGCCGAACACGCCTGATACGTCACCGCCAGCAGTTCGAACAACTCGGCCTGCCGCTCTGCAGGCGCGGACCGCACCGCACTCTCCAGGGTCGGTACGAGCCCGCGCAACAGCTCCGTCAGCTCGACGTAGCGGCTCTCATGCGCCAGCTCCCACGCGTGATCCACCCGCGGCTTGAGCTGATCGGTGGCAGGCACCGGCGTGGCGTGCAACATGGCCTGCAGCGAATGGGCGCCGGACAGTACCAGCCGCAACCCGGCAGTCCCCGGCATCTCCTCATTGGTGGCGGCGACCACGGGCGCTTCGGCGGCCAACTCCGACAGCGGCACATCCAGCGTCTCGGCGACCTTCTCCAGCACGGACATGCGATCGACCTTGCGCACGCCCCGCTCCACTTGCGAGATCCACGCCACCGACCGATCCACCAGCCGGGCCAGCTCGGCCTGCGACAGGCCACGCCGCTTGCGCTCCTGGGCGATACGCCGTCCGAGCGCCCGCTGATACTCCATGCTCACGACGTCGTGCCCTTCCCGCTCTGCAGTCTCAGCCAGTCGACCTCGACCGAGGCCAACAGCTCTTCGCGAGCCGCCAGGAAGCGCCTGGTGTGCTCGGTCTGCTCGTGGGCGTCGAAGGCGTCGCGGTCTCGGTACAGCTCGTAGAAGATCCGCTGGAGCGGCTGGCCGTCCACCTGGTGCGAGGCGTACACGATCGTTCCCGGCTCGTGCTGGCGGATCGCCTCGATTGTCTCACCGACGAGTGCGTCGAACGCAGTAGCACTCGCCTCGTCCTTGCAGGTGAATCGAACCATTAGTCCGAACATGTACGCCCTCCTGGCTCGCCGTCACGGTCTGGGATCTCGATGTCTTTTACTCGACCAGTACTTATTGTGCGGCGCAAGTACATCAAGTCGCTTGTACTTGAAGTATAGCACTAGTACTTTCAGTACCGATAGCGATTGGCAGTGCTTTGACCTGCACGAACGCGAGGAAACCGCGATGTCCCCAACGCTGAACAGCCTCAAAGAGATCCACCGGTGGTGTCGCAACTTCCCCGGCACCAGACCCCAGGTCCGCGAGGCACGCCAGTTCGTCATGAGGTACCTGGGCGACCGCCCCGAGACCGACACCGCCCAACTGGTCGTGTCCGAACTGGCCACCAACGCAATCCGCCACACTCGAAGCGGACTCCCGGGCGGCCGATTCGGCGTCACCCTCCATGCAGGCAGCACCCTGCTGATCCTCGCCGTCCTCGATGAAGGTGGCCCCACCACCCCACACCTATGCCAAGCCGAAAACGACGACCAGAGCGGACGCGGCCTGTGCCTGGTAGAGACCCTGGCCACGCGCTGGGGCGTGCACGGCGACGAAGCCGGCCGCACCGTCTGGGTCCTCATCCCGCTCGCCCCCGCCGGCCAAGCCGCATGAACGACTGCCTGTCTCCCCACCTGCCCGAGCCGCAACCGAACTGCACACGGCTCGTATGGCTCACCGCTCGCAAGGAGTCACGACGCAGGACACTCCTCTGGACCTGCCACTGCGATGGCGACATTTACGAACTGTGCGCCACCGGTGGCCAATCGTTCCTTAGGCGTACCGACCCAGACTCCGGAAAGGCCTTCGAGACCCACCGCATGAGCACGCGAGAGGGGCATGCCACGTGGCATGCCCTACTCGAAGGGTGCGTACGGTAGCCACGTGTGCGAGCGACTCATCCTCATGGAATGTGATGAGGGTCCGGGGCCCAACACCGTCACCGGTCGTGTTGGGTTGGCAGATCCAGTTAGTCGCTCTGAAGAGCTTCGGTCTCGTCGCGGAGATGCCGCACCTGTTCGGAGGT
This sequence comes from Nonomuraea sp. NPDC052116, assembly GCF_040680035.1. Taxonomy (NCBI): domain Bacteria; kingdom Bacillati; phylum Actinomycetota; class Actinomycetes; order Streptosporangiales; family Streptosporangiaceae; genus Nonomuraea; species Nonomuraea sp. NPDC052116. The sequence goes on along the minus strand of NZ_JBFAWA010000072.1, from coordinate 7,104 downwards.
CAGCCGTCGGACGTCCCAGATCAACCCCGCCAGATCGGCCGCCGCTGGGTGTGCCGGTGGGGGGTTCTCGGGAGGAGCGATGCCGGTCACGGCGGCCAGGTCGCCGACCGGAATGCCCAACACGGTTGCGAATCTGGCAAGCAGATCAGGGCTCAGTTCCTTGACGCCGCGGCCGATACCGCCGATTGTGGCGCCGGCCAATCCCAGACCGGTGAGGCAGAGTAGGCACTTGGCCGCACTCGTCCAGCCAAGGTTCCGATACGCGAGCATCCGGACCAGCGCCGCACCGAAGCTCGGCTCGTTCTGCTCCCACGGATGCGGCGGCGGAAACGGGCGCGTGCGGGGACGCTGTGGAAGTGACCGGGCGCGTTGCCGTAACTCGTCAACGTGTTCCGATGGCAGGCACCTGGCCTGGTTGATCAGAGACGCAACCCAACTCCCGGCACGGGCGTCCAAGGGAGTGAGTTCGTCAGGCACAGGTATCCCGGCAAACGCGAAAAGGTCCACATCGTGCCAGCCAAGCGCCGGAGCAAGCCGCAGGAGCAGCGAGGAACTAGGCTCCGCGCCGTCACGCACCTCCTGCACCTCGGCTTCGGTGACCTCCGCCAGACGGGACAGGTCACCAGGGCTCAGCCCTCGATGATCGGACAACCGCGCCAACAACACGCCGAGCATTGGGTATCCCTTTATCCCGCCAACTCTGATCAGGGCATCACCGGGCAGATAGTTCGCTTGCAAGCATGCCACCCGTCTTATCCCCGGTCGGGGATGCAAACGGACATCTACCGCGGAGACTTCCACCTGAACACACCAAGATCATTCAGGCTCACACTCTCGCGGATGAGAACTTTCTCTACGGTTTCAAGGCCGATCCGCCTGCGGCGGCTCGGCACGCGTCGGGCGGTCGCAGGCCGCGCTGCGGCTCTCCGGCCGGTCGCGGCCCGCACCGCCCACGCGCCTGAGCGCCGTACTGACTCGGAGTTGGTCGAGCTCATCACGGCGTACACGGTAGATCGGCCAACGTGCAGGTCGCAGCTTGTGAGTGCTAGATCTGATCATGGCTCCAGCCGGAGATCTGCGGCCCTGAGGTGATCAGCGCGTCGGTAGTTCCACAGCCATGCCCATCGCATCATCCTTGCCAACGAAACCGTCGCAACCGCGTCCCCCCCACATCAGCAACTGGTTTCCGGCAATCACTGGCGTCATCTCGGAAGGGCATCCACCCGCGAACGCGACCGTCCTTGACGCTGACCGCAATCGGGCTGCGCGGGGGTCGTAGACTGCGACACCGTGCGACGATGCCGACCAAATGTGGCCACTCGCCATCCACATACGGTTCGGTTGCCTATCCCCGTGCAGTTCAGCTTTCGATCGGAAGACGCGGGAAGAAAACCGGCCCATCTCGCGCCATCGGGTGCCGTCTCCCAACTCGACTATTCGGCTTTGGCTGCCTTCGCTGAAGACCCCTACCAGCCCAGTCCCACTCCACAGCAGCCCCGCAGAATCCACGCTTGAGTCCAGTGGCAGCTTCGTCGCCCGTTCAAGGCGGGCCAGGTCGCGGTCCAGTCGTTGCGTCATCAGAACATTTCTGGACGGGTCGAAGGTGAGCGCAACAACCCCTGCGCTGTCAGCCGCCATGTCGATGACGTGCACCCCGCTGCCCTTTATGACGCGCCACCGCTTGTTCTCCTGGTCGAAAACCAATAGCGGCACAGCGGGTTTGCCAAGAGGGATTCTGTATCGAGCAGGGGCGAAGATGATGCTACGACTGTAAACGCGTGGCTCGGCCGCAGACAGCTCCAATGGAGCATCTGGGAGGGCGCGCCACACATTCTTCTGAGGGCTGTACGCGGCACCATCACGCAACAGTCCCGACGCATCACCGCCCCAGATGAGCAACTCCGAACCGCTCCACACAGCCAGGTGCTCGCTGCGGGGGGACAGCGACACCTTGGGCATCATTCGCCACAAACGCGTGGTCGGGCTGTACAGGGCACCGTCGGTAAAATACTGGGGCCGCGCCTTGTCGCCGTTCCACCCGCCCCACACAGCCAACTCGCTACCTGTCCAGGTGACAGAATGGCCGGTCCGAGGGGCGATAGGCGCTTTCGGGAGCGAAGTGGGAGTCACGTACAGCTTGTCGCCCTCGGAGGGCTCCTCGCTCTGATTAAGAAGGACGGCACCGCCAGCGAGAATGCCTCCGACTGTAGCGGCGCCAACGGCCAAGAAGTTACGACGGCTTATCGGTATCTTCATATGTTCCTTCCTCCAGGACTCGCGGGTTGTTGTCCTATTGGGCGGGCTTTTCGCCGGCCAGTCGCTTCAAGCAGACGTCAAGCTGGTCGAACGACGCATGGGCACGCTCCCTCGACGATACCCAAATAGCGCGTCCACGTGATAAAACGGATTTCGCAACGAGTGACGCCGGAGTCACTGTGTCGCTCGAACTGGTCACGATGCAGCGCGGCTCATTGCCGTAGATGAGCTCGGCGGGCTTGCGCTTCAGCAGGAAACAAGAGGCATGCTTCGCCTCAAGCACACTGGTGACAGAGTTGTACCTCCCGTAACTGTACGGCCACCCTTTCCCCGCGGAGCAAACCTCTTCGAGGTAGGCGAGATATGCGGGCGACACAGCGCCCGCCCCGTAGATCCCCCAATACTGCTGTGCCAACCGCTGGGCCGCTTGCGCATCCGAGTCCAATCTGGCGAGGCGCCTGGTAAACGCGGGTGTTTGCGTATATCCCACTTCGACCAACGCCGACAAGTAGTCGAAACGCCGCTCGGCCTCCGCAAGGATGAGCGCTCGCGGCATGCCCTGGTGGCCGGTCACCCTTCTTTGCATGCCTTCGATGGCGCGTGCGCGTGCGTTTACGATTTGCCGACCGTCTACTCCGACGGGGAAAGGGCGGGTCAGGATGGACCAGTCTAGGCTGATGTGACGCAGATAGCCCAGTCTGACGGCACCGAACGAGTGGCCGATGAATCCGGAGTATCGCAGCGACTCCTGTGCGGCTACCTGCTGCAGGACCTTGTTGTAGCTGTCGCTGGTAAAGCCCCAGCTTCGCCGTGAATCCTCGGGAAAGCATTTGGTGGCAACATCGGTCGAGTCGTTCGTCGGTGAGCTTTCGTCGCGAGTACGGATCCTTCGAACGAGCTCGCTGAGAGCCCGTGAGCAGTTACTCGGCGAGGCTTTGAGCACCCACGGTTCTTCCAGGAAGAGCAGATTGTAAGCGAGGCCGAGATCGTTTACGGTTCGCGCAAGCTGGGGCAGGCGGACCTGGCCACTCAGGACGGCTACGCCTGGGCCGCCGACATCCACGATGATGGTGTTTTTCGTGGGGCGAGACGAGCGCAGCAGCGAGTATCTGTAAGGCTCGCCGTCTATGTGGACGCTCGCGCAGGCTTCCCGAGTTCCACCTTCAGCACAAGGATTACCAGACGGTGCGACTGACCGGGCGGGCGAGGGATTGGCTGGCGAGTTGGTCACGGAGCATCCGCTGATGCAAAGTAGGAGCAGGAGCAGGGCGCTCCGCATGGTGCGAAGCGCCCTGTGTTGGTGGAAGAAGCTCTTCAACGACTTACCAGCCGTCCTCGTTCCACAGCAGTGTCTTCTTGTTGGAGATCCCCCAGTCGACCTGCGCCCAGAGATAGTCGGCGTAGATGGGGTTCAAGTCTTCGTCGGCTGACTTGGCGTAGATTGCTGCGCCGAAGTCGAGAGCCAGTTGGCCGGTCTCCTCGCCATTGAAGTCGATCCCCATAGCCTTCGTTGTCGCGTCAGGGAGCACTGACGTGGAAGTGCACTGGTGGATCGGAATCTCAACTCCGGCGAAGTCCGGGAACGAAAGTGATACGTTCATCGTTTCTTCGCACGTTTTCTGCCCGCCAGCGGGTGTCCATTTGTACAGGCTCTCCACTCGATCCTCGTACCCCTTCCAGGGGCGAGACCGGAGGGTGAAGTCGACGGTCCTAGGGTTGTTCGTTGGCCCTTCAGCCTGCTGGAACACTGCCCACCGGTTGTAGATCCACTTCCTCGTGGTGGGGTCCTGGTACTTCTCGTAACAGCTAGTGGCGTTGTGGTCCTGCGGTTCCTCGCCGGTCCAGTACTCCGGATCCCACCACAGCTCAACGCACTCGTGACCCATCTGGAACATGTCCTTGACGTTGAATGCGCCGTCGAAACCAGCACCACCCTGCTGGCTAGAGGTGGCTGCGTCGGGCGCTTCGGCCATCATCACCCCGATGGCCTTCATTCCGTCGTTGGCATTAGCGTCCTTGCTGACCGCCACGTCGATGCGCTCCGGCTGCCGCGAGCCGTCCCACGCCACGCGGATCTGGCCGTTGCCGAACGGGTCTGCAACGGAGGCGACCTTGACATCGGACGCATCTAGTAGCCTGCCCGAGCGGGCCTGCTTGTCCAGATACTTCTGCGCCACGTCGGCGACTTGGGGGTTAGCGGATCTACTACGCAGGGCCTGTGCGGCAGTCTGTGTGGCTGACTTCAGCTGAGTCGAGTCGATGGATGCCCGCTGCGGCTCCGAAGCTGCCTCCGCGACACTGGGAGACGCCGATACCGCAGAGACCGCGAGTCCGAGGGTAAGAGTGAGGATTCCGCCAAGTAACGCCCGCATGCATGACCTTTCTCTCTGAACATGTGCAGACATGATTTTCTGTGCACGATTAGAGACCTTGACACGCCTTGTCGAAGCCGACAAGCGCAATAGAGTAACCGAATTATCGCCCTCTGTTATCAATGCGCGCACATCTTGTGGATCATCAGGCGGTATGGCCTCGTATGTGATCTACGTCACATCGATGCAAATCTCAAACCTGCCTTGGAATTAGACACGAATATATGGGTCGTTGAGGCTGGAGAATGAGTCACCTTCGTGTGGCTCTTTGCGGCCAACGATGGACATGGTGGCATGCCTTGCCTATCGTCGTCATAGTTGACGATCGTTGCAGGCTCCAAGGGCTCGCGGTGAACGTTCGCGCAGATGGGAGCTCCAGATATTTCAGCCTGAGTAACCAATTGCGTGACAACCGGCAACGTTGAGCACCGGCATTGATTGATGGCATTGGACGATTCTATGCAGGTCGTCGGAGGTGCTTGAGGGGGCACGAATGCGTATCCAGCTTGCCTGAAAACGGAAAGACTGGCTGCCGCGCCGCTTCCGGTGCTCGGGCCTCGGCGGCCCTGCGCTCCGGGTCGGCTTGCCATCGGATAGCTACGGTGGCTGTCGGACGGGGTTCCCCAAGATGGTGTCCGATTGTTTGGATGCACGCGTCCGTGCCGGGTGGCATGGCCCGGGTGACGGGCTCTCCTGCCGATCGAGCGTGCGGCTTTCGACTCAGACGTCAAGGCCAAGCCACCACTCGGGCCGACTTCGCCGAGTCTTAACCCCGCTCCTGCGGCTTGGTGAGTGTGGGAGGTGATGACCAGGCGGCGAGTTGCGCTGTACAGCACCGCATACAGCAACCGGGCCGTACGCGATCACACGAGGACAGCCGCTATCTGCCGCCCGACCAGGCCTGACATGAGTTGATCGGTGGCCTGCCGTTCCCTTGTAATCAAGTGCTTGGGGAGTGGCATACTCGCCGGGTGCCATCTCGAATCGCCCGTGAGAGCGTCGCTTACCTCAACGGCTTGATATCGACGCTCGCCCTCGTCTCGGCCCACGCCATCGAGCAGCTTCCCGTATTCGAGCTCCACGCGGGCAAGCCGTCAGTGTGCGTTGGCTGGCAGCTTCTCGCAGGTTTCACTGCCTCCGTTGTGGACGGTCCTGGCGATGCGGCATCTTCATCGACGGGATGGCCGGTCCGGATGAGGCCGAAGAGCGGTTTGTATGGCTGAGCGCTGTGGACCGTGCTGGTGCTGCCGTCGTCCTGGTTGTGGACTCTCACGATCAGGCGCGCGACTGGGTCGCTTTGGCCGGCCGAGGGAAGGCGCGAGGAGGATTCGTGCCTGCTGTGCAACGCGCAGAGTGACTAGCTCAGTGATACCGGGGAACGTGGTCACGTTCGTAGGTTCTATCGGATCTTGCTAACAGCGCTGCTAACAACGTCCCTGGACACGGGTGTACGTCCTCGGAAATCGATCAAGCTGAGGGAGCCGCTGAGCAGGCGCTCGTGACAGCGGTGGACGCCCGTGGACAACGTCGAAGTCCCTTGTAAACAGAAGGTCAGGGGTTCGATTCCCCTCGTCGGCTCTGCAACAGGAAGCCCCTGAACAGGCGTTATGCCGTCAGGGGCTTCCTGTATTATCGGCTAGCCTGGATTGGAGTCAGGAGTGCATTTCATAGCGGTACCAATGGCGTGGGTCTCCGTCCTCATGTAGCCACAGTGTTCCGTCTCTGCCGATCTTCCCTCGTGCCCAGCCGGTCGGGGGTCGGTCGTGTGGCAGTAGCAGGTTCAGCCGGTGTGACTCGGTGACGGCTCCGTCCTGTCGGTGGCCTTTGCGGATCTCCCAGCGGAACCCGTCGTCCGTTCGGTGTTGGTCGAGGAAGGCGATCTCACCGCCTGAGATGGCCAGGCCATGGCAGCGGGTGATGGGGTTCAGGGTGTTGCTGCGGACACTGTGACGATCGATCTCGATCAGTGGGAAGTCGGGGTAGGGGCAGGCGTGTACCACGTTGCTTCCGACGTTCAAGGCGTAGCAGTCGCACCAGAAGATGCCTGGAGTGTGGGGCGGCGCCATCCAGGGTTGGCCGCCGTCGCTGCTCCAGCGGGCCAGGCCGATCGCGAAGCCGCTGGAGCGGGTGCCGTCCGGGTTGGGGAACCAGTAGTTCGACTCGTCGAAGTAGCTGATCCAGATGGTGCCCTGGGCGTCTGTCATGAGTTGCTCGATGCCGTCACCGGCGTAGAAGGCCGACAGGGTCTGTCCGCCTTCATCGATCACCCGGACGTTTTTCGTGAGGTGTAGCTCGTCCTCTGGGATCGGCTCCAGGTAGCGCTTGTCGTCGATGCCCACACGCGCACAGCGGGCGGCGGCCAGCACGATGCCGTCGCCTAACCTCGATCTTTCTCGACCTTGAGTTGGTCGGCTGAGAAGTTCGGCTGCGGGTCGATTTTCTCGCTGTGGTCAGCGTGGATGCCCGGCTGTCGCGC
>NZ_JBFAWA010000071.1:0-32759 GCF_040680035.1 Nonomuraea sp. NPDC052116 | reverse complement strand
GGGGCCTTAGACAAGTCCGATCATCCCAGCTCAAGGGCACTTTTCTTATGTGAACGATCAGGTCGGCTCAAATTCGCCGTGAAAGCCGCAGGCTAGGCCTTGAAGCCCCATCTCCTTGGGCGCTTCCGACCACTTGGCTTCCCGCCGGAAGTTGCCGCCTCGCAGGAACGCGCCGCGCTTGCCGAGGAACACGAAGGCGTCGTCCGCTCGGGAGTGTGCTCGTTGTCGGCGCCCTTGATCCGGCACGGGTTGCGGGCGATCAGCTTGTCCTCTTCGACGGCTGTCATCAGTACCGCCCGCAGCAGGCGATAGGCCTTGGCCGCCGTTGAGACCGACACGCCGTTGCCGAGAAGATCTGAACGCCAGGTGCGGATCATCTGGGCAGGAAGCTTGCTGACGGCGACCCCGCCGAGCGTCGGAACGACATGGCGTTCGAGCAGCCAGGTATACAGCTCCACCGTCTTCGGCCGCAGCCCCGGTCGTTCCTTGATCCATGCACGGGCGTAGTCGGCGAGCTGGATCTTGCCGCGATCCGGGTCTGTCCACTCTCCCGAGATCATCTGAGCCTCGATGAGCGTGAGCGTCCGGTCAGCATCCGTCTTGGTGCCGTACGTCGTTGCTCCGGCGTGCAACCGTCCGTCCGGTCCGGGGCAGCGGATCTGGAACCGGCCCGAGGGCAGCTTGCGGATGTTGCCGAAACGCCGATGGCCGTCCTTGTTCAAGCGGCGGCGCGGCGCGCCGCCGTACGCCCGCCGCGCCGTGCGTCCCAAACCCACCGCACAGGACCAGGCCGCGCCGTCGTCGGCCGAACCCGCTCAACGCTCGCCCTTCGGGTCCCTACGGCATTCCGCCGGCCACGCCGCTACCTCTTCATTGAGCGCGCTTCAAGCAGCCTCCGGCGGGGCCTCAGGCTCCGAGATGAACGCGACCAACAAGGGCATCGGGTGGCCTGAGGTGGGCCTGATCTCCCCGTCGCCGTTCGCATCCCCTAATCTGGCGTCGCTCAAGCACCGATGACCGCGAGGCCGGAGTCTCTCTATGGGCGTCCTGTACGACTACTATCGAGCCGCGAACCGCGAGGCAGCGACGGTGAGGCCAGACCTCGGACGCGCCGGAGTCCGTGTCCTGCCAGGCCAGCCCTCTTTCGACGGAGTGGACGCGAAGTTCATCGACCCAGGGGTGATTCTCGGCCAACTCATCGGGTTCATTCGAGGTGTCCCCTGGTCTGTTGATCTTGTCGAGATGGAGGAGATCTACCCCCCGCCAGAAGGCGCGCCCACGACGGAGGAAGAGTGGGACGCGATGCCGGAGGACTCTCCCTACCTAGACGGCCCGGGGATCGAGGAACTGTCGGCATCTGTACGAGACGCTCTCGCGAATGTGGATGACGAACGTCTGCCCGAACTCGCGCGGCAGTGGGCGGAAATCGAGGAGTTCAGCACTTGGAGCGCCGACAACGGGTATCTGCTGTCGCTCATCGAAGCATTCGTTGGTTTGGCACGGCGCGCCAAGGAAGAAGATCAGTTGCTCTACTGCTGGATATGCATGTGAGGCTTGTCGCGGAGCCGCGCCCGTTGCGTGCCCGATGGGACGGGAAACCGAGGGCCACGGCGGGGAGTCACGGGGCGCCTTCACCTGCGTTCCCGCACGTCAGCCAAGATCGTCGTAGCTATTTGCAAGCAAGGCGTCAGTAGCTTGGGTTGAAGCACGGTGGACATGCGTGACGTCCAGGTCGCCGCCGTTGGCCGCCTCAGATGGATTTCACCCAGGAGCGGGCCTTCCTCGCTGGCATTCCGAGTTCATGCTGAACGAGCTGGATTGCTTGTTCCTCGTACCCGCGGACCTTGAGCTGACGAACGCGCCCGGTGAGCTCCTCAGCTCTGAAACGGTCGGTGTATCGGAGTACGCGACGCTGTCTGAAGACCCGGATCACGCCCACCGCCCACAAGACGAGGATGCAGACGAACAGTCCGGGAACAACTAAGCCAATAACTTCATAGAGAGTAAGATCGGACACTAGATGATCATATGGTCCTCCCCGCCGCCTCGAAGGCCCCTAGGTTTGATCGCCATGGGTTGCAGTCTTGTACAGCTGCAAAGTACAGCTACAGCCTCAACCGTTCTCCACACGCTCACCCTGCTCCTGCGGGATAGGGACACGGCCCCCGCCCGGAGGTCGTCCCGTGCCAGCCGCATAGGCCCTTGTATCCCTCTGTGCCTGGGTTGTGATTCTTGCGTTCGTAGGGCTTCACCCAAATCACGACATCTGCCATGACTGCTGACGTTACGAGCGTTGGCAATGGAAGGGTAGAGATCGGCTGCAGTACAAAGCCGAGAACTGCCAGAAGGCCACCCGGCAGGGGTGGCCTTTCGTGATAGATCCTTTTACCTCTAGCGTTCTAGATGATCTCCTAGGCGCTTGAGTGCCTTACGTGTCTCTTCGGAGGACACTTCGCTGTAGATGTTCATGGTCACCGCGATCTGCGAGTGACGAAGGATCTGCATGGCCACGCGCTCACCCTGCCTGCGGGTTGAGACGCGGCCCGCCCAAGAACGCTCAGCGGATGTCCGCCACCGGTCATGGAAGGCGCGTTCGCCTCAAGCGAGTCTCCCCACGCGTAATGTCAGTCGCATGCCCTAGCGTTTCCACCTGCCAAAAGGCGGCCATCTCGCCATGGACCCCGGGACAGGAGCGCTTACGTGGGTGTCTTCTATGAGTACTACCGCGCTGCGGGACCGTGCTGCGGCGACCGTCCAACCTGAGCATTCCCGGGAGATCGCCGATGCCTCGCGTGGAGTTCCGGAGTTCGATGTGGTGGTGACCAAATGGATCGACCCCGGAGTGGTCCTGGGCCAGCTCGTCCATGCCACAGTCAGCTCGATCGGGTTGCGGTGAGTACGGCGATGTCACGGTCGAAGCAGACGACGATGTGGCCTTGTGGGGTGGCAGCGACGGCGTTGACCGAGTCGAGGAATTCGATGTCAGGGCTGATCCTGTCAAAGGTGGTGAGGCTCCATGCCGCTACCGTCCTGTGGCTGGCGGCGACTGCGATGGGGTGGCCGTCGATCGTGGTGGCGGCGAGTGCGACCACGGTTCCCATCGAAAGCTGGCCGATCTGCTGAGCGGTGGCGACGTCCCATACCTTCATCGCTGGGTCGCGCCAGTCGTCGTTCGTGGTGATGGCGATGGGTCGTCCGTCCACGATGGTGGCGGCCACGAGGCGTACCGGCTTGCCGTTGCTACCGGTCGTCTGGAGTCCGGTGTCGCGGTTTGCGGTGAGGTCGCGGACCCGGAAGCCGCCGCCCCACCGTCCGAGGAGGGCGACGGGCTGGTCGTCGAGCGTGGTGGTGGTGAGGTCTTGTACCCATCGATGGTCGCTCTTGCGGGGGTTGCCGGTCTCTTCGCCGGTGCGGAGATCCCATACCCGGATGGTCTTGTCGTCGCTGGCGGTGATGGCCCGGGGCAGGTCGTTCGTGTTGTCGGCCGCGACCGCGGTTATCGGGCGGCGGTGGGTGGTCAACGGTGCTCCGGCCGCTTTCCCCAGTGCGAGGTCCCAGAGGTGAACTTTGCTGTCCTTGCCTCCGGTGATCGCCACCGCGCGACCGTCCACTTGGGTCGCGGCCACGGCGGTGACGGCGCCGGTGTGGTCCGTGAGCGGCTGGCACACCTGGTCGCCGGTTTCCAGATCCCATACTCGTACGGTTTCGTCATCGCTGCCGGTGACCGCCACCGGTCGGCCGGCCACTGACGTGGTGGCCACCGCCGTGATCGCGGCGTCGTGGCGAACCGGCTTGTCGGCCGGTTGGCCGACGACCAGATCGGACACCCGGACCGACCCAGCGTCGCAACTCGACACCACCACCTGCCGGCCGTCCACCACTGCCGTCGCCACCGCATGCACCGTACGGCGATGCTGAGGGAACAGCTCCCCGACCAGCTCGGCCGTTTTCAGGTCCCACACCTGGATGGTCGGCTCATTGGAGTTGCAGGTGATCGCCACCAGTCGGCCGTGTACGACCGTGGTCGTCACGGCCTCCAAGTCCGCAGATCGGGGAAGGTCACCGACCGGCAGTCCGGTGGCCAGGTCCGACACGCGTGTGGTCGTCTGGTAGCCACCGGAGACGACCACCAGATGGCCGGCAGTCAGCTCCGCGACCGCAACCGCGCTCACGTACCCACTGTGGCCGGTGAACGGGCTGCCCACCGGATCACCGGTATCCAGGTCCCATACCCGGACCGTTCGGTCGCCGCCCGTGACAGCCACCCAGCGGCCGTCCAGCATCGCGGTCGCCACGGCGTACACCGGGCCGGTGTGGCCGCGGATCGGTGCCATCACCTCCTGCCGCGTTTCCAGGTCCCACACCCGTACCGTCTTGTCGTAGCAACCGGTGACCACCACCTGGCGGCCATGGCGTTCCGCGATCGCGAGGGCCTGCACGCTGTCAGCCTGAAGGTGGAACGGCTCGCCCACCGGCCTACCGGACGCGAGTTCCCACACCCGTACGGTGTCGTCGTCCCCACCGCTGACCACAACGGGGCGACCGTCCAGAACGGACATCGCCAGCGCCCGCACCGCGTTCGTGTGACCGGTCCATGGGGCGCCGACCAGCTCGCCGGTTGACAGATCCCAAACCCGTACGGTGTCGTCGCCGCCCCCGGTGACCGCCACGACACGGCCGTCGAAGACCGCGGTCGTCACCGCCGCCACCCAATTGGTGTGGCCGTCGGTGGTGCCCACCGGCGGGCATGACTTCACGCCCTTCGGCAGCAGACTGGTCCAAGTTGGCTGCACACGCCAGGCAGCAGGACGAATAACCGGTACCTCATGGCGGGACGGAGACGACATGCCGCGCATATTAGTTGCCGACGCCGGGACGCGTCTCAAGAAACCTGGGGCGGCCGTCTTCCCGGGTGGCGGCGTGTGGCCGGAGTTGGCGGGGCCCACATGGACAATGTGGGACGGTCCTTCCTGGGCTGCTAATACGGTTTGGTGAGTGGTATGTACGGCATTGATACGCCCCTCACGGTCGCCTGTACGTGGCCTGGGGCGATCGATGGTCCATGGCTTTGCTCCTCAGCCTCCGCCCGCTGGGCAGTGTCGGGCCCGGGGCCGTGGGAGGAGGCGCATTTTGGCCTGATCGCCGTGCCATTAGCGTGCTATTAAGGGCGGTCACTTGCGGGGACCCGTTCGAGCGCATCGAGGGCTATATTCTTCAAGATCAAATCGGTTGCAAGCAGGAAGTCAGGAGTTCGAATCTCCTAGCTCTACTCGTACGAAAGACCAGGTCAACGGCCTAGTCTTTGGGGTCGTGCCCGTTATGTGCCCGACGGGTTCTTGGGTGAGCGCGCCGCGGGCGAGGGCGTCAAGCCCGTGGGCTGCGGCACGAGACCCCGACGTCCCTCCGTGTCTCGACTTCCCGCGCGTTCCGGTCAGTCGTGCAGTTCCTCCGATGACACCGTCTCATCGGCCGGCGGCGCGTGGCGTGCTGGTGGAGCACGCCCCAAACGGGCCTTGAGGTCCGTCGGACCGGGCCGCGGGCGTGTTCCCGTGTGCCGGAGATCAGGGAGATGCGGGCCCTGAAGCCAGGTAGTCCGCCATCAGCCGTACGACCTCCTCGGGACAATCGGTGGTCAGCGCGTGGCCGCAGCCGTCGAGTTCGCGCACCTGCACGCCAGGCATCCGGCGAGCGTACTCCCGGGCCTGCCACACCGGGTTGACGGTGTCCTGGCGGCCCCAGATCACCAAGGTGGGAGTGGCGGTGGACCGCATGGCGGCCAGGGTTTCGCGCCAGTCCAGGCCGCGTTCGAGCAGGACCTGGCTCTCCAGGTTGTCGGGGAAGGTGCCGGGTGCCCAGAACGCGTCGACGTCCTGCTCCAGGATCCTGCTCCGGTTGACGTGGATGCGGTCGAGCGCGGCGCGGGAGCTGGACCTGTCGGCGTAGTACCAGTTGTTCCACAGCTCCCCGATGACCGGGTACTTCATGAGTTCGTACACCCAGGTATCGCGAGTGGCGGCGCCGGAGGGGGACAGCAGGAGCAGGCGGCTGACGCGGTCGGGGTGGCGCTGGGCGTAGGTCAGCGCCCAGCCGCCGCTCCACGACAGCCCACCGAGTGCGGGACGCTCGATGCGCGCCGCGTTCAGGAACATGTTGATCGCCGTGGTCATCCCCCTCAGGTCCCAGGTGAAGTCGCGGTCCTTCAGCCGGGTGAATCCCTGACCGGGGAGGTCCACGACGTAGACCGTGTGGTCGCGGGCGAGCTCCGGCACCTGACGGCGCCAGCCGTACGTCCATGAGGCCCCGGGCGACAGCAGTACGACGGGGGTGCCGGAGCCCTCCTTGACGTAGTGGAAGCGGGCGAGTGGGGTGTCGAGGAACCGCGCGTTCGCCGGCGGCCGGTAGGCGGCCACGGCTGGGCGGTAGCCGTACGCGCCATAAAGGGCGGCGCCGACGGCAAGGGTGAGGATCAGGCTCAGGACCGCGAGCGTGCGAGGTCTCATGGATGCTCTCCGTTCTGTGGGATTCCACCAGAAGGAGGCGAGCGAGCCTCGGGAGGTTCCTCACGACTGCCACGCTTTGCGGAAGCTCCGGCGGGCGCGGTGCAGGCGCGATTTGACCGTCCCCTCCGGTACGCGCAGGAGCCGTGCCGCCTCCTCCTCCGGCAACCCCTCCAGGTCACGCAGGACCAGCACCGCCCGATGCTCGGGTGGCAGGCGCTCGAGCACGTCGCGGATGTCCACCGCGCTCTCGACGTCCTGCCTCGACGGGAGTTCGGCGAGCTCCACCGCGTGGTGCCGCCGTTTCGCGATCCTGACTGCTTCCCGTACGGCTATCGCCCGGGCCCAGCCGTGGAGCGCCTGCGGATCGCGCAGGCTCCCCAGGTTCCGGAAGATCGCGATCAGCGACTCCTGGACGGCGTCGGACCCGTTGTCGAGCGCGATGGGCCCGCAGATCCGGCCGAGGTAGGGCGTCAGCTCGCTCAGCAGGTCGTTCATGGCCATCGTGTCGCCGCCCTGCGCGGCGCGTACCAGGTCGGCGCTCATCGACGCACGACCCTCGCCTCGAGCCTGGCCAGCGCCTTCTCTCCCGCGGCCCGCACGCCCAGGGGCACCAGCGCCGCCCGGCCGGGGACGCGGACTCCTCCCGTCTGGGCGACCAGGGTTCCTCCCGGTACGGCTGCCGCCGCGACGCCGACGATCAGGAACCTGCTCTGCATCCAGCACCAGCCGGGCCGCAGCTCGACGTCGAACCTCGCACGCATGCCGTACCTGCTTCGCGCCTTGGCCACCAGGCGCTCGCTCCCGTGCCCGGACACGATGGTCAGGCGGCGCATGTCCGGCTCGAAGGTGCCGAACTCCTCTTCCAGGGCACTCACCACGGACCAGACGTCCTCGAACGGGGCGGGGATGACGCGTTCCGCCATGTACGCCCCGGGGATGGCGGAGGCGAGCACCCGCAGCCTCCGCACCGGGTCCAGATCAGCAACAGGCCAAGTCATATCCATCCAGAGGCGTCGACCGTGGAGAAGGTTCCATGGAACCACCGGCGATTTCCGCGCCTCCTGCCGGGCATGAGAATCTCACTCCCAGCGGCCTTCGTCGCCGCCGTCCTGCTGCTCGACGCGTTCCTTCACCTTTCCTGGCTGGTACGGCCGGCGGCGGACCCGCGAGCGCTCTCCCTGGCGTTGCTCAACTTCGACACGCCCTTCACGGTGCGTAGCCTCGTACCCCTGATCGTCGTGCTCACCGTCGCCGCCCTCTCGGTGGTCGCCGTCTCCCGCGGGCGGGGCGGTCGGCTCGCCAAGGCGGTCGCTCTCGCTCTGGGCGGCGGGCTGCTCGCGCGTGCGGAACTCGGCCTCGCCTGGGCCTTCGGGCTGGGCACGGACACCGGCACCCCGTTCTACTGGCTCAACCTGCTGCTCTACACCCCGTTGTGCGTGGCACTGGCGTTCGCGACCGGTGCCGTGCTGATGCGGGCCTTCTCCCCGGGGGTCTGAGCCGGGACAGTGTTGCCGGTAGGTGTGCTTCGTAGCCGGCGTGATGGACCGTGAAGAGGAATGGGGGGTTCGCCGAACTAGGGGTGTTCCGAGGTAATCGCCTGAAAGGCCGGCATGCATGACAGCTCCCCTCCAAGATTCGGCACCTCCCAGCGAGGGCACCGACGCGCAGGTGATCGAGGCGTCGTGGCGTCACCCTGATCGCTTCGGCGCCGTCTTCGATCGCTATTTCGCATCCATCCACCGCTATGTTCACCTGCGCCTGGGTGAGTCGGCCGCGGATGACCTCGCGGCGGAAACCTTTCTGCGCGCCTTTCGTAGCCGGGACCGTTTCGACCTCACCTGCCCCAGCGCCCGGCCCTGGCTGTACGGCATCGCCTCCAACCTGGTCGCCGAGCACCGTCGCGGTGAGGCGCGCAGGTATCGGGCGCTGGCCAGGAGCGCCGATGCCACGGAGATCGCCAGTCACGACGAGCGCGTGGTGCAGCGGGTCTCCGCCGCGGTCATGCAACCGCGGCTGGCCGCCGGTCTAGCCCGGCTCTCGTCCGGGGACAGGGACGTCCTGCTGCTGGTCGCCTGCGCTCAACTCAGCTACGAGGAGGTGGCCGAGGCTCTCGGCATACCTCAGGGAACGGTGGGATCACGTCTCAACCGCGCCCGCAAGAAACTCCGCAAGATCATCGGTTCCGCCGGGGAGGCACTGTGATGAACGAACTCGAAGCGATCAAGGCCCACCGCGACAGCCTGCCCGGGCCCGCGCCCGAGGTGACCGCGCGCGCATGGGTGCTGGTGGCCGAAGAGATCGAGGCTGAGCGGACCGGGAGCGGCCACCGTCAGCCGGCGCGGCCACGTCGGCGGTCTCTTCGCGGATTCCCGGCCGGCTGGTGGGCGACGAGGGCCGGCGTGGCCGTGGGGCTCGCGGCGGCGGTGACCGCGGGACTGGTCGTGGTGCGTGGCGATCACGAGTCCGCCCCGTTCGGGACCCCTCCGGCCAGCGCCGCCGAGTTGCTGAGGCATGCGGCCTCGGTCGCGGCCCGGGAGGACATACGGCCCGGGCCTGGGCAGTTCGTCTACGTCGACCAGAAGAACGTCACGTTCGCCAGCGGTTCCGAGGGCGAGTACACCCAGGACCTGCGCCGAGAGGTATGGATGCCCGCCGGGGATCCCGGCAGGGCCCTGACGCGCTCGACGTACGGGCAGACACACGCCACCAGCGGGCGCCCTGAGCACGTGCAATCCCCCGGAACGGTGGAGTATCAGCGCGCGGGGCAGTGCCCCGAGCACTCCCTGAGCCTGCCGTTCCAGGCCGCCGATCTTCCCGCCGATCCTGATCGGGTTCTGGCGAAGATCCGCCAGGGAGCGGAGACGTTCGTCCGGTCGGACCAGCGCAGACGAGGAGAGACGGACCTCGGCCAGGACGAGATCGACATGCGGGTCGAGAAGGTCGTCGCGAGCTCGTTGCTCGGGCTGGCGCAGGACCCGCTCACCTCGTCCCGGACCAGGGCCACGGTCTTCGGCGCGCTGTCGAAGCTGCCGACCGTGACCATCGTCCAGGACCTCACCGACCCCGCGGGACGACACGGGGTGGGCGCCTCGCTCAAGCTTGAGAACCCCTACGGCTGGGAGCGTGGGGAGCTCATCTTCGAGCCGGCCACCTACCGGTTCCTCGGCTACCGGAGCTGGATCGGGCGGCAGGAGGGCGGACAGGTCAGGGAGACTCCGGGCGCCAGTACGGCGGTGATGACCGTGAAGGTCGTCAACTCCATGCCGGAGGTTCCGAAGGATGCTGGCAAGCCGATGTTCTGCTGACGGTGTTTTGGGGCAGAAGGTAATGAAGTACAGCACAATTGACGCATGGGACACCCTCGGCAACCCGGTCCGCGGGAGTACCCCGGTGTCGTTTCTGCTCTGGTCGTGATCCTGGCAGTGCTTCTGCCGGGCGGCTTCACGTTCAGCGTGTACAAGTACCTCAAGGCCCCCGACCCGAGCACCGCCGCGGCCTCGCCGACCACGGATCCCACACTCGAGCCCAAGGAGCCGAGCCCCGGCGAGAACGAGCGCCGCCCGGACTCTCCGATCGACGCCGGCGCGTACGGCGATTGGAACTTCCGTCTGGGCGGCGTCACGTTCAGGGCCGAGAAGGTGGGCGGCTGGACGTACGACTCCTGCGCGCCGGTGGACCGGACCGGCGTGCTGGCCAGGAACAAGTGCGAGCGCGCCGTTCAACTGGCATATAAGGCCTACCGAGGGCATCTCACGGCGATCCAGGTCATCATGTCCTTCCCCACCGTGAAGGCGGCCAAGGCCACGGCCGTCCACCTGGCGGGCTCCTCCCGGGCGGTGAAGTGGCGCCGGGACAAGCTGCTCGACACGTACGTCTACGGCAAGCAGCGGGTGGCCGTGACCAAGAGGTACGTCGTCCTCACGATCGTCACCGCCGACAGGACGGCCCAGGCGAAGGCCACGCGGTTCCACCACTACCTGCACACGGATCGTTCGAACAGCTTCCTCTTCCGCGACTCGACCGCTTCAGACTGAGCGGTCACGCCGCTCACGTCCGACTCGTCCGTAAGCTGAGGGTGTGTCCCCCGCTCTGGTCCTGCTCGACGGCGTCCGCTGGCAAGGTGTGCCCGTGGTCGGCGATCGTGCGCAGACCCTGCTGTCCGTGCTCGCCCTGCACGGGCGTGCAGGGGTCAGTGACGAGCGCCTGGTCGAGGAGCTGTGGCCCGATGAGGCGCCGGCCAATCCGACGAAAGCGCTGCAAGTGGTCGTCTCGCGGACCAGGGCGGCGACCGGTGCCGATGTCGTGGTGCGGATCCCGCGTGGTTACCGGCTCGGACTGGCCGCCGATCGGGTGGACGCGCTGCTGGTCGGCGCGCTGGTGAAGGAGGCGCGGGCCGCACTGGGCGAGGACGACGTGGCGCTCGCGCGCCGCCGCGCCGAGGAGGCCATGGCTCTCGTGGCCGGCGGCTCGGACGGTGCCATGGGCGCGCTCGCCGAGCTGAGGGGCATGGCAGCGAAGTGGGTGGCCGAGGCCCGGCGGGTGGCGGCGATCGCGCGGGGCCGGAGCGGCGCTCACGAGGCCGCGCTGCCGCTGCTGGAGGAGGCCGCGGCCGACGGGCCGCACGACGAGGAGCTGCTGGCCTGCCTGCTGCGGAGCGAGGCCGCCGTACGAGGTGCCGCCGCCGCTCTGGAGCGCTACGAACGGTATCGCGCGGGCCTGGTGGCGCGGCTCGGCACCGAACCGGGGCCCGAGCTCGCCCGCGTGTACGCCGAACTCCTCGTCGCGGACCGGCCGGTGCGCGCGGGCATCCTGTTCGACGGCTCCTCGTTGCTCGGCCGCGATGACGACATCCGTGCGGTGCACGCCCTGTTGCGGACCAACCGGGTGGTCTCCGTCATCGGCCCTGGCGGGCTGGGCAAGACGCGGCTGGCCCATGTCGTCGGCAGAGACGTCGCGCAGCCCGTCGCTCACTTCGTCGAGCTCGTCGGCGTGTCCTCGCCCGAGGGCGTGGTGGGCGAGGTGGGCTCGGCACTCGGGGTTCGGGATTCGGTCAGCGGGCGTCGTGTCCTGACCGCCGAGCAGCGCTCGGACGTTCGCGCCCGGATCGCCCAGCATCTCGATCAGGCTCCGGCGCTGCTGATCCTGGACAACTGCGAGCACGTGATCGAGGCCGTCGCCGACCTGGTGGCGTTCCTGACCGTGACGACCCGCGACCTGCGGGTGCTCACGACCTCGCGCGCCCCTCTGTCGATCCCCGCCGAACGTGTCTACCCGCTCGGCGAGCTGCCCACGGGCGACGCGGTGGAGTTGTTCCGCCAGCGCGCCACGGCCGCTCGCCCGGGTGTGCGGATCGACGAGGGAGTGGTCGAGGAGATCGTCGCCCGCCTTGACGGGCTGCCGCTCGCGATCGAGCTGGCGGCGGCCAAGGTACGGGCGATGTCGGTGGAGGAGATCGCGCGGCGCCTGGCGGACCGGTTCGCCCTGCTGCGCGGCGGGAACCGTACGGCCCCCGACCGGCACCAGACGCTGCTCGCGGTCATCGAGTGGTCGTGGAATCTGCTGGACGAGCCGGAACGGCTGGCGCTGCGGTGGATGTCGCTGTTCGGCGACGGTTTCACGCTGGCCGCGGCCGAGCACGTACTGGGCTCGGACGCCCTGTACGTGGTGAACGCGCTGACCGAGCAGTCGATGCTGAGCGTCCGCGAGACGACGTACGGCCTGCGCTACCGGATGCTGGAGACCGTCAGGGAGTTCGGGCGGATGCGGCTGAAGGAGGCCGGCGAAGAGGCGTCCGCTCGGGCGGCGCAGCGGGCCTGGGCGACGGCGTACGCCCTCGAACACGGCTCCAAGCTGTTCGGCCCGGCGCAGTTCGCGGCGGCCGACGCGTTGCACGCGGAAGAGAGCAACTTCGCCGATCTGCTCCGGCAGGCTCTCGTCGAGCCCGATCCCGTCACGATGGTCCAGTTGCTGGCCGGCGTCGGCGCGCTGTGGTCGATCCGCGGCGACCACTCCCGGATTCTCGTTCACCGCGACGCGATCGCCCAGGTGGTCAGCGGCTGGCTGCCGCCGCCGCATCTCTCCGAGGTGGCCAGGGCCGCCATGCTGATCACGCTCATGAACAGTCTGAACTTCACCGACCGCGGCAGCGGTCCGATGCGCGACCTTCTCCGTACGCTGCCGGCCAGTGACGCGACGGATCCCCGAATCGCGGCGATGGCCACGGTGCTGCTCGCGTGCGACGCGGACGACGGCGCCGACGTGCGCCGTCGGCTGGAGGAGTTGTCCCGGAGCACCGACCGCTACGTGGTCTGGGCGGCGACGCAGATGAACGCCCAGGTCCTGGAGAACACGGGAGACGTCACCGGGGCGATCGAGGCCGCCGAGCTCACCCTGACGATGGTCCGCGAGGACGAGGGGCCGTGGTTCGCCGCGATCATGCACGCCATGCTGGCCCACCTGGTCATGCAACGCGGCGACCGACGGCGGGCGGTCGGACACGCGCGTACCGCCATCCCGGTGCTGAGCCGGATCGGTGCCGCCGACGACGAGGTCCAGCTCCGCGCGCTGCTGCTGATCTCCGCTCTCGCCGACGGCGACCTCGACGCCGCGGAGGCCGAACTCGCCGGGATCATCCGGATCAACGACAACGAGACCGTGCTCGGCGGGGTGGCGATGGCCTCGCTGTGCGCGGCCGAGCTCGCCCTCGCCCGCGGCAGGACGGCCGCCGCGCTCGCGGAATACCGCCTGGCCGTCCAGCGGGCGCACGACCTGCGTCTGCCCGGGGTGTTGCACACGGAGATCGCGCCGTGGACGATCATGGCGGTGTCGGTCACTCTGACGGCGTACGCGTACCACGCGCCGCCGGAAGACGCCTGGTACGGCGAGGAGCTGTTCTCCACCCTCCGGCGCTACGACCTGCTGGCCGCGGACAACCCGATTCTCGACTATCCGCTGTGTGGCTCGATGCTCTTCGCGCTCGGCGCGTGGGGGGTGCTGCGCGGAGCCATGGCCCCGCGCGACGCGATCGGGTTGCTGGTGCTGGCCGAACGGTTCGCGTACAACACCAGCATGCCCAGCATGGCCTTCGAGCGGATCGAACCGTACGCGGAGCGGGCCGCGCCCGGGATGATCGCCGCCATGCGGGCCGAGTACGGCGATCGGCGCGGGTCCGACCTGCTCGACGAGGCACGCGGTCTCGTCGAGCGGGTCTCCGGCCGTGACGGGCGCACGTCACATGTGCCGCTTGTAGCTGCGTACCGACAGCGGCGCGAAGATCGCGATGACGATCAGGCACGCCAGCAGCGTCCAGGCCACCTCTCCGCTGACGAGGCCGCTGTTGGCGAGGTCGCGGGTGGCCGTGACCAGGTGTGAGACCGGGTTGAACCGGACGAACGCGGCCAGCCAGCCCGGCAGGGTCTCGACGGGGACGAACGCGTTCGACAGGAACGTCAGCGGGAACAGGATCATCATGGAGATGCCCTGCACCGCCTGGGCGCTGCGGGCTATGGTGCCGACCCAGGTGAAGACCCACGCCAGCGACCAGCCCGTGAAGATCGCCAGCAGGATCGCGGCGAGCACGCCGCCCGCTCCACCACCCGGGCGGTAGCCCATCACCAGGCCCATGCCGAAGGTCAGAGTGGCCGCGATCGCGTAGCGCACCAGGTCGGCCACCATGGGGCCGGCGAGCGGCGCGATCCGGGCGATCGGCAACGACTTGAACCGGTCGAAGACGCCCTTCTCCATGTCCTCGCGCAGTTGCGTGCCCGTGGCCATGCACGTCGTCAGCACGGTCTGGGCGAGGATGCCGGGGATCATCAGAGGGAGGTAGCTCTCCACGTCACCGGCGATGGCGCCGCCGAAGATGAAGGCGAACATCGCGGTGAACAGGATGGGCTGCAGCGTCACGTCGAAGAACTGCTCCGGGTTGCGGCGCATCTTCTTGAGGGCCCGCCAGGCCATCGTCAGGGTCTGGCCGATCGTCTCCCCCATGGAGACGCGCCGCCGGGCGGCCGCCACACGGTCGGCGGCCCGTACCGCCTCGCGGGCGGGTGCGATCATGGTGCTCATCGGTTCTCCTTCGTGCCGGCCCCATCGGACCCATTCGTCTCGTGACCGGTGAGGGCGAGGAACACCTCGTCCAGGCTGGGCTTGGCCACGCTCACCGAGGAGATCGACACCCCGGCGGTGCGCAGCGCGATCAGTACGTCCGCGGCCAGGTCGGCCTGGTCGAGAGCGACGTTGAGGCGGCCCTGCTCCGGGCTGAGTACCGGGTCCTCGCCGAGGACGCGCCGTACGACCTCCACAGCCGCGGGTACCTCGCCCGGGTCGGCGAGCAGCAGCTGGAGTGTGGAGTTGCCGACCTCGGTCTTCAGCTCGTCGGGCGTGCCCTCGGCGACTTTGCGGCCATGGTCGATGACGGCGACACGATCGGCGAGCTGATCGGCCTCGTCCAGATATTGCGTGGTCAGCAGCACCGTGCAGCCGTCGGCGACCAGACCGCGGATGGTGTCCCACATCTGGCCGCGGGTGCGCGGATCGAGACCGGTGGTCGGCTCGTCGAGGAAGATCAGCGGTGGCCTGGTGATCAGGCTGGCCGCCAGGTCGAGGCGCCGGCGCATGCCTCCGGAGAAGTGCGAGATCGCCTTGTCGGCGGCCTCTTCCAGGCCGAACTGGCCCAGCAGTTCGGTGGCGATGCGCCGGGCGCGCGGCGCGGCGATGCCCTGCAGGCGGCCGAAGAGCCAGAGGTTCTCGCGGGCCGTCAGGTTCTCGTCGACCGACGCGTACTGTCCGGTGACGCCGACCAGCTGGCGGATCATGTGCGGGTTGCCGGCTACGTCGACCCCGAAGATCTCGGCGCGGCCCGCGTCGATCGTCAGCAGGGTGGCCAGCATCCGTATCGTGGTGGTCTTGCCGGCGCCGTTCGGGCCGAGGACCCCGAAGATCTCACCGGGGCGTACCTCCAGGTCGATCCCGTCGACGGCGCGGTGCTCGCCGAACGTCTTCACCAGCCCTTGCGCGCGTACGGCCAGATCGGCGCCCCCGTCGAGGGCGGGGCGGCCCTCGGTACGTCCGAGTTCTGTGATGCTCATGGCTTCACTTTCGGCGGTGCCGGTTTCACGGCGCCCTCGACCGGGTTTCACCGGTCGCCGCGAGCGAACCGGACCCTGCCGACCGGGGACGTCCACTCCTGATCGTTGCCGTTGTCATGTGTGGTGTAAGTGGGGCGCAAGTGACGATCAAGGGTTGATCCATATGTTCCTCTCGTCAGGACACAAGCCACGACGCACCCGGAGAATCGACGTGAAGAGCATCAAGAGAATCGCCCTTGTCTGCGCCGTCTCTGCCTCCCTGGTCGCAATCATGGGCGGTGCCGCCAACGCCTCGACGGCCGAGGACGCCGGCTCGACGTACGTGGCCTACGAGGGGCCGGGCTTCACCGGCCAGACTCAGGTCATCGACAAGTGCGGCGTGACCAACCTCCGCTACCGCGGGTCGTACAAGTGGTACGGCTCCGGCCAGGCCGGCCGGATGCACAACCAGATCAACACCAGAGGGCCGGTGCACTTCACGCTGCCCGCCATGGGCAACGCGAAGCAGGGGACGGGCGTGGGTTGGAAGAGCATCTTCGTGGAGTGCTGACGCCCACAGCCGCAGGCGCCGTCGGCACTACTGGGAGCGTTCGAGCGTGAGGAGCGGCTCGGAGAACACGGGCGCCGGTGCGTCGGGATCTGCGGCGACGGCCTGCTCCAGGCGGCGGAAGCCGGCCTCCAGCTCGTCGGGACTGAGCTGGGCGAAGAACGAGAGGGTGCGCAGGCGCAACCGTTCGAGCATGTCAGCGCGGGTGCCGACGGACGGCTCGGTGACCGTGCCGAAGCCGGCTACGCGCCAGCCCGCCGACGTGAACATCGCGATGACCTCGTGCAGCGGCTGAAACAGCGAGGCGTCCGCCTCGAAGCCGCGGGGGAAGTGCTCCAGCCACCACGGCCTGGGATGGTGGTCGCAGAAATTCGCGCGCAGCAGTAGCCGCCCAGTGGGCTTGAGCACCCTGGCCAGCTCTCGGACCGCCCGCGGCTTGTCCTGGACGTGGTGCCAGGACAGGAACATGAGAGCGTAGTCGGCGCTGCCGGACGGCACCGGTATGTCCTCGGCGGAGCCTGCCAGATACCGCACCCCGGGATGCCGGGACTGCGCCTGCGCCACTTCCCGCATGCGGACCGACGGCTCGACGCCGGTCACCGGCCCGAATGTGCGCGCCAGCGCGGGGGTGTACCTGCCGGTCCCTGAGCCGACGTCCAGCCCCGTCAGTGGGCGCCGCTCGGGCAGCACCGCTTCGAAGGCGCTGATCCAGGTCCGCAGCTGCTGCTCGGAGAGCGCACGGCCACGTGCGTAGTCCTGGTACTGCTCCGTGTCGTAGTCGATCCGCCTCATCGCAGCTCCCGCGTCAGCCGGGCTATCGGCGAACCGTCAGCCCGATATATCGACTTGATACATCGGCACGATACGTAGTGTCGCGTCATGCCGCAAGAGGGCATGGGGAGACGCACCGGGCGGAGGCGGCGCGGCGGGTGGCGCCGTTCTGCACGGCAGAAAGACACACGCCGGAGAGTGCGGACCTTCCTACTGATCGTCCTGCCGGCGCACCATCTCGGTGATCCAGGTGGGCGCGAACGGAGACGTGCAGCCCGGGGAGGTCGGGTAGTCCTTGAGCACCTCCAGGCGCTCACCGATGTCGATCGCACGGGCGCGGTGCTCGGCGTGCTCGATCCCGATCTGGGCCAGGCAGTGGTTCATCGCCCACTGCAGGCGATCCGGGGCGTCCTTCATCTCCGCCTCGATGACGTCGAGCAGCCCTGAGAGGTCGAAGACCTCGGGCTTCTTCGCCACGCGTTCGGTGGTCAGCGCCCAGCCGGCGCTCGCGACCGCTGGATCCGGATCGGCGGACCAGGCCAGGCGCAGCTCTTCGGCGTGCGGGTTCTTCTTCACCACGTAGTTCACGAGCCAGTCGTGCACCTTGGGTGCGCGGGCCTCGCGCACCATGACGTCCAGCTCGTCACACTCGAACGCCTTCGGCCGGCAGATCAGGATCGCCAGCAGTCTCGCCGCGGTGTCATCCGTCTTCCAGAGCCGGCCCGCGAGTTCCTGCTGCGTCTTCAGCCGCTTCGCGAGCGCGCGCAGCTTGCCGAGGTTCACACCGTGATCGTCACCGTGTCTCTCGTTCACCGCGCGTGCCTTCGGGTCCTCGAGTTCGGCCAGCTCGGCCATCACCTCGGCCACCGTCGTCTCGGCCACCTCAGCCTCCTGTCCGTTACGTGCGGGACTCAGCCTACGACGGGCCATCGGCGGGCGTTTTGTCCTGGCCGGTATCTCAAATTCCGCCAGGCTGCAACCCGTTGACCCTGGTGTGAACGCCATGTATACATACGCAATACCTGATGGATCCCCAACCCCAACGACTCAGCGCCAGGCCCTGACGAGGCGGAGATGTCATGGCAGTGATCAGCAGGCGAGGATTTCTCGCCGGAAGCGTAGCCACGCTGGGGGCATCTGCCCTGACGGCCTGCGGCAGCCCAGAGACCTTGCCCCTATCGATGCAGGAAATCCGCCCGGGCGAGGGTAGCGGTGGACCGAATCGCGGCGGAGTGCTGTATTTCGGTCTCTCCACCGACCCCGCCAACCTCGACCCCCACCTCACCAGCGGCAGCGCCTCCGACTACCTGCGCCAGCTCGCCTACAACGGGCTGGTCCAGTACAACGGGGCCGGAGAGATCGTCGGTGATCTCGCGAGCGAGTTCGGGTGGGCCGACGAGCTGACCTACAAGGTCAAGCTGCACCCCGGGGTCGGCTTCCACGACGGGTCCACGATGACGGCCGACGACGTGGTCTTCTCCTTCCGCCGCATGATGGACAAGGCGACCGCGGCGGCGTCGGCTCCGCTGCTCGACCAGGTGGCCTCCGTCGAGGCGCCCGACGCCACCACCGTGGTGTTCCGGTTCAAGCAGCCCGACGTGGCCTTCCCGTTCGCCCTGGCCGCGCCCACCACCAACATCGTCTCCAGGAAGTGGATCGAGTCGGGAGCGAACACCAAGACGCAGGTCATGGGCACCGGACCGTTCCGATTCGTGGAGCGCATCCCGGGGGTGAGCACCACATATGTCCGGTTCGAGAACTACTTCGAGGACGGCCTGCCGTACCTCAACGGGATCGTCTTCCAGCCGATGGGCGACGACTACGCCCGCGTGACGGCGCTGCGGACGGCGACCGTGGACATGATCGACTACGTCCCCGCCACCCATGTCGGCGTCATCTCCGAGAACCCGCGGTTGCGGTTCGTCTCGGACAAGACCTTCGGGTTCGGCTTCGTGGGCTTCGTGACCAGCCGGCGCCCCTTCAACGACGTACGCGTCCGCAGGGCCATCGCGATGTCGATCAACAGGCAGTCCGTCCTGGACACCGCGCTGCTGGGGCACGGCAAGCCGATGGACGGCGCTCTGATGTCGGAGACCTTCGCCCCGTACGCGCCCCAGCTCGCCGGCTCCATGCCCTACGACCCGGAACAGGCCAGATTCCTGCTCAAACAGGCCGGGCAGGAGGGCCTGACGCTGCCGGTGGTGACCACCAGCTCGTACTCGGTCATCGCCAGGCCCGCGCAGGCGATGCTGCCCGGCCTGCGCGCCGCGGGGCTGAACGTGAACCTCACCCAGCAGGAATGGCTGACCTTCCGCTCCAGCGTGTCGACCAAGGTCTTCCCCGTCCATTCCTGGGGGACGGCGCCGAAGTTCGGTGATCCCGCCTCGCTCGGCGACTTCATCGGCAGCACCGGCGCCTTCGCCAAGTACCTCGACTTCGCCGACGACAAGATCGACGAGCTGCTGACCCAGGCACGCAGGAGCTCCGACCAGAGCCTGCGCAACGAGATCTACCTGGACATCGAGAAACGGGCCCTGGAGCTGGTCCCGATGACGTACACGATCCGCCGCGAGCAGGGCGAGGCCCACTACAACCACGTCAAGGGCTACGAGCACCCCCCGAAGGGCGCCTGGACCGCCACGGCCCTGCGCCGGACCTGGATGGAGAAGACGGCGTGAGGCGTTTCCTGGCCAAGCGGTTCGCCCAGGCGATCCTGCAGTTGCTCCTCGTCGGAACCATCGTGTTCTTCCTCGTACGGCTCATCCCCGGCGATCCGGCCAGGGCGGTGCTCGGCGACGCGGCCACCGACGAGCAGATCGCCGCCACCCGGGCCGCGATGCACCTCGAAGAGCCGTTCTTCAGCCAGTTCGTCGGGTTCTGGACCCGGCTGTTCCAAGGCGACCTCGGCACCTCGCTGATCAGCGGCCGCCCGGTGATGCAGGACCTGCCGTCCCGGATCGGCAACTCGCTGGAGCTCGTCCTCATCGCGCTGGCGATCTCGCTGGTGATCGGCATCGCGCTGGGCCGGATCGCCGCCACGCGCGCCGACAAGCCGGCCGACCACGCGCTGGTCGCCGGGTCGATCTTCGGGATCTCGCTGCCGGTGTTCGTGATCGGCACCTTGTTGCTGCTGGTGTTCGCGTTCTTCATCCCGATCCTGCCGCCGCGCCGGTTCGCCTCGCCGTTCGAGGATCCGCTCGCCCACCTGCAGATCCTCATCCTGCCCGTGGCCACGTTGACGGCGGCCTCGTGCGCGGTGGTGACGAGGATGACCAGGGCGTCGATGCTGGAAACGCTCAACGCCGACTACGTCCGCACGGCACGGGCGAAGGGCCTGGTCGAGAAGCACGTCATCAACCGGCACGCGCTGCGTACGGCGCTGCTCGCCGTCGTCTCCGCGACGACGGTCGAGCTGACGACGCTGATCGGGAGCACGGTCCTGGTCGAGACCATCTTCGGGTGGCCGGGGATGAGCTCCCTGCTCATGAACGCCGTGGGACAGCGCGACTATCCCGTCATCCAGGCCGTCGTCCTCGCCGCGGCCACCATCGTCATCCTGGTCAACCTGGTCGGAGACCTGGTCGCCAGGGCACTCGACCCCCGGGCGGAGGATAACTGATCATGGCCACCGTGCTGTCAGGCGCGCCTGCGATCGAGAGCGCCGACAGGAGGACCTTCCTCCGGCGCATGCTGTCCAACCGCAGGACGTCCGTCGCGGGCGCTTTCCTGCTGCTGATCGCGATCGTCACGCTGTTCGCCAGGCTGATCGCGCCGTACGACTACCGCGACATCGTCGGCAAGCCGTTGACCTCGGCCTCCGTGCTCGGCATCGACGACTTCGGGCGCGACGTCCTGTCGCGCCTGCTGGTCGGGCTCCAGGTGTCGCTCGGGGTGGCGCTGTCGGCGGTGCTGGTGGCGGCGGTCATCGGGGTCGCGCTCGGGCTCGTGGCCGGGTACGTCGGCCGCTGGGCCTCGACGATCATCATGCGCGGCATCGACGTCCTGCTGAGCTTCCCCCCGATCGTGCTGGCCATCGCGGTGGTGGCGATCATGGGCCCGGCCCTGGTGAACGTCGTCCTGGTGATCGGCGTCCTGTACATCCCGAGGTTCACCAGGATCGTCTACACCCAGGTTCTGGCCATCCGGAACCTGGAGTACGTCGAAGCCTCGAAGATCATGGGCGCGCGGCCCGCGGGAATCCTCGTCGGGACGATCCTGCCGAACGTGGCGGCGCCCATCATCGTCCAGCTGAGCCTGTCGGTGAGCTTCGCCATCCAGATGGAGGCCGGGCTGAGCTTCCTCGGTCTCGGCGCGCAGCCGCCGCTGCCCTCGCTCGGGACGATGGTCGGCTCGGGCCGCGACTTCCTGGAGGTCCAGCCGACGCTGCTGCTCTATCCGTCCGTGCTCATCATCCTCGTCGTCCTCGCGCTCAACGTGTTCGGGGACGGCATCCGCGACCTGCTCGACCCGCGGCGCCGTGGCACCAACTGAAAGGAACGCATTCATGACCCTCCCTTCCACCCACAGGCTCGGCGAGCTGTCCTGGACCCAGGTCAAGGAGTTGGCGGAACGGGACCCGATCATCCTGCTGCCGATCGGCGCGGTCGAGCAGCACGGCCCGCACCTGCCGATCCACGAGGACTCCATCGTGGCGGAATGGGTGGCCGACAAGCTGGCGAAGGAGAACGGCTGCTACGTCGCGCCCGCCCTCCACTACGGGCACTCCGGGGTCTTCCGCGGTTTCAACGGCAACCTCTCGCTGAGCCAGGCGACGCTGCGCGCCGTCACGTACGAGATCATCGAGGCGCTCGTGCAGTCCGGCTTCCGTCGCGTGATCATCATCAACAACAACGGCGGCAACGTCGGGCCCGTCATCGACGCCGGCCTCCAGGCACGTCATGACCTGGGCGTTCTCGTCGGCCATCTGTACCCGTGGCAGCTCGGCTACGCGCTCATGCGCGACGTGTACGACGACCCGGCCACGGCGTACGGCCACGGCGCGGAGCCCGAGCACTCCGCGATGCTCGCGATGTTCCCCGACCAGGTCCAGAGCGAGCTGGCCGTCTCGGGCGGCCTGGCGTCGGGCAGCGGCTGGACCCCGACGAGCTACACGGAGGCGGCGATCCCGGGGCACGACGTGCGCGGGACCGTCCTGTGGGACTTCTCCGAGGTGAGCGCGACCGGCTGCACCGGCGACGTGAGTCTCGGCAACGCGAAGACGGGCGAGGTCTGGATCGAGCGGGTGATCGGTTTCTGCTCCGCCTACATACAGGAATACGACCGGAACACCTCGAGGGAAGCATGACAACCGGCACGAATCCCGCGGAGCCGATCCTCTCAGTCGAGGGGCTCTCGGTGGACTTCCAGATCGCGGGCACGTGGGTGCCCGCCGTCAAGAACGTCAGCTTCACGGTCGCCAAGGGCGAGGTGGTGGCGCTCGTCGGGGAGTCCGGCTCGGGCAAGTCCGTCAGCTCGATGTCGGTGCTCGGACTGCTGGCCAAGAACGCGCGCCGTCGCGGCAGCATCCGGTACGGCGACACCGAGCTGCTCGACCTCGGCGAGGAGGCGCTGCGCGACATCCGGGGCAAGCGGATCGCGATGATCTTCCAGGAGCCGATGACCGCGCTGAACCCGGTCTACACCATCGGCGAGCAGATCATCGAGGCGATCCAGTGCCACGAGCGCGTACCGGCCGCCGAGGCCCGCTCACGTACGTTGGAGCTGCTGAGGAAGGTCGGCATCCCGGAGCCGGAGTCGCGGATCGACAGCTACCCGCACCAGCTCTCCGGCGGCCAGCGGCAGCGCGCGATGATCGCGATGGCGATCGCCTGGTCGCCCGAGGTCATCATCGCCGACGAGCCGACCACGGCCCTCGACGTCACGGTGCAGGCGGAGATCCTGGAGTTGCTGCGCCGCCTGCAGAAGGACCTCGGCTCGGCGGTCGTGGTCATCACCCATGACATGGGCGTGGTCGCCGACCTGGCCGACCGGGTGGTGGTGATGAAGCAGGGCGAGGTCGTCGAGGAGGCCCCGGTCGCCCGGTTGTTCGCCGAACCCCGGCACGAGTACACCACCAAGCTGCTGTCCGCGGTGCCCCGGCGCGGCCAGGCCGAGCCTGTGCCGTCCGGCGGCGACACGCCGGAGGGTGCCACGCTGCGGGTCGCCGGGCTCCAGGTCGAGTACCCGGGACGACTGGGCCGCAAAGGGTTCAAAGCAGTGCACGACATCAGCTTCGAGATCGGGAAGGGGAAGGTCCTCGGCCTGGTGGGCGAGTCGGGCTCGGGCAAGTCCACGATCGGCCGGGCCATCGTCGGGCTGGTCCGCGCCACGTCCGGCACGATCGAGATCTGCGGACGGGACGTGACCGGGCTCGGCGCCAGGGAGCTGCGCGGGTTCCGCAGGAAGTACTCGATGGTCTTCCAGGACCCGGGGTCCTCGCTCGACCCGCGCCGGTCGATCGGCGACTCGATCGCGGCCCCGATGATCATCAACCGGTACGCGGGCCGCGCCGCCGTCCGCGAGCGGGTGCTGGAGCTGCTCGACCAGGTGGAGCTGCCCAGGAACTGGGCCGGCAGGTTCCCGCACGAGCTGTCGGGCGGCCAGCGCCAGCGCGTCGGGATCGCCCGCGCGCTGGCGCTGGAGCCCGAGCTGCTCATCGCCGATGAGCCCACCTCGGCGCTGGACGTCTCCGTGCAGGCCACGGTGCTGCGGTTGTTCCAGGAGTTGCAGGACAGGCTCGGTTTCTCCTGCCTGTTCATCAGCCACGACCTGGGCGTGGTCGAGTTGCTCGCGCACGACGTCGCCGTGCTGCAACAGGGGCGGATGGTCGAACACGGCCCCGCCCGCGAGGTGCTGAACGATCCCCGGACGGATTACACCAGGAGGCTGGTCGCGGCGGCGCCGGTGCCCGACCCCGCCGAGCAGGCCGAGCGCCGCGAGCTGTGGCGGGCGATCGCCAGATGATCACCTCAGGTGGGAGACCACCCGCTCGTCGGGCCGCAGGTGGTTGCGCAGGGTGCGTTCGGCGGTGTCGAAGTCGTGCATAGTCAGGGCCGCGAGCAGGGTGCGGTGCTCGGGGTTGATGACCGCCAGCCGGTCGGGGCGCGCCGCCACGGCGCTGACCCCGATCCGCTGGTGCCGTGGCTGGAGGCTGCTGAACAGGTCGGTCAGCACGGTGTTGCCCGTCGCCCTGACGAACGCGAAGTGGAAGAAGAAGTCCATCTTGGCGTGCTCGGCGATCGCGTCGCGGTCGCCCGCCCTGCACCGCGCCACCATGTCCGGATCCTCCATCAGGTCCAGGTGCCCCGACAGCTCCTGCGGGATGTCGGTCTTCTTGTCGCACAGGATCCGGAAGCCGTGGATCTCGAGCACCAGTCGCATCTCGTACGTCTCGAACAACTCGGCGGCCGTCACGCTGCGCACCTGCGCGCCGCGCCTGGGCAGGAGGTCGATGTACTTCTCGGCCGCCAGGCGGTGGAACGCCTCACGGACGGGAGTGCGCGACACGCCGGCCTCGTCGCAGACCAGCTTCTCCTCCAGGAAGGACCCCTCGGGAAACCGGCCGCCGAGAATCGCCTCGCGCGTCCATCGGTAGGCGCGCTCGCCCGCGGTAGCCGCCGGCGCGATGTCCGGTTCCCAGTTCATGCCACCCCCACGCTCGTGTGTATACACAGCGTATATTAACTGTGAGAAGGAGTATCCGTTGCAGCGGAGATACGCCGCCTGGCTGTCCGGTCCGAGTTTCGCCGCGGCCGAGATCGTGGCCGACCTGGGCTACGGCGCGGTGGTCCTCGATATCGAACACGGCTCTTTCGACCTGGCCGACCTCGAACGCTTCGTCCCGTTCCTCCGTGGTCTCGGCCTGGAGGTGCTGGCCAAGGTGCTCGGTCCCGAGCGGGGGCCGATCCAGCAGGCCCTCGACTTCGGCGCCACCGCCGTCGTCGTGCCCCACATCGAGGGCGCCGCGCACGCGGCCGCCGTCTGCGCCTTCGGGAAGTTCCCCCCTCTGGGCGACAGAAGCTTCGCGGGCGGACGGACGGCGCGGTACGGCGGGTTCGACGACGAGTGGATCGTACGCCAAGATCGCGAGACCCGCGTCTACCCGATGATCGAGGACGCGGGCGCCATCGAGCAGATCGACGACATCCTCGCGCTCGACACGGTCGACGGCGTCTTCATCGGCCCCAGCGACCTGTCCATCCGCCGCGGCCGGGGCGCCTACTCCCGCTCGGAGGGGGACTTCGCCGACCTCAAGATCGTGGCGGACGCGGCCCGCGCCGCGGGCAAACCCTGGGTGCTGCCCGCGTGGTCGCCGGAGGAGAAGGCGTTCGCTCTGGAGAACGGGGCCGACCAGCTCGTCCTGACCATGGAGCACGGCGCCATCATGGCCGGTTTCAAGGCCGCGCTCGACCAGACCCACGAACTCACCCATTAGGAGACCCTGCATGCTCGTCACCGTCGGACAGTTCAGCGCCACCACCGACAAGCCCGCCAACCTCGACGCCGCCACCGGGCTGATCGAGCAGGCGGCGGCCCAAGGGGCGCGGCTCGTCGTCCTGCCGGAGAACGCCATGTACTCCAACCCGGACGTGACGGCCGACATCGTCCCCGACTCGGAGCCCCTCGACGGGCCCTTCGCGACCGCGATCGGCGGGCTGGCGAAGAAGCACGGCATCGCGGTCGTCGCCGGCATGACCGAGGCGCCCGCCGGGGAGCGCGGCAAGCCCAGCAACACCGTGCTCGCCGTGGACGCGGGCGGCGACCTGCTCGGCGTCTACCGCAAGGTGCACCTCTACGACGCCTTCGGCTACCGCGAGTCCGACCGGGTGCAGGCGCACGCGCCGGAACCGCTCGTCTTCACCCTGGACGACCTCACTTTCGGCGTCCTGACCTGCTACGACCTCCGTTTCCCGGAGATGGCCCGGTTCCTGGTCGACGCCGGGGCCGAGGCCTTCGTCGTACCCGCCGCGTGGGTCGCCGGGCCCGCCAAGGAGGACCACTGGATCACGCTGGTCCGCGCCCGCGCGATCGAGAACACCGCGTACGTCCTGGCCAGCGGCCAGACCGGCCCCGTCTGCACGGGGCAGAGCGCGGTCGTGGACCCAATGGGCACGGTGGTGGCGTCGGCTGGCGAGGCGCCGGGGGTGGCGTCGGCCGTCATCGGCGCGGAGCGGCTACGCGCCGTACGCGCCAAGAACCCGAGCCTGGTCAACCGCCGCTTCAAGGTGCTCCCCGCCTGAGCCGTTCTCAGGAGATCGGACCAGGGAAGAGACGTCACGCGGTCTCGGCGCCACAGCTGTGCGCCGAACCGCTGCGTCAGGAGTCACGTCGCAGCGACGACAGCCCCCACAGCTCGGCGATCCGTCCGTCGCGCACGCGGAAGATCTCCAGCATGGTCGGTGGTTGCCGCCCGGGAATGCCGTGCACACTCGTACGGACGGCTGCCGTGTCACCTTCGACGACCATGTCCTCGACGACGACCCGGGCATCCGGGAAGGTCTCGTGGAACCGTTGCCACGACCGGGTGACGCTCTCGGGGCCGGTCGTGTCCAGGGGGTGGCTGTAGAAGTCCGCGGTGAAGATCTCCGCGGTGGCAGCGTGGTCGTGGGCGTTGAACGCCGCGTACATGCGCCGGGCAGCGGCCCGCACGTCTTCGGTCATCGGCTCTCCTGCTCGATCATGTGCGCGCGAATGCGGCGCCGCGACGAAGGCCGGTACGGCGTCGGCCCGAGCCGGGATCGAGCGCGACAGCGTCAGTTGCTCCAAGCCCAGGGGCAAGTGGGCCAACTACTCCTGGGGCGAGGGCAACACGACCGCGACCATCTACTTCAACAACCACTGCAGCCACAAGGTCAGTGTCAAGATCATGTTCGTCAGGAAGGGCTCGGTCGGTGACAAGGCCTCCAAGTACCGCTGCATGACCGTCAACGCCCACACCAAGGGCAAGAAGAAGTTCTACGCCGCCGCCTACAAGCCGTACTCCGTGAGCCGGGTCGCGCGCTGCAGCTGAGCCGCAGGCGCATTCAGCGCCTGCACGCCGAAGGCCACTTCCTGAGGTCAGGAAGTGGCCTTCGGGCTTGTGCCGCAGGGGCAGGTCAGGAGAATCGACCCGGATCTACTGCCTTTGCATCAGCAGGCAGCCCCGGCGGAATCGCTCGTCCTCCTGGGGCTCACGCAGCATTCGTCCCACTTCGACGAACCCTGCCGCGCGCGCCAGTTCGGCGAGGTCGTCGATCGGCCAGCGGTAGGCGAGCGTGACCTTGTGATCGAACGACACCAGCGGCCCGCCCTCGGACTCGAAGAAGCCGAGCAGGAGGTGGCCGCCCGGGGCCAGCGCCCGGTGGAACTCGGCGAAGTACGGCAGCAGGTCCTGCGGCGGAATGTGGATGACGGAGTACCAGGACAGGATGCCGCCCAGCGCACCGTCGGCCAGGTCGAGGGCGTCCATGGAGCCCACCTCGAAGCGCAGGTCGGGCTGGGCCTCGCGGGCAAGCTTGATCATCGCAGGGGACAGGTCGATGCCGAAGGCGTCCAGCCCCAGATCCCGGAGGTGCGCCGTCGTCTGGCCGGGGCCGCATCCCACCTCGGCGACCAAGGGCCCGGCCTCGCCGGTCCGCACGTAGTCCGCGAACGCGGCGAGTGCTGCGCGATCCAGGGGCTGGCGGTCGAGTGCGTCCCGGGCGAGCTCGGCGTAGAGGACGGCGACAGCGTCGTAGGCCTCCGCCGTCGTGGTCAGATAGGAGGGGGTTTCGGTCACGGTGGACGACTCTAGACCCTGACCGGATCGGATCAGCGGGATACGGCTTGCGGGGTTTCCCAGTCGAGGGGGACGCCGAAGGTCTCGTGCAGCCCGGTGCGGCCCGCGTCGGTGAGCTGGACGACCCGGCGGGCCCGGCCGCGGCGCAGCCAGTCCAGCGCGAACAACCGGGTCGCGATGGCCGCGCCGAGCGCGCCCGCGAGGTGGTGGCGGCCCTCGCCCCAGTCGACGCAGTAGCGGATCGCCGGTCGCCGCCGGGAGAACTCCTCGACGTCGATCCCGAACTCCCCCAGCCTGCCGAGGCCCGTCGGGGTGATCCGGTAGCCGTTCGCGCCGGTGGCGGCGAGCACGCCGCCGTCCACCAGCGCGGCGAGCAGCACCACCCCGAGCCGCCCGGCGAGGTGGTCGTAGCAGAGCCGGGCGCGCAGCAGCGCCTGGTTGCGGACGTCCTCCCGCAGCGACGTGACCGGCAGCGGCCGGGCGATCCTGGCCAGCTCCTCCAGCGCCCGCGCCACGTCGGTGCTGGCCAGGCGGTAATAGCGGTGCCGGCCGTCGTGCTCGACGGTGAGCAGCTTGGCCTCGCGCAGCTTGGTCAGGTGGCCGCTGATCGTGGACATGCTCACCCCGGCCTCGGCGGCCAGCGCGCTGGCGGGCAGCACGCCGCCGTCGGCGAGGGCGCGCAGCACCTTGGTCCGGGTCGGATCACCGATGGCCGCCGCGACGTGCGCGATGTCGGCCTCCGTGGCGGTCTTCCACATGAGGCCAGTCTAGGACGACGACAGTTCGGCGTTCGCCGTAGTAGTTCCGTCCCAGACTGAAGGCATGACCCCTACAACGAGAGAGCCGACCGCGTCCCTCTCGCGGACCGCGGGCTGGTCACCGCTGATCGCGCTCTGTCTCGGATATTTCCTGGTCATCCTGGACGTCACCGTGGTCACCGTGGCGATCCCGGTGATCGGCGCCCGGTTGCCCGCCGGGCTGACCGAACTGCAGTGGGTCGTCGACGGCTACACACTGGCCTTCGCCGGGCTGCTGCTGTTCTGTGGCGGGCTCAACGACCGGCTCGGCGGGAAGCCGGTTTTCCTGGCCGGGCTGGCGGTGTTCACCGTGGCCTCGGCCTGGTGCGGGCTGGCGACGTCGGCCGGTGCGCTGATCGGGGCCCGGCTGGTGCAGGGCGCCGGCGCCGCGGCCATGGTGCCGGCCTCGCTGGCGCTGCTGCGCGACGCGTACCCGGAGCGGGCGGCGCGGGCGCGGGCGTTCGGCGTGTGGGGCATGGTCGCGGGGATCGCCGCCTGCACGGGGCCGGTGCTCGGTGGCGTGCTGGTGTCGGCGATCGGCTGGCGGGCGGTGTTCTTCGTGAACATCCCGTTCGGCCTGCTCGGCGTCCTGCTCACCGTACGGCACGTCCCCGGCCGGGCAGAGCGGGGCACGGAGCGCAGGGGACTGGACGTGCCGGCGCAGGTGGCCGGGGCGTTGAGCCTGGCCGGGCTGACCGCGGCGTTGATCGAGGCCGGGGCGAGCGGCTGGACCTCGCCGGTGGTGCTGGGCGGGCTGGCTCTGTTCGTGCTCGCGCTGCCGGCGTTCCTGCTGCTCGAACGCCGGGCGAGCGCGCCGATGCTGCCGCTGGAGCTGTTCGCGAGCCGCCGCTTCTCCGCCTCGGCCGCCATCGGGGTGCTGCTCAACCTCGGCTTCTACGGCCTGCTGTTCGTCGTGCCGCTGTACTTCCAGCAGGTACGGCACCTCGACGCGATGGCGACCGGGCTGGCGATGCTGCCGATGGCGCTGATGCCGCCGATCGCCTCGCCGCTGAGCGGCTGGGTCGCCGCGCGCACCGGGCCGCGCCCGCCGATGGCGTACGGGCTGATCATCGGCGGGATCGGGCTGCTGAGCTGGCTGCCGGCCGACGCCGGCACGAGCTACTGGGCGCTGGTCGTACCGCTGATGCTCACCGGCTTCGGGACCGGTTTCACGATGCCGGCCGCCACCGCGGCGATCATGGAGGCGGCGCCGCCCGAGCTCGGCGGGGCGGCCTCCGCGGTGTTCAACGCCGCCCGTCAGACCGGCAGCGCGATCGGGGTGGCGCTGGTCGGCACGCTGGTCGCGGGCGGCGGTCTCGTCGCGGGCCTGCACGCCGACGTCGCCGTCGGCGGCCTCGGCTTCCTGATCGCCGCCACGCTGGCCGTCTTCGCCCTCCGCCCCGCACAGTGATCCGGGCGGTCAGTGGCGGAGCAGCGTCAGGCTCGACTCGGTGTCGGTGACGGCGAGCCCGGCCTGGCCGCCGATCGGGAAGGTGGCCAGGGGGTTGGTGTGGCCGACGTCGATGTTGGCCAGGACGGGGACGCGGCTCAGCGCCGGTTGGGTGGCGATGATCTGTTCCAGCAGCGGGCGGGACATGCGGCTGGCGTGCTGGAACCGTCCGACGGCCAGTCCTCGGATCTTCGGGGCGTCGGGAAGCTGCAGCAGTGAGGTCAGGTCACGGGCGAACGTCGCCGGATGCGACTCGAAGTCGTCCTCGACGATCAGGATCGCGCCGTCGAGGGACGGCATGTACGGGGTGCCCGCCAGCAGGTTCAGTGTGCACAGATTGCCGCCGACGATGCGTCCCTCGGCGGTGCCGGGCCGCAGCGGCCACCATCCCTCGTTGGGGATCGGTTCGCGCTTGTCCTGGTCGAGGAACCAGAGATCGTCGGTCCACCGCACCGCCGGGGTCAGCGCGACCGGAGCGGTGTCGAACATGACCGAGGTGAACCAGCGCAGCGTCTCCTCGAAGTGATCCCGCATCCCGAACGTCGACCAGTGCGGACCGGAGTAGGTGACCAGCCCGGCGCGAGCGAGGATGGCGTTCTGCAGAGCGGTGATGTCGGAGTAGCCGCACAAGATCTTCGGATTGGCGCGGATCAGCTCCCAGTCCAGGTACGGCAGGAGTTCGTTGCAGTTGTAGCCGCCGATGACCGTCAGGATCGCCGCCACCGACGGGTCCGCGAAGGCCTCG
The DNA here is from genome assembly GCF_040680035.1 of Nonomuraea sp. NPDC052116. NCBI lineage: Bacteria > Bacillati > Actinomycetota > Actinomycetes > Streptosporangiales > Streptosporangiaceae > Nonomuraea > Nonomuraea sp. NPDC052116. The sequence continues at coordinate 2,104 of NZ_JBFAWA010000071.1, read as the reverse complement.
TGCAGATCGGCGACCCGCGAGGCGACGCTGGAGGAGTCGAACGCGTCCCGCTCATCGACATGGGCGCCGTAGGAGAGCGTCAGGCCGAGCTCGGCGAACCGGGACCTGATGAGGTCGGTGTGATCGTGCTCCATGACCATCGCGCGGGACATGGCCGGGGCCACCACTCGTACGACGTCGCCTGCGTTCAGCTTGGGAGGAGAGATCACATCCATAAGACCGAAGCCTAACGCCGAGTTCGGCGTCGGGAACAATGGATTAAACCACTCCATTGTTCCTCGACGCCGATATCGTCCACCGTCACCGAGCAGGCGCGAGCGATTTTCACCTGGCGCCGGCCGCGGTGTCAGCGGAAGGACCCCTCACTCCGCCGAGGTGTCTTCCGACCACTCCGGGGTCTCGGTGGCGGAGTTGTCGGTCCAGCTGCCGTCGTTCTTGTGATTGTCCTGGTGCTCGTGGTGGCGGTGCTCGCGCCGGCGCTCGTGCCTGTTGAGGTTGCGGTTGCGGTTCTCCACGTCGACGAAGACGCGCTCGCGCCCCTGCCGGATGAACCGAGGAATGAAGACGGGCTTCTCGTGGCTGACGACCCTCGGCGCGGCCTGCTGCACCACGCGGGTCACCTTACGCGGCGCGGGCGGGCCGCCGGCCGTGCTGGCGGTGGCCACCCCCTGGCCCAGTGGAAGGAGCATGACACCGGCGACCGCGCCGGTGATAGCTAGTGCTGCGAGCCGCCCTTGCGTCCGCCGACTGTTGGTGTTCACGTGTCTCGTTTCCGTTCATGGATAGATCGGTCCGGAACCTGGCATCCGCCGTTTCAGCGGACACTCAGATGGAACCGGACATACCCATACAGATATTCTCAGTTACCTCGTTAATCGCAAATAGCACGTCAAAGCCCAAGCGTCATATGTAATCACGATTTTTGTGTTTGAGCTCATCCGCCACAGCAGCCCCGGGCGATCTACCGATCGTTGCCGAAGAAACGGATGAAAGTTTCTCCTCCGACCGGTTCCCCAAGTTACCGAGCCCCAGGTCAGCGGAGATCCGGAATTGAGGGGAGCCGGACTCGTTGACTAATCGCTCCCCGCCGAGGACTGTCGGCTCGACCACATCTCGGAGAATGGGAAAACACCAGTGCGACATGTCAGCTCTTTCCGCCGACGGTGGAAACTGTCGGCCGCGGCCGTCGCCGCGCTGTTGACGGCCGGTGTTGGTTTGGCCGGAACGCACGTCGCGTCGGCCGTCGCAGCCGGTTGCCAGGTCACCTACACGGTGACCAACCAGTGGCCCGGCGGCTTCGGCGCGAATGTTAGCGTTAACAACCTGGGTGACCCGATCAACGGCTGGAAGCTGACCTGGGCGTTCCCCGCCGGTCAGACCATCACCCAGCTGTGGAACGGCACCTACACCCAGTCCGGCTCCCAGGTCACGGTGTCCAACGTCAGCTACAACGCCGGCATCCCCAGCGGCGGCAGCATCAGCTTCGGGTTCAACGGGGCGTACAGCGGCTCCAACCCGGTGCCGACGAGCTTCGCCCTCAACGGCGTCACCTGCACCGGCGGCGTCTCCACCCCCACCCCCACTCCCACCGTCACGCCGCCGCCGCCGTCGAACCAGCCGTGCGACATCTACGCCGCGGGCGGCACGCCGTGCGTGGCGGCGCACAGCACGACCCGCGCCCTGTACGCCTCCTACAACGGCTCGCTCTACCAGGTACGCCGCTCCTCGGACAACGCCACCCAGAACATCGGCGTCCTGAGCGCGGGCGGGTCCGCCAACGCCGCCACGCAGGATTCGTTCTGCGCCGGCACGACCTGCCTCATCACCATCATTTACGACCAATCCGGCCGGGGTAACCACCTCACCCAGGCGCCTCCCGGCGGGTTCCCGGGCCCGGCTCCGGGCGGATACGACAACCTCGCGAACGCGACCGCGGCGCCGACCACGGTCAACGGCCACAAGGCGTACGGCGTCTACGTGGCCCCCGGCACCGGCTACCGCAACAACAACACCAACGGCGTCGCCAGGGGAGACCAGCCGGAAGGCATGTACGCCATCTTCGACGGCACGCACTACAACGGCGGCTGCTGCTTCGACTACGGCA
>NZ_JBFAWA010000070.1:0-32859 GCF_040680035.1 Nonomuraea sp. NPDC052116 | reverse complement strand
CCTTCGCCTTCATCATCTGGGTGCGGGCCTCGCTGCCCCGCGTGCGCTACGACCAGCTCATGTCGCTGGGCTGGAAGGTGCTGATCCCCGTCAACCTGGCGTGGATCATGCTCGTGGCCGGCGTGCGCAGCGTGATGCTCAACGAGGAGTCCCGGATGATCGCCCTCGTGGTCACCGGGATCATCGTGATCGGCGGGCTGGCCATCTGGATGCGGTTCGACACCGTCGACCAGCGGCGCAAGGAGGCCCAGAAGGCCCAGGTCGAGGCCGAGTTCGAGGAACTGTCCGAAGAGCCGGCGGCAGGTGGCTTCCCGGTGCCGCCGCTCGATCTGCCGCACTACCACGGCGTCTCCCGGCCGTGAGCTCGGGTTAGAGCTGACCGACGCCGGCTTTGACCACTCGGTGCTCAGCGAGTTCCGGGATCGCCGCCTGCTCGACACGCTCTTGGAGCGTGCCGTGACCGCCGGGCTGCTTCGAGCCGGCGGTCGGCAGCGGACCGACTCCACTCACGTGCTCATGGCCATGCGCACGATGAATCGGCTGGAGCAGGTGCATGAGACGGTGCGCGCCCCGCTCAACGCGCTGGCCGCCGCAGCCCCCGACTGGCTGCTGGCCCAGGCCGAACCCGGATGGTTCGAGCGCTACGAGGCCCGCGTCGAGGACTATCGACTGCCGACGAACACAGCGGAGCGCATCCTGCTCGGCCACGAGATTGGTGCCGGTGGGAATGGTGTCCTGCGCGCGGTTTACTCGCAGGACGCTCCTGGGTGGCTGCGTGACATCCCCGCGGTGCAGACGCTGCGCCATGTATGGATCCAGCAGTACGTCACCATCGACGATCAACTGCGCTGGCGGACCCCTGACGAGCAGCCGCCGGGCACGACCCGCCAGATCTCGCCCTACGACGGCGATGCCCGAGCCGGAACCGGGCGCGACTCGCACTGGAACGGCTACAAGGTGCATCTCACGGAGACGTGCGACACCGACGCGCCGCATTTGATCACCCATGTGATCACCGCTCCGCCGCCCGGCAGCGACTACGAGGCCACCGGCAACGAAACCGATCAAGGCGGAACTCCGGTCGTCCGCGTGCGCTTTTCGATGCGTGACTGCAAGGCCTGTCCCAGCCGGGACCTGTGCACCCGCGGAGCCAAAGGGCGGCGCATCGCCCGGCGCCCACAGGAGGAGCACGAAGCCCTGCAACGCGCCCGGCAGAGGCAAAGCACGGACGAATGGCAGCAACGCTACGCCCACAGGGCAGGCGTGGAGGGCACCGGAACACGGCCGGCTCCAACCCGCACTTCGCACTTCGCCGCCTTACGCCCTGCGGCGTGACCGAATGGTCGGCGCGTAGAAGTGCAGCGGTTCACTCTTACGGTGAGCGCCGCAAACCAGGAGAATCGGTGCCCGGCGTGATCTTTTCAGCAAGTTGGTGCTCGTGGTGGTGGATGCCGTCGTGAGCAAGTTCGGTTGATCAATCACTCCAAACTTCGTGGACGTCTGTCGGGCACTCTGCCACCATCGCACGGTGACAGATGAAGCCGATCGCCAGACGTCGTTCCCCACCAGTCCGAAGCATGTGCGCTTTGTCGAGTTGTCGAGCACCGCGATGTCCGCTCTGCTCGATGGGGATCTGCCCACAGCCAGCAACACGGCTGGGGTGGCTCTGACCGAGTACTTCGTGACAGACAGAGCACGGTGGCTGTGGCGGATTCGGATCGACCGGATGGCCGCCGATCCTGGTCACGCACCGTGGATAGCGCGGCAGGTGGTAACCGGGCCCGAAGGTGTCGTCATCGGTCATGCCGGCTTTCACGGACCGCCGGATGAGGCGGGCATGGTAGAGATCGGCTACGCGGTCGCTCCCGACTTCCGTCGCCAGGGGTACGGCCGAGCCATCCTGATCGAGTTGCTGCGCCGGGCCGCGGCCGAACCGGCGGTCAAGACCGTACGGGCGACGATCAGTCCCGACAATGTGGCGTCCCTGGCCACGATCGCCGGCTTCGGCTTCGTCAAGGTTGGAGAAGACTGGGACGAAGAGGACGGTTTCGGACTCATCTTTGAAGTCCCTGCCAACCGCAGCTGCTAGATGCAAACCATCCTCATTCTGTTGCTTTCAGCGGTGAAGCTGGCTCGGCATACAGCTCCTGACACGGGAAAGGCCCCGTGATCACTGATGTTGATCACGGGGCCTTTCCCGTTCGATCTACTTCGCCAACCGGGGGGCGCCGGTCCTGATCAGCCGAAGCGCAGCGGCAGCGTGTCCGGGCCCTGGATCCCGAGGGGGCCCTGCCAGGCGACCGGCCCCGCGACGGAGGGCGGGCCCAGCCGGGCGGCGAGGATGGGAAGCGCCTCCCCGATCTCGACGCGGGCCAGAGCCGCGCCCAGGCAGTGGTGCGGGCCCGCGCCGAACTGCAGCGGGGGACTGTCCCTGACCGCCGTGATGTCGAATCGATCGGCGTTCTTGTGCGCGCGCGGGTCGCGCTGGGCGATGCTCACGCACATCGTGAGGAACGTCTCGCGCGCGATGTGCAGGCCCTCGTAGTCGAAGTCCTCCGCGGCGAACCGGTAGATGGTGCCCGCCGAGGGAAGCCAGCGCATCACCTCTTCGACGGCCTGGGCCGCCAGCTCCGGCCGCTGCCCCAGCAGGGTCCACTGGTCGGGGTGCTCGGCGAAGACGACCATGGCGTTCGCGAGCTGGTAGCGGGTGTTGTCCTGCGCGCCGAACACGAGCGTGACCAGCAGGTTGCGCAACTCGTCCCTGGTGACGCGGCCGTCGTCGGCCTGGTACGCCGCGACCAGGGCGGAGCTGAGGTCGTCGGTGGGCCTGGCCGACTTCTCCTCGATGAGGAAGTCGGCGTAGTCGTTCAGGCCGCGTACCGCGGCTTCCACCCTGGCGACGACATCGCCGCCGGTCGCGAGGCTGAAGACCAGGCCGATGTCCCTGGTCCAGGCTCCGAAGACGTCGTAGTCCTCGGGCGGCACGCCGAGCAACCGGCACATGACCGTCAGCGGCAGCCGGGAGCCGAAGTCCTCGACGAACTCGCACGTCCCGCCCGACGCCAGGCCCTCGGTCAGCTGCTCGGCCTGCTCCCGGATGAACGGCCGCAGGCTCTCCACCGTGCGCGCGGTGAACGCCTTGCTCGTCAGGCGGCGCAGGCGGCGGTGATCCTCTCCTTCGTGGTTGACGATCATCGGGACGAACCAGTCGTAGATCGGACCGTCGAAGACCCCGTTCGTCTCCAGGTACCGCTTGCCGTTGTGGTCCAGCCTCCGGTCGCGTAAGAGGTCATTGGCCTGCTCATATCGCAGGACGAGCAGGCCGATGGGGCTGGTCGCGTACCAGCTCTCCGCTTGGGCCGCGAAGACCTCGGGGGCGCCGAAATCGAAGGCCGGATCCAGGACATCGAGGAACGGCACGTTCGGGGGAGTGGGTTCCTGGCCCACGGATGTCGACAACGTCATCCTCCCTGCAGAGATGGGCGTACGGTCCACACTCCCCGGCATCACGGCGAAAATGAAGTAACGCGCCACGCACTCTTTTGAGTTATGACCATCCGTCCGGTGCGGTCAGGACGCCGTGTTCTTCTTGCGGAAGGCGGCCAGTTCCTTGGCGGCCTCGTTCAAATCCTTGGCGGTGTCGATGGCCCGCCAGTACACCCCTTGCGGCAACTCATAACCCGCCAGGCGACGCTGGCGGGCGAGGTAGGGGAACGTGCTCCGCTCATGGTCGCCGACATCCGGGAGCATCGAGGCGAACTCGGCGGAGAAGACATAGACCCCGGCATTGATCGGATAGGGCGACGGCGGAGCCTCGACGAAGTCCAGGACGTTGCCGAAACGGTCGATGTCGACGGTGCCCCAAGGGAGCCGGGGACGAGCCAGGGCGAGGGTGGCATGGGCGTCACGCTCATGGTGGAAGTCCGCCATGTCGCGCAGGCTGAAGCGGGTCCAGATGTCGCCGTTGGTCGCGTACCAGGGCTCATCCGGCCGGGGCAGAGAGGCGGCGGCGAACTTCAGCCCGCCACCACGCCCGAGCGCCTCGGTCTCGATCACCGGGGTCACCTTGAGCGGCAGACTCGCCCCGCTCAGCCAGTCGAGCACGACCTCGGAGAGGTAGCCGCAGGAGATGATGGCATCGGTCACTCCCTCCGCCGCCAGCCATTCCAGCTGGTGGCCGATGATGGGCAGGCCGGTGCCCGGGATCTCGATCATCGGCTTGGGGTGGGTGTCGGTGTAAGGGCGCAGGCGTGATCCCTTGCCACCGGCGAGGATCACGGCCTGGGTCACCGGCCGCGATACCAGCGGCGACTCACCGGCGGACGGGATGAGATCATCGAAGGTCATCCCCGCAATTTATACGCGGTCGAGCAACCCGCGCCGACACGCTCACCCGGCCCCGAAGCGTTCGGCGAACGCGGCCCGGTTAGCCGACTCCTCCGACCGGGCCCACACCGCGAACACCACCCGTTCGAACACCCCGCCCTCGGCCAGGTGGGTGTGGAAGGCCGCGGCGACCTCATGCGGGTCGTTGCGGAACACCCCGCACCCCCACGCCCCGAGCACGAGGTGCCGCGCGCCGTGGTGCGCGGCGACCGCCAGCACGCGCCCGGCACGCTCGTGCAGCGCCCGCCGGATCCGCGGCCCCGCGCCGGGATCGCGCCGCAGCAGTTGCCCGGCGTTGGGCGCGGGCGAGGTCAGGAACGAGACCAGGTACGGCTCGCTCAGCAGCCGGCCGCGGTCGTCGCGGTGCACCGGCACGTCGGGAGACCAGATGACCCGGTGGCTGTACAGCAGGTCGGAGGAGGCGCGGTGCGCGGCGTAGTAGTCGGGGGCGTTCAGCAGACACGGGTACAGCAGGCTCGCGCGGCACAGGTCCTCCTCCTGCGCCTTGGCCCCGCCGAGGTAGCCGCCCCCGGGGTTGCGCGCCGAGGCGAAGTTCAGCACGGCGATCCGTTCGGCGCCCGCCAGGTGCAGCCGCCGCGCGGCCTGCAGGCTGCCTTCCGCGGTGACCTCGAAAGACGTCCGGTGGCCCGCGGCGGCCGGCGCGGCGATCGGCTCGTCCGGCGGATGACTCACCGTGCTGGCGATCGCCGCCGCCAGCGCGGGACCCACGGTGACGAGGGTGCCGTCCCCGGCGGTGTACTGCCCGTCGGCGGCGATCTGTTCGTTCACCGTCGCGACATGGCTCAATCTGTTGCCCACGCGTCCGCATCGTAGATCGTGACCGCCGCCGCGATCGAACGATTTTGCGGCCCGGCCCGTCCGCGTGGCGGTCCTGCACGCGGCTACGGGCAGTCGAGTGCGGTCTCGTCCGGGAACATGGCGGGTCGGTGAAAGCCGGGTGCGGTGCGCGAACGGCAGGCTGTCCTGGCCAGGCAAGCTGCCGTCACACAAAGGGGAGTACTTTCATGTCGACTGTCGTGATCGCCGCCGCGGCGGTGTTCTTCCTCGGGATGGGCGTCTACGGCCTCCTCGCGCCTGCCGCGCTGATCAGGCCGTTCCGGATCGTGGCCGACTCGGTCGAGGCCCGGACCGAGGTTCGTGCCGTGTACGGAGGCTTCGGCGTGGCCGTCGCGGGCCTGCTGCTGGCCGCGGCGGCCGACATGGGCGGGATCCGGACGGGCGTGGTCGTGACCGTCGCCGGATCCCTGCTGGGCATGGCCGCCGGCCGGCTGGTGGCGCGGACGGTCGAGCGGTCGTCGGCGTTCTATCCCTCGTGGCTGTATTTCTGGGTGGAGACCGTGGGCGGCGGCGCGCTGCTGGCCGCCATCGCCTGGTGAGCCGTCCCGTCACACCAGGCGATCCAGGCACCGGACCGTGAGCTGCCGGGAGAGCAGCGCACTCGGGGGAAGGCCGAACATCGCGTGGAACGCGGTGCTGAAGTGGGAGGGGCTGGCGAAGTAGCCGTCGGCCGCGGCCCGGGTGAGGTTCTCGCCCGCGGCCAGCGCACGAGCGGCCCGGTGCATCTGCGCCCACAGCCGAAACCTCCGGTACGAGGTGCCCGTACGTTCCCTGAACAACCGCAGGAAGCGCGACTCCGACAGTCCCAGCTCGGCGGCCAGCAGCGCGGCGGGCAAGGGCTCGTCCGCGCCGATCAGGCGGCGCATGGCGGCGGCGATCCGGGGGTCGGTGAACGACGGCGTCTCATGGCCGGTGGCCTCGTCCGTCCAGGCGGTGATCTGCCCGTCCGGGCTGTGCGCGGAGATGGCCGCCGCCCGGACCAGAAGGCCGGCCTCGGCTTCGTGACCGGTCATGACGCCGTAATCGCCGCCGGTGAACCTGGCCCGGCATGCACGGTCCTCGGCCGAGCCCGGGTTGAGGTAGAGGAAGACCATGCGGTCGCCGCCCGCCGTGAGCTGGTGCCGGACCCGTGGCGGGATGAGAGCGGTCCGCGCCCGCAGTTCGCCGCCGGGCGCGCGCCGTACGGCGAAGGGCGCGTCCACGCCGACGGCCACGCACGCCACCGCGCCGGAGTGCGGGCCCAGCCGCAGGGACGGCCCGGCGTACAGGGCGCGGCCGGGCCACAGCCACACCGCCGCCTCCCCGCCCACAGCTTCCCGGACCGGGGGCGACGGACAGGTCCGTGAAAGCGCTGACATCGACGTCTCCCGCAGGCTTGCCGGATCATGAAGGTTCATCGGAGGATACGGTGCGCTTGTTCACCCATCGGCATCGCGTTGTCCTGCGGCACAATCGTGTGATGACCGATCATTTGTTGCCTTTCATCGGACTGTGCCTGCTGATCACGATTACGCCCGGTCTCGACACTGCCGTGGTCGTCCGCAGCACGATGAAGTCCGGCCGGTCAGCGGGTATGCGGACCGCGCTCGGTTGTGCGGCGGGGCTCTTCGTGCACGCCACGCTGGTCGCCTTTGGTCTGGCGGAGCTGTTGTTGCGCAGCGAGGCGCTGTTCGCGCTCGTCAAGTTCACCGGTGCGGTGGTGCTGGTCGTCCTCGGCGCCCGTTCGCTGTGGGCGGCCTGGCGTATCGGCCCCGCGCACGGGGGTGTCGAACCGGCTCTCACCGAGCCCGAACGGCGCGCCACGCCATTCCTGCAAGGGCTCCTGACCAACCTCACGAATCCGAAGGCCACGCTGTTCTTTCTGGCCGCTCTCCCGCAGTTCGTGCCGGCCGGCTCGCCGGGCCAGGCCGTGCCGGTCGCCTTGGGACTGGCGATGATCGCTGTCGCCTTCAGCATGACCGGGCTGGGCCTGATCGCCCTGAGCGTGCACCGCGTTCGTCACCTGCTCCGCTCCCGGCGCGTCCGGCGCGTCCAGGAGGCGCTCCTCGGCGCCACCCTGATCGCGCTCGGAGTCCGGGTGGCCACCGAGTAACCCCCGGCCGTGCTCCGTGCCCGTCAGCCACGGCGCAACTCCTTGATCAGCTTGGCCTGGCAGCGGACCTTGCAGAGCAGCCAGCCCTGCACCAGCCCCGCCACGAAGGCGGCGGCGACCGGCGCGTACTTGATCGCGCCCGGCGGCAGCAGCATCGCCAGACCGTCCAGCTCCCGCGTCGCGGGCCGGGCGGGAACCGACGCGGCCGAGAGGGCCGGGGCGCCGATGAGGGTGGCGAGGTTCGCGGCGAACTGCTGCAGCAGCCTGCCGGACACGGTCGCGATGGCTCCCTTGCCGAACTGCACGATCTTCCCGCGGATCAGCAGGTCGGTGCGGACCCGCAGCAGCGACCCGGCCGGCGCTTCCTCCACGGTGAGGACGACCTCGGCCTCGGCGTCGCCGCCGCCATGCGTGTCGGCGCCCCGCCCCTGCAGCCGCAGCAGCCGCCGCCCGGCGTCCACCTCCAGAAAGCGGACCGTGCCGGTGTACGCGGCGGTGACGGGGCCGACCTTGACGGTGACCCCACCCTGGTAGGCGTCGCCATCGCGGCCGTCGAGCGCGGCGCCCGGCAGGCACGTCACGACCCGTTCCACGTCGCTGATCAGCGCGAAGACCTCGTCGGGCGGGCCGGGGACGGTGATCTCGTTGTCCAGGATCATCGCGCGTCTCCCCGGGCCTCGCGCCGCTCGCGGGCGCACCGTTCGATCGCGTCGACGATGCTCTGGTAGCCGGTGCACCGGCACAGGTTCGAGGACACCACCTCGCGGATCTCCTCTCGTGTCGCGTCGGGACGTCCGGCGAGGAATCCCTCGGCGAGCATCAGGAATCCGGGCGTGCAGAACCCGCACTGCAGCCCGTGGCAGGCCGAGAACGCTCGCTGCAGGTCGTTCAGCCCGCCGTCGTGGGACAGTGACTCCACCGTGCGGATGTCCCGCCCCTCGGCCTGCGCGGCGAAGATCAGGCATGCGCGCACGGGGGCGCCGTCGAGCAGGACCGTGCAGGCGCCGCAGACGCCGTGCTCGCAGCCGACGTGCGTACCGGTCAGGCCGAGGTGGTGGCGCAGCACGTCCACCAGCGTGTAGCGCGATTCGATCACCAGGTCGTCGTGGCGCCGGCCGTTCACGGTCAGGCTGATCAGCAGTTTCTCCGTCACGGGCACGCTCCGATCGCCCGCTGCACCGTCTCGGGCCTGATGGGGGTGTCGTCCAGCTCCACGCCGGTGGACCGGAGGGCGTCGTTGACCGCGTTGAGCACCGCAGCCGGGGCGCCGATGGTGCCGCCCTCGCCGGCCCCCTTCGCGCCGCTCTCGGTGAACGCGCACGGCGTCTGCAGGTGGTGGATCTCGATGTCCGGGATCTCGCAGGCGGTGGGCACCTTGTAGTCGATGAACGACGCGCACTCCGGCTCCCCCTGGGCGTCGTAGGTGACCTGCTCGAACAGCGCCCCGGCGATGCCCTGCGCGATGCCCCCGCGGCACTGGCCCTCGACGACCTGCGGGTTGATGGCCACGCCGCAGTCCTCCACGCAGACGTAGCGCAGGATCTCCACCTGCCCCGTGCCGGGGTGCAGCTCCACGACCACGCCGTGCGCGGCGTTGGAGAACGTGCCGTCGCCCTGCACGTCGAACGACGCGCTCGCGGTCAGTCCCGGCTCGGCGTCCTTCGGCAGCAGGTGTGCCTTCAGGTAGGCCACCTCGGCCAGCTCGCGGTAGGACAGGGCGCGCCCGTGATCGTCGCGCCGCCGTACGGACCCGTCGTGCAGTTCGACGTTGTCGCCGGTGGTGTCCAGCAGGTACGCGGCCAGGCGCAGCAGCCGGTCGCCCAGCGCGCTCGCCGCCCGGGCGACGGCGCTGCCGCCGATGGTGGCCGACCGGCTGGCGAACGTCCCGAACCCGTACGGGACCCGGTCGGTGTCACCCTGATGGATCTTGACTTGGGCGATGTCCAGCCGCAGCCGGTCGGCGACGATCTGGGCCATCGTGGTCTCGTGGCTCTGCCCGTGGCTCATCGTGCCGGTGGTCACGGTCACGGTGCCGCTCAGGTCCATCCGCGCCTCGGCCAGGTCGAAGCCGGGCACCACCGCCATCTTGCGCCTGGCGAAGGCGGCGGAGCCGTAGCCGGTGCGCTCGTTGAAGCAGGAGTAGCCGATGCCGACATGGCGGCCCTCGGCGGCGGCGGCCTCCCGGCGCTCGTACCAGCCCTCGTCGCGCAGCAGCCGCTCGCAGAAGTCCAGCGACTCCAGGTAGGAGCCGGGGTCGTAGGTGACGTCGTTGACCCCGGTGTAGGGGAACTCGGTGATCAGGTTGCGCCGCCGGACCTCCACCGGGTCCAGGTCCAGCTCGCGGGCGGCCCGCTCCATCAGCCGCTCCATGACCATGACGATCTGCGGCCTGCTCACCCCTCGGTACGGCGCCGACGGCGCCTTGTTGGTGGTGACGGCCCGGGCGCGCACCCGGTAGGCGGGCACCCGGTAGACGCCGGGCAGCTCCGCCGAGGCCATCAGCGGCTCGATCCCGGCCGTGAACGGATAGCAGGAGTAGGCGCCCATGTCGCACACGATGCCGGCGTCCAGCGCGAGCATCCTGCCGTCCTCGTCGAACGCGGCGCGCACGTCGTAGTGCTGCTCGCGGGCCAGGAACGACGCGGTGAGCGCGTCGCGCCGGTCCTCGATCCACTTGACCGGGCGGCGCAGCCGCAGGGCCGCCGCGGCGGCGGCGAGCTCCTCCCGGCCGACGACGCACTTCAGCCCGAAGCCGCCGCCCATGTCGGGCGCGATGACGCGGACGGCTCGCTCGTCCAGGCCGAGACATTCGGCCAGCAGGGTGCGGACGAGGTGCGGCACCTGCGTGCAGGTGTGCACCACGAGCTGTTCCTCGCGCGGGTCCCAGCTCGCGACGGCGCCCCGGGTCTCCAGCGGCAGCGCGTTCTGCCGGGCGGAGTTCACCCGCACACGCACCACTCGGTGCGCCCCCGCGAACACGGCGTCGATGCCCTCGGTGGCGAACATCGACACGTCCACCAGCGTGTTGGCCGCGGCGGCGGGGTGCAGGAGCGGCGCGCCGGGGGCGAGCGCCTGCTCGGCGGAGACCACCGGCCGGTCCGCCTCATAGGTCACCCGGGCCGCCTCCACGCCGTCCTCCACGGCGTAGGGGTTGCCGGCGAGCACGACGGCGACCGGCTCGCCGACGTAGCGCACCCGGTCGCGGGCCAGCACCGGCATCGCCGTCGGCACGAACTCCGACGGCGGCCGGTCGAGGATCGCGGTGATGTCGCCCAGGTCGAGGTCGGCGGCGGTGAACGCGGCCACCACGCCAGGCGTCGCCAGCGTCGCGGACAGGTCGACACCGGTCACGGTGCCGTGGGCGACCGTGCTGCGGACGAACTGCGCGTGCAGCGTCCCGGGCACGTGGAGGTCGTCGACGAACCTCCCGTGACCGCTCAGCAGCCGCGGGTCCTCCCGGCGGGCGGCCGACCTTCCGACCCAGCTCATCGCGTCATCGCCGCCTCGCAAGCGCGTTCGACCAGGGTCCGGGTGAGAACCCGGCGATATCCGGAGCCGCCGTTGCCGTCCGACGGCGGGTCGATGGCCGCCGCGGCGGCCTCGGCGCATTCGGCGAACGTCCCGCCGCCGGCCAGCACCGCCTCGGCCGCCGGAACCCGCACCGGCGCGGGGGCGACGCCGCCGAGCACGACGCGATGGGTGTCGAGATCGACGGCGGCGGCCACGACGGCGAAGTCGCCCCGCCGCTCGGCGTGCTCGGTGAGGGCCGCACGCGGCGCGGGACGGGGGAACACCACCTCGACGATCAGCTCCTCCGGCGCCAGCGTCGTCGTGTAGAAGCCGAGGAACAGGTCCCCGGCGGGGACGCGGCGGCGGCGCCCGCTCGCCCCCTGGACGACCACCTCGGCGTCCAGCAGCAGCGCGAGCAGGCACCACTCGGCGGTGGCGTCGCCGTGCGCGAGGCTGCCGCCCACCGTGCCGCGGGTGCGGACGGGCAGGTGCCCGACCCACCGCATCGCCTCCCGCAGCACGGCGAAACCGGGGCCGAGCGCCGCCCGCTCCACCTCGTGGTGCGTGGTGAGCGCCCCCACGCGCAGCGCGCCGTCCTCCTCCTGGAGGCGGGCCAGTTCGCCGCGCAGCCCGCCCAGGTCGACCAGGTGCGCCGGCCGGGCGAGGCGGAAGTTCATCATGGCGACCAGGCTCTGGCCGCCCGCGAGATATTTGGCGTCCTCGCCCAGCTCCACGAGCAGGGAGATCGCACCGGCGACGTCGCGGGCGCGGTGGTAGGTGAACGGCGCGGGCTTCATCACGTGCTCGCGGTCACCGTGTCGCCGGACGGGCCGGTGATGCGGTCGAGCGCCACGTGGTACATCGTCATGATCGTGATGGACGGGAGCCAGGCGGCGGAGGTCACCCGCGGGCTGAACGCCCAGACCAGGCGGAGCCGGCCGGGCGCCGCCCGAAGGCCGCGTGACCCGCCGCCGACGATCGTGACGTGGTACGACTGGCTCGCCGCCAACGCTCCTCCAGCCTCTCCTGATCGGGGCCAGAATTAATCCGAACACGGACGATCGAAAGAAAGCAAGAGGTGGGGCAGGATATGACTCCAGTGAGACGAGGAACTGACGTCCCCCGCCGGGCGCTTCACTCGCTGGCCGTGAGCCCTTCCCACCGGGCGGCGAGAGCCGTCATCTCGCGCAGCACGCGTTCCCGTTCGGCCGGCGAGTAGCCCTTCAGCAACTGCTCGTCGAGCTCCCGGGCCCGCTTGCCGACCTCGGCCAGCCGCCGGGACCCCTCCTCCGTCAGGTGCAGCAGCTTGCGCCGGCCGTCATGCGGCGCCGTGTGCCGGACGATCAGCCCGTTGTCCTCCAGCCGACGGACGACGTCGGCCATCGTGGACCGGTCGAGCGCCACCGCCGAGGCCAGCGAGCCCTGATCGACGCCCGGATGGTGGTCGACCGCGGTGAGGACCGCGAACTGGGGGCCCGTCAGGACGGGGTCGACCACGCGGGTCCACAGGGCCACGTACGACTGGTGGAGCCGCCGGGCCACGTAACCGGGTGCGGCGAGAAGCGCCTGAGGGGTCGGGATCGCGCCCCTAATCGCCGACTTGCCCGATTCATCTGCCATGGGCCCACCTAATCATGACCCTGCGGCCGACGGCCTGGCCGTCGCCTCAGAGCGTCACCGTGCGGAAGCCCGCGTTGCCCATGCTGGAGTCGGGCGTGTTCGACGATCGGGCGGCGTTGCGGTAGCGGTTGCAGTAGGAGTCGTGGCACAGGTACGAGCCGCCGCGCAGGACCCGGAGCCTCGGGGCGACCCGGGAGCGCGGGTCGTGGACCCGCGCGCGGGCCCGTTTGGCGTACGCCCGTGGGTCGAACGGGTCGTCGCACCACTCCCAGACGTTGCCCACGGTCTGCCAGAGCCCGAACGCGTTCGGACGGTAGCTGCGCACGGGCGCGGTGCCCGGCCAGCCGTCCTCGGCGGTGTTGCGGTCGGGAAAGGAGCCCTGCCAGATGTTGGCCTGCCAGTCGCCCTGCGCGTCGAGGAGGTCGTCGCCCCAGGGGTAGCGGGCGCCTTCGAGGCCGCCGCGTGACGCGCGTTCCCATTCGGCCTCGGTGGGCAGGCGCCGCCCGGCCCAGGCGCAGTAGGCCCGGGCGTCGTTCCAGGTCACGTGCACGACGGGATGATCTTCGCGGTCGAGCAGGTCGGAGCCGAGGCCTTCCGGATGCCGCCAGCTCGCGCCTTCGACGGCGAGCCACCAGGGAGCGCGCGGCGAGCGGCCGATGACGTCCGCCCGCGGGTGGACCAGCGTGTGGAAGACCGCCGACATCCCCGCGAGCTCCGCCTCGGTGCGATAACCCGTCTCGCCGGCGAAGCGGGCGAAGTCGACGTTGGTGACGGTGGTCGCGTCGATGGCGTACGCGTCGAGCGTCACCTCGTGCACCGGCGACTCACCGTCCCCGGCCAGGCCGTCGCCGAAGGGGTCGCCCATGCGGAAGGCGCCGGCCTCGACATGGCACTGCTCGATCAGGTGGGCGCCGCGCCCGGCGGGAATCGGCTCGCGGCCCGGGGCGGCAGCCAGGTTCGGCATGCAGCAGGAAGAGGGGTCGGACCTATCGACAGGGGGTGACACTTGTGTCATGGTATCACCATTCCACTTGTGGCACGGTTAACTCCGTTACAACGACGGGCACATTTGATGAAGCTTGAGATTCTGCTGCTCGGCGCGCTGCTCCATCGCCCCAGCACCGGCTACGAGCTGAAGAGGTTCTTCGACACGCACGGCCGGTTCATGCGCTCGAACACGACCATGAGCCAGGCGTACCGGACGCTGGCGGCGATGGAGGAGCGCGGCTGGGTCGAGCACACGATCGAGGAGCGCGCCGGGGCGAGCAACGCCAAGCGCTACCACGTGACCGAAGAGGGCCACACGGTCTTCACCGACTGGCTGACGCGCCCGTACAACCCGCCCACGCGTTTCCAGGACCCCGACCTGTACGCGCGGCTGGGCAGTGCCGGGTTCATGACGGTCGAGCAGGTGATCGGCATCCTCGACGTCGAGATCAACACCCGGGTGGCGGAGGTCGCGCGGTACCGCCACCGTGACCGCAGCCGGTTCGACGAGCCGCCCCGGGGCTACGACGCCGAGCTCGGCGGCCAGATGGACGAGTGGCTCCACCGGCGCGGGGCCGAGGCGATGGACCGCCACATCGCCTCGCTCATCGAGCTGCGCCGCAGGCTCCTCGACGGAGAGCCGATCAACGCCGATCACGCCGAGGAGGCGACGCGATGAGAGCCATCATCCTCATGTTCGACAGCCTGAACAGGCACATGCTCGCCCCTTACGCCGACACCTTCGTCGACGCGCCCAACTTCGCGCGGCTGGCGGCCAAGGCGGTGACGTTCGACAACTTCTACGCCGGGTCGCTGCCGTGCATGCCGGCGCGGCGTGAGATGCACACCGGGCGGTACAACTTCCTGCACCGCAGCTGGGGCCCGCTGGAGCCGTTCGACGACTCGATGCCGGAGCTGCTCAAGCGGGCGGGCGTGCACACGCACCTGGTCTCCGACCATCCGCACTACTGGGAGGACGGCGGCGCGACCTACCACACCCGCTACAGCACCTGGGAGTTCTTCCGGGGCCAGGAGGGCGACCCGTGGAAGGGCGTGGTCGCCGACGACGGCGCCCCGGCGAGCCCGTACGGGGCGATGAAGCGGCAGGACGTGATCAACCGCACGTACATGCCGACCGAGGCCGAGCACTCGCAGACCCTGACCGTCGACGCCGGTCTACACTTCCTGGAGACCAACGCCGACGCCGACCGGTGGTTGTTGCAGATCGAGCTGTTCGACCCGCATGAGCCGTTCTTCACCCACCAGCACTACAAGGACCGCTACCCGCACGACTATGACGGGCCCGCGTTCGACTGGCCGCCGTATCAGAAGGTGCTGGAGCCGCAGGGGCAGGTCGAGCACGCCCGCCTGGAGTATGCCGCGCTGGTGTCGATGTGTGACCGCTCGCTCGGCCGGGTGCTGGACTTCATGGACGAGCACGCCATGTGGGACGACACCCTGCTCGTCGTCAACACCGACCACGGCTTCCTGCTGGGCGAGCACGGCTGGTGGGCCAAGTCGGTGATGCCGTGGTTCAACGAGCTGGTGCACCTGCCGATGTTCCTGTGGGACCCGCGGACCGGCGGGCGGGATCGGCGGCGGGGTGAGCTGGCGCAGACCATCGACATCGCGCCGACCGTGCTGCGCTACTTCGGCCAGGAGCCCACCCCTGACATGCAGGGCGCGGACCTCGCCCAGGACGGGCCGCTGCGGGAGGGTGCGCTGTTCGGCATCCACGGCGGGCACGTGAACGTCACCGACGGCCGCTATGTCTACATGCGCGCGGGCAGGGAGGCGGCCAACGGGCCGCTGGAGGAGTTCACGCTCATGCCCACCCACATGCGCAGCAGGTTCTCGGTGGCGGAGCTGCGGGACTGGGAGCCGGCCGAGCCGTTCGCCTTCACCAAGGGCCTGCGCACGATGCGGATGCCCGCCTCCCCGAGCTGGATGAACCCGTGGCAGCACGGCACCCTGCTGTTCGACCTGCACGAGGACCCGGCGCAGGAGAGCCCGATCGTGGACGACGACGTGGAGCTGCGGATGATCGAGCTGCTGCGCCGTCTCATGGTCGAGACCGACGCCCCGCCCAGCCAGTTCGAGCGCCTGGGCATCCCGCGCGAGGGCGCGGTCACCCGCGAGCACCTGCTGGTCCGCGAGCAGCGCGAACGCGCGGCGGCCGTCGCCGTGCCGCTGCCCGCGGGCGCGGAGTTCCAGGCTCCTGCCCTGCTCCGTGCGCCCCTCCTGGAGCTGCTGAGCGTCACCGGCGCCAAGGACGTCCTCGCGCAGGAGGCCCCGGCCCTGGTCCAGTCGGAGCTGCTCGCCGCCCCCGCCCCCATGAGCCTGCTGGACCTCGCCCGTCTCGGCTTCGTGCCCGCCGCGGTCCTGCGCCGCATCGACGAGCAGTTCGGCCTTCTTACGGCAACACCCGCCGCCTCGATCGACTGAGGCGACGGTCTCTCTATCGCAACACTGCAGACAGGGGCACCGCATGGATGCCAGCGCCTCCACCGCGTCCGTACAGCCAGGAGCGGCTCAGGCCGCCAACGTCCCCCATCGCTGGCGCAATCTCGCCGTCCTTTCCGGCGTGAGCGTCGTCGACAACACCGAAGCCGGTCTCATCAACACCGTCTTCCCCACGCTCGCGGCCGCGCTCCGGCTCAACAGCGGTCACCTCGGCATCATCGCGGCGCTCGGCAAGATCGCCAGCGTTCCGGCCGGCCCGTTCTGGGTGTGGCTGTCCAGCAGGATCGGCCGTCGTGGCGCGCTGGTCGCCACGACGGTGACCGGCGGCCTGTTCGGTATCGCCGCCGGTTTCTCCCAGAACTTCGTCCAGCTCCTCATCTGCTGCACCCTCATGTCCGCCGCGGTGATCGGCGGCTCGCCCATCGCCATGGCCGTCATCGCCGACTCCTTCGCCGACGAGCAGCGGGCCCGGGCGAACGGGATCTTCTTCGGTACGCTCCAGCTCGCCGCCATCGTCCTCGCGCCCGTCATGGCCGTCTTCGTCGGACTCGAGGACGGCTGGCGCTGGGCGCTGTGGACCCTCGGCGGCGTCTGCATCGTCGCCGGGTTCGTCGTCGCCGCCTTCTTCGCCGATCCGGGCATCGGATCCTCCGAGAAGCAGCTCGCCGACCTCGCGAACGAGGACCGGACGAAGGCGAAGGTCACCGTCGCCTCCGTGGTCGGGCTGTTCCGCATCCCCACGTACACCGTGATGATGGTGAGCCGGCTCCTGTCGGGACACCTGCTGATCGCCATCTTCGGCGTGCAGTTCCTGGTCACCGAGCGCGGCATCGACAACGCCACCGCCATCCTGGTGGCGCTCCCGTTCGGCGTCGGCTACAGCGTCGCCACGCTGAGCGCCGGCTTCATCCTGCCCCGGCTCGACCGGCTCATGCCGAGCAGGGGACGCGTCCTGGTCCTGCAACTGGCCCAGATCCTGTTCGCCGTCATCGCCTTCTTCGGCACGCAGTTCCGGTACGAGACGATCGTCGCCTACGCGGTCTTCTGGGCCCTGCTGGGCGCCTGTCAGGGCCTGAACCCGCCGGTCAACCGGCCCATCGTGGCCGGCGTCGTGCTGCCGGAGCTGCGCGGGCAGGCGTACGCGATCTGGCTGACGGTGTTCGAGACGATCGCCTGGGCGCTGTTCTCGCTCCTGGCGGGCTCGCTGGCGGCGACGCTCGGCATCCAGGGCGTGTTCCTGTGGGTGCTGGTCATCCTGATGATCGTCAACGGCCTCCTGCTCTCCGTCCTGTACGTCACCTACCCGCGCGACACCGCCCGGATCGGGCAGCAGCTCGAACTCCGCCGCCGGCAGGCGCTGGCGGACTGACGCCCGGTCACGACGTCTCCCGGTGAACCACACTGGCCCAGACGTCGGGCTCGGCCGGGGGCGTGTCCTCGACCCCGAGAGTATGGAGCGCGCGATGGGCGACGTACCTGCCCAAACCCGCCACATCCACGCGCACGCTCGTCAGCGCGGGCACCAGCAGCCGTGCCAGGGGACTGTCGTCGTGCCCGACCACCGCGAGGCGGCCGGGCAGGGCGATCCCCGCGCGCACGGCCGCTCCCACGACGGCGGCGGCGATGTCGTCGTTGTAGGCGACCACCCCGGTGACGCCGGAGTCCACCCAGTCCCGTACGGCGTCGGCCGTGGAGCCGTCCTCGTCGGAGACCGTCCGCACGTCGGCGATCTCGAGGCCGAGCTCCGCGGCGCGCGTCCGCGCCAGGGAGGCGCGGAGGCCGGCGAGCAGCTCCAGGCGCGGGTCACCCGTGCGGGCGACGGCCAGCCGGGCGTGGCCGCGCTCGTGGAGATGCTCCACCTGGAGGGCCGGCCCGGCTCGCAGGGACGGCACCTCGTGCAGCTCGGAGGGCTCATCGCCGCCGAAAAGCAGCCGCGCGCCCGCCTCCCGGCGCAGGACGTCGAGGTCGTCGCGGGGGAGGGGGACGACCGGGACGACGAGGTCGGGGTCGAGCGTCTCCCACAGCGGGCGGGAACGGCCGCCAGCGTGCCGGGTCCAGGTCACCAGCGAGTAGCCGGCGCGGTCCAGGACGAGGGTCGCCTCCTCCAGGTAGCGGCGCAGGCTGTGCTCCACCGGCCAGTCGGGCAGGATGAACAGGACGATGCGGTTGCTGCCCCGGGCGAGCGCCTGGGCGGCGGCGTGCGGCCGGTAGCCCAGGCGTGCGGCCTCGGCCAGCACCTTGCGCCGCGTCGCCTCCGAGATCGTCTGGCCCGGGGTGTCGTTGATGACGAAGCCCACCGTGGCCCGGGAGATCCCCAGGGACCGCGCGATGTCGCTCGCCGTCACCCGCCGTTCCCGTCCGCCCATGGCCGCCCTCCCGTTTCCCGACATGTTCCCCAACACGGCACTTGCGCGCGCTAGTGCCCCAAGGTTAGCGTCACATCGCCGGCAGCTAGCGCGCGCTAGCTCCACTCATCCCGCAGGACAGGAAGGTCACGACATGACCGACGGACGACCCGTCGTCGAACGGCTCACGCTCGAGGAGAAGGCGCGGCTCGTGTCCGGCGCCAGTTTCTGGACGACCGCGGAGGTGCCGCACGCGGGCGTGCCGGCCGCGCTGCTCACCGACGGCCCGCACGGCGTACGCCTGCAGCGGGCCGGGGTCGATCACCTCGGCCTCGCCGACAGCATGCCCGCCACGGCGTTCCCCACCGCGGCGGCACTGGGCTCGTCCTGGGACGACGGCCTCCTGCGCGAGGTCGGGGAGGCGCTCGCGGTCGAGGCCAGGGCGCTCGGCGTGGACGTGCTCCTCGGCCCGGGCGTCAACATGAAGCGCTCCCCGCTGTGCGGGCGCAACTTCGAGTATTTCGCCGAGGATCCGCTGCTGGCCGGCGTCATGGGCGCCGCGTGGGTCGCGGGCCTGCAGTCGCGCGGCGTCGGCGCGTCGGTCAAGCACTTCGCGGCCAACAACCAGGAGACCGACCGCATGCGCGTCAGCGCGGAGGTGGACGAGCGCACCCTGCGGGAGATCTACCTGCGCGCGTTCGAGCACGTCGTCCGCGAGGCGCGGCCGGCCACGATCATGTGCTCGTACAACCGGGTCAACGGCGTGTACGCGTCGGAGAACCCCTGGCTGCTCACGACGGTCCTGCGCGAGGAGTGGGGCTTCGACGGCTACGTGGTCTCCGACTGGGGCGCGGTGCACGACCCGGTCGCCGCCGTCCGGTCCGGCCTCGACCTGGAGATGCCGGGCACCGGGGGCCGCAGCGCCGCCGCCATCGTCGCGGCCGTACGCGCCGGCGAGCTGAGCGAAGAGGTCCTGGACGTCGCCGTGGAACGCCTGGTGGGCACCCACGACCGGCTGCGGCGGGGCCGCGCGGAGGCGGAGCCCGACTTCGACGCGCACCACGCGCTCGCCCGCCGCGTCGCGGCGGAGTGCGCGGTCCTGCTGAAGAACGACGGCGACCTGCTCCCGCTGGACCCGGAGTCCGGCGGCCCGATCGCGGTGCTGGGCGAGTTCGCGCGCACCCCGCGCTACCAGGGCGCCGGCAGCTCCCTCATCAACCCGACCCGGCTCGACGACGCCCTGACGGCGATCCGCGCCGCCACCTCGCGCGAGGTCGCGTTCGCGCCGGGGTTCCGCCTCGACGGGACGCCCGACGCCGTCCTGCTCGCCGAGGCGGTGGAGGCCGCCCGCGGCGCCGCCGCGGTGCTGCTGTTCCTCGGCGAGCCGTCGGAGGCCGAGTCCGAGGGCTTCGACCGCGAGGACCTGGACCTGCCGGAGGCGCAGCTCCAGCTGCTCGAGGCGGTGGCCGCGGTCAACCCGTCGGTCGCGGTCGTGCTGAGCAACGGCGGCGTCGTGCTGACCGGCCCGCTCACCGAGCACGCGGCCGCCCTGCTGGAGATGTGGCTGGCGGGCCAGGCGGGCGGCGGCGCCGCGGCCGACCTGATCTTCGGGCACGCCGACCCCTCCGGCCGGCTGGCGGAGACCGTCCCGCACCGGCTGTCCGACACGCCCGCGCACGTCAACTGGCCGGGCTCGGAGGGGCAGGTGCTCTACGGGGAGCGCCTCTACATCGGCTATCGCTGGTACGACCGCACAGGGCGGGACGTGGCCTTCCCGTTCGGGTTCGGGCTGTCGTACACCACGTTCGCCTACTCCGACCTGGCCGTGCACGTCCCCGACCCGGCCCGGCCCGAGGCCCGGGTCGAGGTCACGGTGACGAACACCGGCACGCGGGAGGGCGCCGAGGTGGTGCAGGTGTACGTCAGCGACCCCGTCGCCGACGTGGACCGTCCCGAACGCGAGCTGCGCGGCTTCCGCAAGGTCCGCCTGGCTCCCGGCGAGAGCGCCCGCGTGGTGATCGAGCTCGACGCCCGGGCCTTCAGCTACTGGAGCACCCGGCACGGGCAGTGGGTGGCCGAGCCGGGCGAGTACGGCGTGCACGTCGGCAGCTCCTCCCGCGACCTGCCCCTGGAACAGCGCATCCACCTGGACGTGGAGTCGCCGCGGGCCGCGCTCAGGGCCGACAGCACGCTTCAGGAATGGCTGGCCCATCCCCAGGGCAGGAAGATCGTCGAGGAGACCCTGCTGAAGGCCGCCGACGGTGAGCAGAGCTTCTTCACCGACCCGGCCAGCCAGGCGCTGATCGCCCAGATCCCGCTGGCGACCCTCCTCAGCATGGGCGCCTCCCAGGGCGGGCAGCAGCCGCCGGCCATGGACGACCTGCTGCGGATGGCGAACTCCGAGGCCCCGGCGAGCTGAGCGGGCGGCCGCGCGGTGACGGTCGCCGCGCGGCTCAGGAGTTCAGGACGCGTCCGGCGAAGGAGCGGAAGCGTCGTCGCTCTCGGGACGGCTCGGGGCCGTGATCAGGCCCGTAGGGTCGCCTCGCCATCGCCGCATTCGTGCGGGTCGATCATCAGATCGGATTACAGGGAGGGTCACCTCTCACCGGCAGTGCCCATGGCCGGGCTCATCGCTTGACCGGGACCGGCTTCCAGGCGGTGACGCCCAGGAGCTCCGTGGAGCCGAGGTCGAAAAGGCCGCTCACGCGCTCCCTGCCGGAGCCGGTGGTGACGACGAGCGTGGCGCCGACCGCGGGCGGACGGGTGGTGCCGCCGTAGGTGTTGCGCCACGCCAGGGTGAAGGCGGCCGATCGGCCCGGCCGTACGGTCACCGCCTTCGGCCCGGGATCCTTGATCGCGGTGGTGACCCGCCGGGCGCCCCGGTCGATCTCCACCTTCAGCGGCTCGCCGTCCTCGTCCAGGAGCCGGACGCGCGGATAGCCCTCGACCTGCCGCGCCGTGTCGCCGCAGTTGGTGAGCGTCACGGTCTGGACGCGCAGCCCCATCGCGGCATCGGGCGGTTCGGCATACAGGAGCAGTCCCGAGCCGGCGCAGGACGGGGTCGGGGGCGGGGACCACACCGTCGGCGGCTGCTGGGTCAGGGGGTGGCCGGGCGGGAGACCCGTCACCGTGGGACGAGCCGGCGCGGCCCCGGCGCCGGGAGCCTGCGCGCCGCAGCCGGCGAGGCAGATCAGGGCGGCGACGACGACGCAGACGCGCGCGGCGGGCGGGACGATCATCGGCATCATTCTGCCGTGGAAACCCGATGCCGCGGTCGTCCGGGCGGCGCCGGGCCTCCTGCGCGCCCCATCAGCGCGTCGCCGCCCAGGTTCGCCCGGATGCGCTCGGACTTCGGCGTGGGAGAAAGGGACGGCGACCAGGTCCGCCTCGGGGAAGTCGGTGACAACCCCGAGGACGAGGACGCGGGCCATCCGGTTGTCCGGAGTCAGTCCACGGAGGTGTCCCAGGCTTCCTGACGTACCTCCAGGTGCGGGGAGGCGCGCAGGTCACGGAGGAGTTCCCGCCACGGGGCCGCCCACTCGGTGCGCTGCCCTCCCGACTGGGTGAGCATGAGCGCGAACAGGCCGCCGGACAGGTCACCGCGGCCGGCCAGACGCCGGGCCGCGGGCAGCGCGACCGCGATCGGCAGCGGCGGCGGCCGCCGTCCGTACTCGCCGAACAGCTCCGAGACGGCCTGGCCGGCCGTCCGGGATGCGAGCACCGGCCGGTCCGCGAGCAGGTCGGCCAGGGCGCACAGGGCATCGGCGAGTTCGTCCCCGTCCGTTTCCCTGGGGAGCAGGGCCACACCGAGCTCGGCCACCTGGGGCAGCAGGAGGGGCTGGGAGGCGAGCACGTCCATGGCGTCCCGGGCGAGCCGCCGCCGCCACGGCTCCGCCTCCTCCTCCAAGGGCGCGGCCAGTCTCCGGGCGATGGTGTCCACGCGTTGCCTGGCCGGTGTCCGCAGGTCCTCCCCGGGTACGGCGGCGGCCAGCCTGGCCAGGACGTCCAGCGCCTGGGACCGGATCGCCCCGGCCCGCAGCAGCCCCAGGAACACCGCCATCCCCTCCCCGGTCGTCCCCGGATCGGCCACGGCCTCGATGATCTCGTCGAAGCCGCCCCGGTACCAGTGCGCCCACACGGCGAACGCCTTCGACCCGCGGAAACTCACCCCGGGCAGGTCGGCGGCCATGAGGAGGCGCCGTACCAGGTCCGCGTACCGGGGGCGGGCGGCAGAGGCGTACTCCATCGGGTCGGCCTGGAAGAGCGTGCGCAGCATCGGCTCGCCGGCGTGCCGGCCGGCGGCGTCGCCGAGCGCGTCCAGGGTCCGCGGGTCCTCGGGGATCGTACGCAGCACCGAGGCGACGGCGACCCGTACGTCCCGGTGCAGCCCCGGGTCCGCCCACGCCCGCAGCAGCACGTCCACCGCGCCGGGCGGGCGGTTGCGGCCCAGCTGGCGGGCGGCCAGCTTGCGCAGCGTCACCTTGCTGCCGGGAGCGGTCAGCGCCTCCTCCAGCAGCGGCCCGAGCAGGGACGGAGGCGTCGAACGGCAGCAGCGGGCCAGCGCGGCCACCGCGACGCGGGAGGCCGACCCGCCGGCGTGGCCCACGAGCACAGGCACCGCGCGGGCGGGCTCGCCGGCGTGCGCCATGGCCGTGACGGCGGCTTCGGCCAGCATCGTCTCCTCCCGGTCCGCCCATGCGGCGAGGAGGTCCAGCCCGCCGCCGATCCGGCCGGTCGCCTGGACGGCGGCCAGCCACGCGGCGATGGGCAGCCCTTCGTCGTGGACGGCGGCGGTGAGCTCGGCGCGGACCCTTTCGCGCTGGGCGGGCGTCCACCGTCCGGCGTCGCCGCCGTCGACCCGCGGCACCCACGCGGGGTCCGCGAAACGGCCGCTGCGGTGGCCGTCCAGGAGGGGGAGGAGGAGGTCGGTACGACGCCGGGCCACGGTCCGCCAGACGGCGGGCAGCGTCACGGCGGACGCGTCCTCCCGCACAAGCCAGAGCACCCGCTCCTCCCGCGCGATCCCGGGGCCACTCGACCGCTCCGGCGTTTGCACCCCAGAGGCGGCTGCGGCACGAGTCTTCCGCAGGCGGCGATGAGGACGGTTCAGCCACAAGCCGACAGCCTCGCGGGCGAGCGGCTCCGGCGCCGTGCGGATGGCGGCGCGCAGGTCGTCCTGGAGTTCCGCGAGCGCCCATGAACGGCGGCCGAGCACGTGGGCGAGGGCCACGGCCAGGGTGAAGTCCTCCCGCTCGCGTGCGGCACGAAGGTGCGGACGCAGCACCGCCAGCAGGTCGTGCTCCTGCCCCGCACGCAGCACCCGGTCCAGGCGGTGCGACTCCGCGACCGGGCCGCGGGCGCGGTGGCGGCGGCGGACGGGGGACGGCCGGGGCTCCCGACCGGGCAGGCCGCTCGCGCCGTGCCGCGCCACGAGCCTCCCGTACGTGCCCAGCGCCCACGCCGTCAGCGCCGGCGCGGTCGCCGGGTCGTGGTGCCGCAGGACCCGGCCGGCCAGGCTCCGCAGCTCGTCCTGGGTGGCGGGGGAGGAGTCCGGGGCCTCGACGGCGTCCGCGGCGATGCGCTCCAGCGTCCCCGCGCAGGAGTCGTCGAGCAGCGCGGGCGGGACGTCCCCCAGAGCGGCCAGCAGATCCCGGCGGAGCGGGTCCTGTTCGTTGGCGGTGCGCAGGGCCAGGTCGGCCAGGAGCGCGTGGAGCGCCGCCCGGTCCCGGGTCCGGGCCGTGCACTGGATCAGCAGCGTCCTGGCCAGCCCGCGCCGCCGCGGGTCCCCGGCCACGGCGGCCTCGCGCAGCGGGCCGACGGCCTCCTCGTAGGGCAGGTAGGAGGTGAGCTTCAGCGGAATATCCGGATTGTCCAGGCGAGAACGGGGCGAGTGCCACACCGACTCGTGCCAGGCCAGCATGCGCCTCGCCTCGGCCGCCGCCGACTCCGGAGGCAGCCATCTGAGCAACCGCATCGCCCACAGCCCGGTGGAACCGCCCCTCCGCGCGGCGACCGCCTCGAAGATCGCGGCCCGGCGGGCGGGCGGCAGCGAGGGCAGCACCGGGTCGAGCCGGTGTTCGGACGAGGCCAGACGCAGGATCTCCG
Source organism: Nonomuraea sp. NPDC052116 (assembly GCF_040680035.1). Classification (NCBI taxonomy): domain Bacteria; kingdom Bacillati; phylum Actinomycetota; class Actinomycetes; order Streptosporangiales; family Streptosporangiaceae; genus Nonomuraea; species Nonomuraea sp. NPDC052116. The sequence goes on along the minus strand of NZ_JBFAWA010000070.1, from coordinate 8,493 downwards.
CGTCCGAGCCCGACCGCAGGTGGCGGAGCACCGCTTTCGCCGGTCCCTCCCAGCCGGTCGCCACGGGGTCGGCGAACAACTTCCCGGCTCGCGCGGCATCCACCCTGAACAGCGCGTTCACGACCGCGGCTGGCAGGCCGCGGAGGCTGTGGCGCAGATCGGGCCGTTCCAGCAGAGCCAGCATGCGGGCCGGCTCGGCCAGGGCCGCGAGCATCACGCCCGCCCCGCGGCGGCGCCACCAGCTCCACGCATGAACGCCACCCGCCAGCTCCTGCTCGGCCACCGCCATGATCGCGCCCGGATGCCGTTTGGCCAGCGCCGTCCAGGACGTCACCGCGTGGGCGACGTCCGGCAGCCATCGCGCGACGGTCTCGGCACCGCAGGCCGGCAGCAGCGCCGCCGCCTCACGCGGCCCCCACCGTGCGTTGACGTCCGGCAGGAGCGCTTCGGCCAGCGCGTGCCGGCGACCGAGCGCCAGCGTGCGATACAGCGCGAACCGCAGCTCGGCAGGGGCGTCCTCGAACGCCGCGGCCACCGCCGGATCCGGCACGGGCAGGGTCCGCACCGCACGCAGCGCCGCGCGCCGCAGCCCCATGTCCGGCCCGGCGAGAACCTCCCGGACATGGTCGAGGTCGCGGGCCGCCATGGCCACGTGCAGCGCCGTACGCCGGGCGTACCGATCCCGCGCGGACAGCTCGTCCAGGAGAACGCGCAACTGGGAGGTGCCGGCCAGCCGGCGGGCGTGGAGCGCCAGCGCCCGCATGCGCCGCGGGTACGGCAGAGGCGCGAAACGCGCCAGCAAGGCATCGGCGGAGATGTCGAGGGCCGGCTCCTCGGCCGGCTCGATGGGCCTCAACGGGCCGGGCGGAGACCGCCCTTTCCACAAGTCATGCCGACGATACTGGCCGATCATCGCCTCGCCGCGCAACCCCGGCCGGCGAACCTCCTGAGCACGGTGGTGTGTGCCGGCAACTCGGACGCCGGCCCTTTCGCAGGAGACGGCGGTCGGAACGGGGTCAGCCCTCGATGTCCGCGAGCTGGTCCTGGGCCGGGTCCGGGCGGTCTTCGCGGGCGGGTGCGCAGCTCTGGCCGCAGCCGCCGAAGCGGGCCGTGTTCACCGGGGTGAAGTCCGCGGCCGGCACGTCCTTCAGCGCCGCCATCATGGTGTCCTTCCAGATCGGCCCGGGCACCGAGGCGCCCGCCACCGCGCCGAAGGTGCGGCCGCCGATCGTGACGCCGGTCAGCTTGTAGCGCTGGGAGCCGCGCGGGTCGCCGACGCTGACCGCGCCCGCCAGGTCGGGGGTGAACCCGGCGAACCAGGCCGTGGCGTACCCGTCCGTGGTGCCCGTCTTGCCCGCCGCCGGGCGGCCGATGCCGCCGACCCCGCGCATCGTGCCCTTGGTGAACACGCCGGACAGGACGTGCGCGGTCGCGTCGGCCACCTCCGGGTCGAGCGCCTTGCGGCACGACGGCTCGTACGAGGTCGCCTGGCCCGTGCTCGCCTCCGTCACCTTGGTGATGACCATGGGCGCGCAGTACGTGCCGCGGGCCGCGACGGCCGCGTACGCGGTGGCCACGGTCACCGGGTCCATCTCGTTGATCCCGAGCGTGAACGTCTCGTACTCCTGCAGCGGCCCCCCGTCCGCCCGCCTGATGCCCAGCGACTTGGCCGTCTGCACCGTCTCGCACAGGCCGACCCGCTGCTCCAGCGCCATGAAGAACGTGTTCACGGACCCCCACGTACCGGTCGCGAGCGTCTTGAAACCGGGCGAACCCTCGTCATTGGTGACCGTCCAGGACGGGATGCCCATGTTCTGGCCCTTGCAGTTCTTGAACGAGGCGTAGCCGGGGGCGGTGTAGGCGTTGGTCACGCTGATCCCGTCGTCGATCTTCATGCCCTGCGCCAGCGCCGTGATCAGCGTGAACGTCTTGAACGTCGAGCCCGCCTGGAAGCCGATCAACCCGCCGTGCCGCTTGTCCGCCACCGGGTTGTAGGAGATCTCGTTCCGCTTGGCCGAACGGCCGTAGGGGCGGCTGGCCGCCATCGCCTTGATCTCGCCGGTGCCCGGCTTGACCAGCGCCTCGGCGGCGACGGGGCGGTCCGAGGCGAACACGTGCTTCCTGATCGCCGTCTCCGCCGCCCGCTGCGCCTTCGGGTCCAGGGTCGTGTAGATCTTCAGGCCGCCGCGGGCGAAACGCTGCTTCCTGGCCCGCTCGGTCCTGCCGAAGGCGGGGCTGGTGAGCAGCTCATGACGTACGTATTCGCAGAAGTAGGGGTAGCGGCCGGCCTGGCAGCCGTTGGGAGCCTCGACGCCCTTGTAGCCGAGTTTCGCCGCCTTGGCGCGCGCCGCCTGATCCGGTGTGATCCGGCCGAGTTGCGCCATCCGGTCCAGCACCACGTTCCGGCGCTCCAGCAGCAGCTTGCGGGGTTGCTTGCCGAGCCCGGGGTCGGTCCTGTTGGGGTTCTGGACGGCGCCGGCCAGGGTCGCCGCCTGGGTCAGGTTGAGGTCGGCGGCCGAGACGCCGAAGAAGCGCCGCGCCGCCGCCTCCACGCCGTTGGCGCCCGCGCCGAAATAGGCGATGTTCAGATATCGGCGGAGAATCTCGTCCTTGGAGTACTTCTCCTCGACGCCCATCGCGTACCGCAGCTCCTTGAGCTTGCGCGCGTAGCTGGCCTCCAGCGCCTTGTTCTTGCCCTCCTCGGTGTCGGCCGAGTTCAGCAGGACCTGCTTGACGTACTGCTGGGTGATCGACGAGCCGCCCTGGGCGATGCCGCCCGAGCTGAGGTTCTTGGCCAGGGCCCGGGCGGTGCCCTCCAGGTCGAGCGCGCCGTGCTCGTAGAAGCGGTAGTCCTCGATGGCGACGATCGCCGTCTTCATCACGTCCGCGATCTGGTCCAGCCGCACTTCCTTGCGGTTCTCGGCGTAGAACTGGGCGATGCGGTCGCCCTCGGCGTCGTACACGACGGAGGTCTGGGCCAGGGGCGGCTCTTCGAGCTGGGCGGGCTTGAGATCAAGCATCTCGGTGGCCGAGACGAACAGGGAGCCTGTGCCGCCCACGGTGGGCAGCGCGATCGCGGCGACCACCGTGCCGGCGGCCACGGCCGCTCCGGTCAGGCGGGCAAGGCTCCACAGGGGGCTCGAAGGGGACATGGGCGTCATGACAGCACAGAGCCGTTCGCGCTGTCCAAGACTGATATGCCTTGATTGTCGATATTCGAATGGATATCACTGCAGGCCGGAGCGCCACCGTCCGGGGACGGCGGCGCTCAGCGTCGCGCAGGTCACTCGCCGGTCATCGCGGCATGCATGCGCAGGTACGGCTCGGCGTCCTTCGGCCTGTTCTGGCGCTGCAGCGTACGGCCGAGGAGCAGGCAGGCGTACCCCTCCGCCGGGTCGCGCTCCAGCACCAGCCGGAGCTCGGCCTCGGCCCGGCCCAGCTGGGCCGAGTGGTAGTAGGCGCGGGCCAGCAGCAGCCGGGCCGCGAGGCTGTCCGGCGCCGCGGCCACCACCTGGGCCAGGATGCGGGCGGCCCCGATGTAGTCCTGCGAGTCGAAGAACCGGCGCCCGCGCTTGTACTCCTCGGCCAGCTTCTCGATCGGCATGTTCACTCCTGTCCGGTGTGCGGAAGGCGCTCGGCGGGGATGACGCCCAGGCGGCCGGCCTGGTAGTCCTCCATCGCCTGAAGGATCTCGGCGCGGTTGTTCATCACGAAGGGGCCGTACTGGACGACCGGCTCGCGGATCGGCTGCCCGCCGAGCAGCAGCACCTCCAGGTTCGGCTCCGCCTGCGGCTGGGCCGGGTCGGCGGCGACGGTGATCGCCCCGCCCTGGCCGAAGACGACCAGCTGTCCCTTGCGCACCGGCGTGCGCTCGTCCCCGGCGTAGCCGTGTCCGGCCAGCACGTAGGCCAGGGCGTTGTAGGCGGGGTTCCACGGCACCTCCAGCCGGGCGCCGGGGCTCACCGTGGCGTGCACCATCGTGATCGGGGTGAACGTGACGCCCGGACCGGCGTGGCCGTCCAGCTCGCCGGCGATCACCCGCAGCAGCGCGCCGCCGTCGGCCGAGGAGAGCAGCGCCGCCTGGCGACCGCGGATGTCCTGGTAGCGGGGCAGGTGGAACTTGTGCGCCTTGGGCAGGTTGACCCACAGCTGGACGCCGTGGAACAGCCCGCCCGAGACCACCAGGTGCTCCGGCGGCTTCTCGATGTGCAGCAGGCCCGAGCCCGCGGTCATCCACTGGGTGTCGCCGTCGGTGATCGTGCCGCCGCCGCCGTTGGAGTCCTGGTGCTCGAAGATGCCGTCGATGATGTAGGTGACGGTCTCGAAGCCGCGGTGCGGGTGCCAGGGGGTGCCCTTGGGCTCGCCGGGCGCGTACTCGACCTCGCCCATCTGGTCCATGTGGATGAACGGGTCCAGCGCGGACTGCGGCACGCCGGCGAAGGCGCGCCGTACCGGGAACCCCTCGCCCTCGAACCCGCTGGGCGCGGTCGTCACCGACTTCACGGGCCGCCGCGTGACGGTGGCCGGGTCGGGCGTGGCGACGCGGGGCAGGGCCAGGGTGTCAGCGGTGATGGCGGGCATGACCCCTCCTCTTTGGTTGAAACTTCAATCGGTTGCTCGCCACAACGCATGGGTGCCGCCGGGCATTCCCGGCCGCGCGTACCTTGGAGCCATGCGATCTGCCGTCGTCGTTCCCGGTGGGAATGTCGGGCCGCAGGCGGGCGTCACCTGGCGTCAGGGCGACGGTCAGCAGAACTCTCGCATGATGCGCATCAGCTCGTCGGGCCGCAGGGGCGGCTCCGGCAGCGGATGCGCCGCCGGGGCGCGGAACCCGTCGAGGATCAGCGCCAGATGCCGCCGCCACACCTCGGGCCGGACGGCGGTGGTGGCCTCGACCGTGCGGGCGATGCCCCACGTCACGAACACCATGTCCTCCAGCGTGCAGTCGGGTCGCAGCACCCCGGCCTCGTGCGCGCGCTCGATGATCCGCGACATCATCGCGTAGCCGAGTGCCGGGTCGCCGGCCGGGGTGGGCTGCGGGCCCCGGCGCGAGACGAGGTCGTTGTAGCCGCGGTCGGCGGCCTGCAGCTCGCACACTCGCTCCAGGAAGTGCACCAGCCCGCTCCACGCGTCCGGCAGCGACAGGGCGTGCTCCGAGATCCGCACCACGGTGGCGGTGCGGTCGCTGAAGACGGCGTCGACGAGGTCGTCGCGGCTCGGGAAGTGGTTGTAGAGGGTGCCGCTGCTCACCCCGGCCGTACGGGCGATCTCGTCGAGGGGGACGTCCAGCCCGCGGGCGGCGAACAGCTCTCTTGCGGCCGTCACCAGCAGGTCGCGGTTGCGTTGCGCGTCTCTTCTGAGCGGTCTGGCGGAGGTCGGCATGCGGTCGATCGTAGGCGAAGTTGAGAACACTCCCAACTTGTGCGTATGCTTCCGGCACAGAACTTGGGAGTGCAGTCAACTTAGCTGAATGCATTAAGGAGCAGTCATGCCCAGAACTCTCGCCATCTTCGGCGCCGGCCCCGTCATGGGCCTGTCCCTCGCCCGCCGCTTCGGGCGCGAGGGCTTCCGGATCGCGCTCGTCGCCCGGACCAGGGCGAACCTCGACCACCTCGTCGCCGAACTCGCCCGCGACGGCATCGAGGCGGCCGGATTCACCGCCGACGTCTACGAGCGCGGCCGGCTCGCCGCCGCGGTCGCCGCCATCAAGGAGGCGTACGGGCGGATCGACGTCGCCGAGTTCAGCCCCGGCGGCGGGAACATGGGGGAGGGGATCGCGGCGACGCTCGACGTGGACGTCGAGAACGCGCGGGTGATCCTGGATCGGTTCGTGCTCTCGGCGGTCGCCCTGGTGCGGCAGGTGCTGCCCGACATGGTCGAGCGGGGCGACGGCGCGATCCTGTTCACCGCGGGGCAGTCGGGGATCTACCCGACGCCGGGCCTGGGCAACGCCGGCATGGCGCAGGCGGCGCTGCGCAACTACTTCCACACCCTCAACACCGAGCTCGCGGGCAAGGGTGTGTACGTGGGGGCGGTCAACGTGGGGGCGCTGATCGAGGGCAGCGTGCCGCACCGGGGGATCACCTCGTCCTCGGTGCCGCTCGAGTTCGAGCCGGAGGTGATCCACCCGGACGTCCTCGCGGACGGCTTCTGGGGGCTGTACGCGAAGCGGGACCGGGTGGAGGTGCTGGCGGGCAGCTTCGGCCGGTAGGCGGAAGGACCGGTCAGGACGACTGGACGGGCAGCCCCGCGGCCGTCCAGTCCTCGATCCCCTCGCGGTACTTGCGCACGTCGGTGTAGCCCAGCGCGGTGAGCCGGCCGGCGACCTGGCCGCTGTTCGGGCACGCCGGGTTGGAGCAGTACGTGATGATCGCGGCGTTCTTGTCGGGCAGCAGCGCGGATGCCTGGGCGTCCACGTCGGCCGGGGCCAGGGGGACGGCACCGGGGAGATGCTGCTGGGCGTAGTACGCGCCGCCGAGCGCATCGACCACGGTCACCGTGCCCGCCTCGATGGCGGCCGCGAGGGCGTCCCGGGTGATCAGAGCGGTCATGGCATTGCCTCCAGAATAAGTCGGACTGCGGTCCGGTTACGCGGGTAAGGCGTTACCGGACCGCAGTCCGATTTTGCAATCCGGGGCGGGCGGCTCCTCGTTACTTGCCGAATCCGGCGGTCAGACCGGCCAGCAGCTGGCGGCGGCCGACCACGTACAGGATGAGGATGGGGACCGAGGTCAGGACGACGGAGGCGAGCACCGCGGGCACGTTGATGCTGTACTGGCCCTGGAAGGTCCACAGCGCCAGCGGCAGCGTGCGCTGCTCGGGGCTCTGGGTGAGGATCAGCGGCAGCAGGAACCCGTTCCAGATGGTCAGGGCGTTGTAGATGGTCACCGTCACCACGGCGGGCCTGGTCAGGGGGAGCGCCAGGTGCCAGAGCGTGCCGAGCTCGCTGGCGCCGTCGAGGCGCATCGACTCGAACAGCTCCTTGGGCACGTCCCTGATGAAGTTCGACAGGATCAGCACCGACAGCGGGATCGCGAACGCGATCGACGGCAGGATGAGCGCCATGGGCGTGTCGTAGAGACCGAGCTTGATGATGATCAGGTAGATCGGGATGATCGTGGCCTGGTGGGGGATGGCCAGGCCCATGAGGAACGCCGAGTTGGTCCAGCGCAGGAACCGCCCCCTGCCGCTGCGGACGATCGCGTACGCCGCCATGAACGACACCGCCACGGCGGGCGCGACCGCGCCGACCGTGACGACGACGCTGTTCATGAAATATCGGATGAAGTCAGACTCGATGACCATCTGATAATTGGCCAGCGTGGGTTCGGCCGGCGGCACGAGGGGGTTCTCGACGTAGTAGTTGCTCTGCGACTTGAAGCTGGTGATGACGATCCAGTAGATCGGCACGACCACGACCGCCAGCCAGAACCAGGCGACCAGGCCGCCCAGCCAGTTGGGGCGGCGGGTCACCCTCTTGGGGCCGGGAGCGGAGTGCCGCGCCGCCGCCTGCGAGGTGTTCTTCGCGAGGGTCGTCGTCATGTCAGGCACCTTCCAGCTGACTGTGGCTCGCGTCCCGGCCGCCGAGGCGGCGCAACAGCAGCGCCAGCGCCAGGCCCACCAGGACCAGGATGACGGCGATCGCGCTGGCCGGGCCCATCAGGTTGGCCTGGAAGCCCCTCTTGTACATCTCCAGGGCGAGCACCCGGGTGGCGTCCCCAGGGCCGCCGGCGGTGAGCACGAAGATGAGGTCGAAGAAGACCAGCGACCCCACGACCATCAGCGTCGAGGACGTGATGATCGTGTACTTGAGCTGGGGCAGGGTGATGCTGAAGAACATGCGGACCCGGCCGGCGCCGTCGATCTCGGCGGCCTCGTACATCGAGCGCGGGATCTGGCGCACGCCACCCTGGTAGATCAGCGAGTGGAACGGGATGAACTGCCACGACACCACGAAGATCACGACGCTGAAGGCGAGGACGGGCTCACCGAGCCAGTCCTGCACGAGCAGCGGGATCCCCAGCCCGGCGCCGAGCCCGAAGTTCGGGTCGAGCAGCGCCTTGTAGGTGATCGCGATGGCGGCCGAGCTGAGCAGCAGCGGGATGAAGTAGATCACCGAGAGCACCGCACGGTAGCGCTGGAAGCCGGCCAGGAACGTGCCGAGCAGGATGCTCGCCGGTGTCTGCACCACCCACGACATCGCGATGACCAGGAACGTCACCCACAGCGCGTGCGGCAGGCCGGGATCGGAGAGCACGGCGCGCCAGCTGTCGAAGCCCGCCGGACGGATCTCGCCGAGCCCGTCCCAGGCGGTGAAGCTGAGCACGAAGACCCCGATGAGCGGGATGACGCCGAAGCCGACGAAGAACAGCAGGGCCGGTACGGCCAGCCAGGCCAGGCCGCGCCCCTGGCCGCCGGGCACGGCGGCCGAGATCGAGGCCGCCCGCGAGGTGGGCATCCGCTTCCACCCCGCCCGCGGCTCGATGGACCGGG
>NZ_JBFAWA010000069.1:0-33129 GCF_040680035.1 Nonomuraea sp. NPDC052116 | reverse complement strand
ACTCGGGAGGGTGTGGGAGAGTAGGTCGCCGCCGGACAATCTTTGAGGGGGTTCGACGCCTTGGGCGTCGGACCCCCTTTTTTTTGTGTGCTGTGCCGGTTGTGGTGGGAGCTGTGGGGCGTTCCTCGCACGGCCGGCTGCCCGCCCGCACTCGACGGCTCAGGACGCGTGTCCACGCGCCTGACGCGTCGGCTCCAGGCGCCGCATTCTCATACGTATGCCGTTGCGCCCATCCACCCCACTGTGCATCGGTCTGCACCCCGCACCGAATTCGCCTGCCGTCTCCGTCGCCTCCTCGGTCTGCACCCCGCACCGAATTCGAGTGTCGTCTCCGTCGCCTCCGTTGAATAGAGGACGGGCGTCGGCCGGGCTCGGCAGGCGACCACGGTCGAATAGAGGACTGGCGTCATGCCGGCCCGGCGGGTGACCACAGAGGGTGACTTCGGCGGCGAGAGGGAGTCGGCGAGGGCGAATTGGCGGGGCTCTGCGTGGTTCATCCCGATGGCTACTCTCTGCATCCGCCCACGAGTAACCGGAGAGCCCAGCAGGCAGCGCGCCCCGCGATTAGGCTGGAAAACCTTGGCTGGTGAAGGCGTCGAGAGTGGAGAGGCGCACGTGACCGTTGACGGGCGGTGGTCGGATATCCAGATGCAAGCGGGCTGCAAGCTGTACAAAATGGAATTAGGGCTGGGCGTGTCGCGTGGCGAATGCGGAATCGTCGGTTACCGTCCAATGTGTAGGGACGTGCCGATTACGGTGAGTTCCTGAGGAAAGGACAAGCCGATGGGGGCAGTGCGCAAGGTGGTGAGCTACCTTGGCCTGAGCGGGGTCGATCACTACGACGAAGGCTATGACGACGACGAGAACTACGAGGACGAGTACGTCCCCGCGACCGAGCGGGCCGCCAGGCGGTGGCGCGCGAACGTCGACTCGTCACGAATCGTGATGGTCCAGCCGCTCAAGTACAACGACGCGCCGTTGATCGGCCAGCACTTCCGTGACGGACAGACGGTAATCATGGACGTCTCGGGCATGGCTATGCCTGAGGCGACGAGGATGGTTGACTTCGCCGCCGGGCTGGCCTATGGGTGCGAAGGGCGGATCGAGCGCATCGCCGACCGCGTCTTCCTGCTCGCGCCGGCGCACGTGGAGATCGAGACCACCTGAGTGTGGTAACCGGGCCGCTGGGCCGTGGTCGGCGCGCAGAGGCGGGCTGCGCTGACCACGACCGCCGGCGGGGTCGAGCCGGTGGCCGGGTGAGGAGGCGGATCGTCGATGCGCCACCGACCTGAGCCGTTCAGGCGGACCGTCAGCGAGTCGCGGTCCGCTGGCCCCTGGGCGGGTTCCCGATGACGACCGGCCCTCTGAACAGCCCAGATGTGGTCCACTGATCAGTGTGCGCTTCCTGACAGGCCACCCGTCCACATCACGCCGCCTGGACGGCCGCCGGAGCCGATTACCGTAAGTGTCCGCCCCGTTTGCCGAGGGCCCGATGCCCGTGAGTGTCCAATCCGGCCACCATAGGGCCGGTGGCTGTGAGAGGCCGCCTCGTTGGCCGCGGGGCCGATGCCCTTGAGGGCCAATCCGATGGCCGTGAGCGTCCAGTTCGGTCACCATAGGGCCGATGGCTTGAAGGGTCCGCTCGTTCGCCGACGGGCTGATGGCCGTGAGTGTCCAGTCGGGTCACCATGGGGCCGATGGCTGTGAGAGGCCGCTCGGCGGCCGCGGCGGGCCGACGCCCGTGAGGTCCGGTCCGATGGCCGAGTGCTCCGATGGCCGTAAGCGTCCAGCGCATTGGGGTGTGGGGTTGTTGGATGTTAGTCACCAGGCCGTTGGCCGAGTGGACCGGCGGTCGCAAACGTCCTGTCCGCATCGCCAAGCGGCCGACATCCGCTTACGCCTTGTCCGTTCGCCAAGCGGCCGACGACCCGCAAGCGTCCTGTCCGTATCTCGTGCGGCCGACGATCATAAGCGCCCTGCCCGTTCGCCAAGCGGTTGACGACCGCGAGCGTCCTGTCGGTTTCTCACGCGGCCGACAACCATAAGCGCCCTGCCCATATGTCAGGCAGCCGATGAGCGGAAGCGTTTGGCCCGCATTTCACGCGCGCCGACGAGCGTAACGTTCAGTCCGGTGGCCGTGAGTGAGCCGACTGAGTGAGGAGTGGGTCAGCTGGCGCGGGGGCCGCGGCGGATGAGGCGGGTCAGTTCGGCTGCGTCCTCCGTGGCCTGCTTGGCGCGTTCGTCCGCCTCCCTGGCGTACGCGTGCAGGGCCCACACCGCCCCCTCCGCCAGCTCCTTCAGCTCGCTGACCTGGGCGGCCACGTACCGGCCGTCGGCTTCGACGAGCTTGCGGCGCTGCCAGAGCTGCCAGCCGGCCAGGCCGATCATGGCCACCGCGGCGGCGGCGAACAGGCGGCTGGAGATGACCGCCCCGACGAGGCAGGCGATGCCGGCCACGATCAGGACCATGGCCGCCCACGGACGGGGGCGGGGCATGACGCCGTCCTCGACGAGCGCGGCCTCGGCGGCGGCCAGCGACGACGCCTCCGGGCCTTCCGGGCGCAGGTGGATGCGGTGGCCGAGAAGGGCGACGGTGAGCGTGGTGGGCGGCGCGAGGCGGCTGTCGGCTTCGAGCTCCTCGGCCACGCCGCGCAGGATCGGCCCCGCCACGTGCAGGGCGATCGCCGCCAGGTGCGGGTCGGAGCCGGGGCGGAGGTCTTCGAGCAGGTACGAGTTGAGCGAGGCCATCGGGCCGGCCGGGCCGCCGAGGCCGATCAGGAAGCGCAGGATGGCGAGCGGCTCGTCCTCCGCCCAGCTGGAGGCCGGGCTGCCCGAGCTGTTGTCGAGCGAGATGGCGGTGTCCTGATCGGTCTGCCGCGTCGAGGTGATCTCGGCGCACCGCCCGCGCAGTCTCGCGAGGCGGGCGGCCGCCATGGCGGGTCTGGCCAGTTCGGGGATTTCGGCCATCTCCGGGAAGTCGACCAGCGACGGCGGCACCACGACCGACGGCTCGCCCGGCACCAGCGCCTGCACCCATTGCTCCGGGTCGGCGTGTTCCTGGACGGCCAGGGCGTCGAGTTTGCGCAGCACAAAGATCTTGCCGGCGGGGCCGTACGCCCCCCGGGCGGCGGCCAGCCAGAGCGAGCGCTGGCCGTGGGAGACAGGCCGGTCGAGTGAGAGCTCGCCGAAGGCGGTGCCGAGCCAGGAGGCGTGGATGCGGCTGCCCTGCCCGGACACCGCGAGGGCCAGGCAGAGGAAGAGCGCGGTCTGCTGCTGGTCGCGCCCGGCGGCCCTGCTCAGCGGCTCCAGCGGGTCATCGCCGGCGAGGATGGCGACCAGCGCTTCGATGGCCGGGGGCAGCCAATAGCCGGGTATATCGCGAAAACCTGGTGTGGCGGGAGGCGCGGCGCCCTTGGCGGCGAGGTGAGCGAGCAGCGCCTCAGCGTAGCGATGCAACTCCGTAGCCGCTGGGGGGCTCGCAGTAAGGTCCGTGCTCAAGGCAGAGAACTCCCCCATTTCGGCCTCAATTCATGACCGCGTAAAGCCTAGCCGTTCGGGCGCGCCAACCAGGTGAAGGCGCGCCCACGGCGGATCTGCGGGCTTTGAGCCAACTGCCAGTTACATACGCTCGGGAACGGGGACACCTAGTAGGTTGAGCCCCTTCTCCAGAACGTCCAGGACCAGCTTGCACAGGGCCAGCCGGTGTTGCCTGGTCTCCGGGTCGACGCCTTCCTTGGTCACCGGGCACTCATCGTAGAACGTGCTGAAGAGGCTGGCGGTCTGGAACAGGAAGTTGCACAGCCGGTGTGGCTCGGACGCGGTGGTGACCTGAGAGACCAGCTCGCCGAACCCGAGCAGCTGGAGGCCCAGCGCGCGCTCGGCCGGTGCGGCCAGCACGATGGGGCCCGTCGCGTCGGCCGGAGCCATCCCCGCCTTGCGGAAGATGGAGCGGATCCGGGCGGTGGCGTACTGCATGTAGGGGCCGGTGTTGCCGGTGAAGCTGATCATGCGGTCGAAGTCGAGGACGTACTCGCTGTCGTGACTGACCGACAAATCGGCATATTTCACCGCGCCCATGCCGACGGCGTGCGCGATCTCCTGTGTGGTGGCCTCGTCGTAGCCCCGGTCGGCGATGGCCGCCGTGGCCCGGTCGACGGCCTCCTGGAGCAGGTCCATGAGCTTGACGGACTCGCCGGAGCGGGTCTTGAACCGGCGCCCGTCCTTGCCCAGCATCATGCCGATCTGGACGTGCTCGGCCGAGACCGAGTCGGGCAGCCAGCCCGCCAGCCGCGCCCCTGCGAACACCATCCGGAAGTGCAGCGCCTGCTCGTTGCCCACGACGTAGAGGATGCGCTCGGCCTTCAGGTCGTGGACGCGGTAGCGGATCGCCGCCATGTCGGTGGTGGCGTAGCCGTACCCGCCGTCGCTCTTCCTGATGATCAGCGGCAGCGGCTTGTCGTCGGAGCCGGTGAAGCCGGGCGGGAACACGCAGAGCGCGCCGTCGCTGATCACCGCCGTCCCGGCCGCCTCGAGGTCGTCGCACGTCTTCTGGAGCATGGGGTTGTACATGCTCTCGCCGGCGAGGTCGGCATCGGTCAGCGTCACGCCGAGCAGCTGGTAGACCTTGTTGAAGTAGCGGACGGTGGCTTCCATGAACACGTGCCACAGCCGCATCGTCTCGGTGTCGCCCGACTGCAGCGTGGTCACCCGCACCCGGGCGCGCTGCCTGAAGTCGTCGTCGGAGTCGAACTTCGCCCGCGCCGCCTGGTAGAACTCCGTGCCCTGGCCGGCCTCCAGCTGCGCGACCGCGGCCTCCTCGCCGATCTCGAGCAGGTGCTCGATGAGCATGCCGAACGGCGTGCCCCAGTCGCCCAGGTGGTTCTGCCTGATCACGGTGTTGCCGAGGTGTTCGTGCAGGCGGGCCAGCGAGTCGCCCACGATCGTGGTGCGCAGGTGGCCGACGTGCATCTCCTTGGCCGCGTTGGGCGCGGAGTAGTCGATCACCACGGTCTGCGACGGCGTGATCGTGCCGACGCCGAGCCGCGGGTCGGCCAGCATCCGCGTCGCCTCGGACTCGATCCACGAGCCGTCGAGGGTGATGTTGAGGAAGCCGGGGCCGCTGACCTCGATCGTGCCGGGGAAGTCGGACAGCTCCGTCTTGATTGCCTCGGCGACCTCCCGCGGCGCCCGTCGCAGTCGCTTGGCCAGGCTCATCGCGACGTTCGCCTGGAAGTCGGCGAACTGGGAGGGCCGGATCAGCGGATCTGCGTCGGCGTGCTCGGAGCCGAACGCGCGGGCCAGCGCCTGCTGGACGCGCTCGGTGAGCATTATCTGCGGGTCGGTCATGTTCTAAGGGTACCGGCGACCTTGACAGCGACGCTTATCATTACCGCCGCCACGATCGAGATGCCGACGGCGGTCAGATCGTTGCTGAGGTCGCCGGGTTCGAGGGCGAAGAAGTGCCGTACGAAGGGGATCGTCAACCCGATCGCGAACGCCGCCGCCATCGAGGCGACCAGCGCGATCCGCCACCAGTTGAGCGGTCTGGCGATCAGCACGAGCACCCACCAGGTGGTGAGGAAGAGCGTGATCACCGCCGACGTCTGATCCTCGACGAGCGTGGACGTGCCGCTGTGGGCGGCCCAGAACGACAGCAGCACCGCCGCCGCGCACAACACCCCGGCGGGTACGGCGAAGCGCAGCACCCTGGGGACGAACCCCGGCTTCGAGCGCTCGAACGTGGGCGCGAGCGCGAGGAAGAGCGCGGGGACGCCGATGGTCAGGGCGTTCGTCAGGGTGGAGTGGCGGGGCGCGAACGGGAACATGACCCCGGCCACGCCGACCAGCAGCGACAGCACGATCGCGTAGAAGGTCTTGGTGAGGAAGAGGTTGGAGACGCGTTCGATGTTGGCCAGCACGCGCCGTCCCTCGCCCACGACGTGCGGCAGCGTGGCGAACTTGTCGTCGAGCAGCACCACCTGCGCGACCGCCTTGGTGGCGGGGCTGCCGGCGCCCATCGCGATGCCGAGGTCGGCGTCCTTGAGCGCGAGCACGTCGTTGACGCCGTCGCCCGTCATGGCCACGGTGTGGCCCCTGGCCTGGAGCGCGGTGACGAACTGCCGCTTCTGCCGGGGGCTGACGCGGCCGAACACGGTGTGGGAGTCGAGCAACTCGCCCAGCTTGGCCTCGTCGTCGTAGGGGAGGTCGCGGGCGTCGATCGAACGGTGCGCGTCCGGGATCTCGAGGCCGGTGGCGATGGCGGAGACCGCGGTGGGGTTGTCGCCGGAGATGACCTTGACCGTGACGCCCTGCTTGGCGAAGTAACGGAGGGTTTCCTGGGCGTCGGGCCTGACGCGCTGCTTGAGCGTGACGAGCGCCACCGCCTCGATGCCCGCCCCTCCCGTCTCGATCCCCGCGTCGTCCGCCTCGACGCCTGCCCCGTCCGCCTCGATCTCCGCGCCATCCGCCTCGACGCCTGTACTGTCAGCCTCGATGGGCGTCCTGCCCGGCTCGGTGCGCGCCTCGGCAGTCTGAGGCGCGGGCAGGGTGCGGGCGCGGCCCAGGACGAGCACGCGGGCGCCGGTGGCGGCCAGCTCGGCGGCCCGGTCGTAGGCGTCCCCGCCGTCGAGCAGCACGTCCGGCGCTCCCAGCACCCACGCGCCCCGCTCGCCGAAGTGGGCCCCGCTCCATTTACGCGCCGACGAGAACGGCACCGTCTCACCGGTCGTCCACCCGTCCCGGGCGCTCTGGTAGCGGGCCCGGATGGCCTGGGCGGTGGCGTTCGGCGAGTGGTCGAGGTGGGCCAGGGCGGCCAGCGCGTCCTCGACCGGGTGGCCGTCGCGCAGGGGCAGCACCTGGTCGAGGTCCATGCCGCCGGCGGTGAGCGTGCCCGTCTTGTCCAGGCACAGTACGTCCACCCTGGCCAGGCCCTCGATCGCGGGCAGCTCCTGGACCAGGCACTTGCGCCGGCCCAGCCGTACGACGCCGACGGCGAACGCGATCGAGGTCATCAGCACCAGCCCTTCGGGGATCATGGTGACGATGCCCGCGACCGCGCCGGTGATCGCGGTGCCGAAGTCGGCGGAGTGCTTGAGCTGGCTGTAGATCAGTAGGGCCCCGATCGGGATGACCAGCCAGGTGATGTACTTGATGAAGTTCGCCACGCCCTCGCGCAGCTCGGAGTGGGCAAGGTGAAACTTGCTCGCCTCTTCCGCGAGCTTCACCGCGTACGCGTCGGTGCCGACCCGCGTGGCCACGAACGCGCCCGCGCCCGCCACGGCGAAGCTGCCTGACAGGACCTCGTCGCCGGGCTGCTTGTGCACCGGGTCGGCCTCGCCGGTCAGCAGTGACTCGTCAACCTCCAGGCCGTCGGACTCGATCACCTCGCCGTCCACCAGCAGGCGGTCGCCGGGGCCGAGCAGGATCAGGTCGCCTAAGACCACCTGGCGGGGCTGGACCAGCCGTTGTTCGCCGTCCCGCCGGACCCGTACGGGCGCCTCGTTGATCACCGCGAGCTTGTCGAGCGTGCGCTTGGCGCGGAGCTCCTGGACGATGCCGATCAGCACGTTGGCCACGATGACCAGGCCGAACAGGCTGTCCTGCCACTCACCGAAGATCAGGACCAGTGCCCAGAGCACGCCGATGACGAGGTTGAACAGGGTGAAGACGTTCGCCCTGACGATCGCGCTCAGCGACCTGCTCGACCGCCGCGGCACGTGGTTGGGCTTCGCCCCCACCACCTGCGCCGAAGTGAGTCCGTTGGCCACTGTGGAGAGCCGGTCCACATAACCCCCTGTTTCTGTGGATCGGTCACACCCTACGGCGTCACCACAATCTGTGGGAGCGAGGCGTGGCGGCTGTCTTGTCGCCGATGCGGGCCACGATTCCGGCCGCGGACAGGTCGGCCGCGAGCTTGCAGGCCGCGCTGATCCCGTCGGCCCTGGACGAGCCGTGGGCGATCACGACGGTGCCGTTCAGGCCGAGCAGCACGGCGCCGCCGTACGCCTCGGGGTCGAGGCGGCGGCGCAGCTCGCGGATGCGCGAGCGCTGCATCGCGGCGCCCAGCCTGGCCAGCCTGCTGTCGGTGACGGCCGCCCTGAGCTCGGAGAACGCGTAGCGGACCGCGCCTTCCATGGTCTTCAGCGCCACGTTCCCGGTGAACCCGTCGGTGGTGATCACGTCCACCTTGCCGGTCAGCAGGTCGTGTCCCTCGACGTTCCCCTCGAACCGGAGGCCGGGGGAGGCCAGCAGCAGCTCGTGGGCGCGCTTGACGAGCTTGTTGCCCTTCTCGGCCTCGCTGCCGATCGTGAGCAGGCCGACCCGGGGCGTCTCGATGCCGTACGCGAGCTCGGCGTAGGCCGTCCCCAGCTGGGCGAACTGCACCAGCATTTCCGGCTTGACCTCGGCGTTGGCGCCCGCGTCTATGAGCACGGTGGGCTTGGGGAGGGTGGGGATGGGGACCGCTATGGCCGGTCTCAGCACGCCTTGCTGGCCTTTGAGCCGCAGCCGGCCGGTGGCCACGATGCCCGCCGTCGAGCCCGCGGAGACGACCGCGGCGGCGTCGCCGCGGCGTACGAGATGGCAGGCGACGGCGATGCTCGAGCGGGGCCGGCGCAGGCTCGCCAGCGCGCCCTCGTCCATCGCCAGCGCCTCCTCGGCCCGTACGATCGGCACCTCTTTGGTGGCGTCGTGGTCGGCGAGTGCCTCGTAGAGCACGCGGGGCGAGCCGACGAGCACGACGGACAGGCCGCGCTCCCGCACGGCATGCACCGCTCCCGCCACGATCTCGTGGGGTGCGTGGTCGCCGCCCATGGCGTCGATCGCGATGGGCCTGCTGTCGGACAATGATCACCTCGTACGGCATCGAGCCCGCCGCCACGGCTTGACCGGAACGCGGGCTCGGTATGTCCGCATCGTAGGCAAGGCAGGTGTCAGGTTAACCGGCGGGTAGGCCCTGTTGGTTCCCCCGAGGGCCCCTTCCAGTCTCGCCGACCACCCCACCCGCTCCCCACACCGTCGCCCCGGTCGCGTGGATCACCCCCGGCGCCTACCGTGACCCCTTCGGACTTGCCGCACCGGGCTCCGGCGCCTGGGGCGGGCTTGCCGCACCGGTCCAGGCGTCTGTGGCGTCGGGGGCGGGGCTTGCGGCACCGAGGTCCGGCGTCTGCGGCGGTATCGCGCGACCGCCCCGGCCGCGATCCCTGGGCACGCGAAGGCGTGGCCTACGACCGCCAGGTCCACGAAAGCACGGGTGTACGACCGTCGGGTCCACGAGGGGGCGGTGTACGACCGTCGGGCCCGTGGGACGGACCGCGGCGGGACGGTGTCGCTGCCGGGCCAGGACGGGCGTTGTCGGGCGAACGGGAAACGGGCTTCCCAAGACGCCGGCTCAGTGGAGGTTCCAGTCGTCCTTCCCGCGCGACACGATCACCTTGGAGAACTTCGACGCCCCCGTGACCCGGATCAACGGCCCGTCGGCCTGCGAGCCGCCCGTCACGCTGCGCTTGCCGAACATGGAGCTGCCCTCGTCGATCACGTGCGCGTTGTCGGGAACGCGCACGATCAGCTTGCTGAACCAGGCGTTCGTCTCGATGGTGATCTCGCGGCCGGGCAGCACCGCGTCCGAGAGGTCGATGATGAGCGCCCCGAACCGGGCGGACAGCCGGGTGTTGCGGGAGGCCACCCACCGCCCCTTGCGGACGATCTTGCTGAACTTCGAGTCGATGACCTGCTGCTCGATGGCGGCGGGCACGTTTGACGCGGACACCTCGGGCAGATCCCGGGTGAGGGGGACGAGCTCGCCCACCGTCTTCGCCGCGTAGGCGACGTCCAGGCGGTCGGCGTGCTCGACGCTGGTGAGTCTTCCTGTGGCGAGGGCCTCTGACAGGACCGCGGCCACGCGGTCGCGGTCGGCGTCTGAGGCCCGCTGGTCAGGGTCATGGATCACGATAAATCAGTGTATGCCTATTCGCGATATGTCGCGAGTGCCCACAAACCTCAAGGAAAACTTGGAGTCCAGCGGAACCGCTGACGTGCCTGACAGCGTCCGGGTATTAAGAACCGTAGACGCGCGACAAGGTCGTGAGGTTTACACGCGATCGAACAAAAAAGATGGGAACGGCCTAGTGATCTTGAACCAAGCTGGCACGCGGCGCTTCAAGGCGTATACGTCCAAGCACCTCGACGAGCTCTTGAAGCGTGCGGGGCTCGGCGACGATGAGCGGCTGAAGGTCCGCGCCGTCGCCACCGTGCTGCCGTTCCGGACCAACGCCTACGTCGTCGATGAACTCATAGATTGGTCGGCCGCACCCGACGACCCGATTTACCGGCTCGTCTTCCCGCAGGAGGACATGCTTCCCGCGACCGACGTCGCCCGGCTGGCGGACCTGCTCAAGGCCGAGGCGCCGAACGTCGAGATCCAGGCGGAGGCGAACCGGGTACGTGCCCAGCTCAACCCGCACCCCGCCGGCCAGAAGGAGCTCAACGTCCCGAGGATGGGCGACGAGCCGGTGCCCGGCATGCAGCACAAGTATCAAGAGACCGCGCTGATCTTCCCCAAGCAGGGGCAGACCTGTCACGCGTACTGCACCTACTGCTTCAGATGGGCGCAGTTCGTCGGGGACGCGGACCTGAAGTTCGCCTCCGACGACATCGGCCAGATGGTGGCCTACATTCGCCAGCATCCCGAGGTCACCAGCGTCCTGATCACCGGCGGCGACGCGATGATCATGGGTGAGTCCGTCATCAGGCGATATATCGAGCCTTTGTTGGACCTGGAGCAGCTCGAGTCCATCAGGATCGGCACCAAGGCGCTGGCCTACTGGCCGCAGCGCTTCACCACCGACCCTGACGCCGACGCCACGCTCGGGCTGTTCGAGGAGGTGGTGAACGCGGGCAAGAACCTCGCGTTCATGGCGCACTTCTCGCACCCGCGCGAGCTGGAGTCGCCGCTGGTCGAGTCGGCGGTCAAGCGCATCCTCGGCAGCGGGGCCACCATCAGGACCCAGGCGCCGCTGATCAGGTCGATCAACGACGACCCGGCCGTGTGGTCGCACATGTGGCGGCGGCAACACCGGATGGGGATGATTCCGTATTACATGTTCATCGAGCGTGACACCGGGCCGCAGGACTACTTCGCGGTGCCGCTGGCGCGCGCGTACGAGGTCTTCAGGGACGCGTACTCGACCGTCTCGGGGCTCTGCCGCACGGTCCGCGGGCCGTCGATGTCGGCCACGCCGGGCAAGGTGTGCGTCGACGGCGTCACCGAGATCGCGGGCGAGCAGGTGTTCATGCTCCACTTCATCCAGGCGCGCGACCCCTCGATCGTGGGGCGGCCGTTCTTCGCGCGCTACGACCCGTCGGCGGTCTGGCTGACGGATCTGCGCCCGGCCTTCGCCGAACGTTTCCCGTTCGAGCCCGCCGACGCGCTGCTGCCCGTCTGACCGGTCGCCCGCGCCCACGCGACCGAAAAACCGCCCCCCGCGGCCCGTGACATTTGTTTTCGCGACCCTTTGTTCACGGGCCGCCGGGGACGTAAATTTCCCAGGATCCGCTCCAAGTTTTCGTGTACGCGATCCAAAGCTTCCCCGTACGCGATCCGAACCGACGCGCTCGTGATGCCGAACCGAGCGCGCACAATATCGGAAACTAGACCCGTCTATTTCCCGTTTTGTCTCCCCGCTCAACGCTCTCCCTTTACTCGGTAACCGGCCTGCAAACCCCTGCTACATGGGCTTTCATGCGCCTGCGGCCGATCACCGCGAGTGGTAGAACTGCTGGCGTAGCTCAGCCGTGACGGCACGCTTCGTGTGGTGCCCATAGCGCGCCCGCCACGGCTTTCGGGGGTTATCGATTCGCATTTCCACCGCATTCGAGAGCGATCGATCACGAGCCGGGAAGGCAATCATGAATCGAGTAGTCAAGGCGGCTGTCGCCGTCACAGTATTCGGCCTGGCGGCGGCTTTGGCCGTGCCGGCACAAGCAGAAGTCGGGAACAACGGCGTCAGGAGCGACGGGGGCGGCACCAACAGCCCGCTCGACAGCCTGCTGGGCGGCGGCCTGCTCAACGACGGCCTGCTGAGCGGGCTGATCGGCGGCGGCCAGCTGAACGGGCTGCTGGGCGGCGGCCTTCAGGGCAAGTCCGCGGCACAGCCCAGCCGTCCGATGACGGACGTCGAGCGGGACATCGCAGCAGAGAACCGGCAGAGGTACTCCACCACGCCGAACGCGGCCGAGGACGTCACCAACTTCGGCGGTCCGCTGCCGGAGCTGTCGCCGATCGTCGGCGGGTTCTCGCTCGGCGGCGGGGGCCTGACCGAGTCCCTGCCCGTGCCCGTCCTGTCGGGGGCGGCACGCATGGCACAGCCCGTCGCGACCTCGGTGAAGTCCGGCAAGCAGGGCGGCGGCCAGGTCGTGAGCGAGGGAGACACCCTGCGCGGCGCATACGACGCGACGACGGGCCTGCTCAACACGTCCTTCGGCGACGCGATGAACAAGCTGAACAACAACAGCGTGCTGCCGGGCACCGGATCCAGCCTGCTGAACACCAGCGCGGCCACGGCCAAGACCATGAGCGGCACCAGCAAGGGCGTCGAGACCCTGTCGGCCGAGTCGATCGTGGCCGGCCTCGGAGAGGCGGCCCGGCGGGCCCTGCCGCACGCCGCGAGCGGCCGGCTGTCGCCGATGATCGGCCAGGTCGCGCCGGTCGAGATGGCTCCGGTCATCGAGGCGCTGCCCGGCACCGCGCAGGCCGCCTCCATGGACGAGCTCACGCCGCTCGTCGAGGACACCTCGGGCGTCGTGTCCGCCAACGGCACCAAGGCCACCGGCACCTACGGTGACGTGCTGACCGCGCTCGGATGGTCCACCGACTCGCTGACGAGCTCGGTGCGGGACTCCTGGATTCGCGACTAGACGCGATCGAGGCGCCGTAGAGCGGCGGCTCGCCGAGGGCCGGGATGACGGTTCGCGGGCGTCCTAGGTGCCGACGCCCATGAACCGGCCGTACCGGCTGCGAAGCGGTCCCGTTCGCGCGCTTCAGCTGTTCCCTGAACGGCGTGTTCCCTTTCCCGGGCCGGACGGCTGCCGGCGCTCTGGCGCGGCAGGTCCGGTGTCGTCGCCGCGACGTGGCGCGTCGCGTGCCGATGTGCTGGAAGGGCGGTCCGCGTGCCGCCCGTTCCCGCCCGGCAGGCCCGGTGCCGTCACTCTGGTGCGGTAGGTCGGCGGGGGCTGACTGGGAACACCGGCGCTCCGGCAGGCCGGCAGGGGGCTGACTGGGGACGTTCTCGCACCGACGCGGCAGGCCGGCGGGGCGCTCACAGGTGCCGAGCGCCGACGGCACTGGCGCGCGTGGGTGGCGAGACCCCGCGCAAGCGGGCAGATCTCATGACGGGCCTGGGCGGACGCGCCCACGCCCTGGCTCGCGCAGCGCGCCGCCACTGCAGGGCAGCGGCGTCGCACGAGCCCGCCGCCGACCCCGGTATCTGGGGTCGGCGGCTTTTTCATGCGCTGGCTGTGGGGGCCGTTCTTTGCGCTGCCCGGGGGCCGGCGAAATCCCCATCTTGTACGGCGGAGCACGGGCGGCGCCACCCGCCGCACGTGGCTGAGCGCCTCCAGGGTGACGCCCGCTGACCCGCACGGGGCCGGCCGCCGTTACGGCGTGCTCTCAACCGTCCAAGAGGGGCGGTGGGTCATAGTCTGCGGAGTGGGTGATTGTCGGGATTACGGGCCGGTCGGAGGGCTCAGGGCAGGCGGACGCCGGTGCGACGCGCTATCTGGGCCTGCAGCCTGGCCATCTGCCAGTGCAGCTCCAGCAGCTGCTCGGCGAGCTGTATCCGGGGAATCTCGGCCACGTCCTCGGTGGCCAGGTGGTCGATCGCGGTCGAAAGCTCCACCATCGCGCGCTCCCACTCCATCAGCGTACCTCGGATCGAATTGACGTTCGAATCCTATCGGAACGGCAGGCTCGCTGTCAGTCATTTGCCACTGCAGTCGCGCGCGTTTCGCACACAACAGCGAAAAGCGTGGATGTCGGTGTTTGTGGCCGTAACCCGGCAGGGCATCGGGCCGGAGCGGGGGGGAGGCTCCGAGCCGTGAGCGGCGGCGGTCGCGCCGCGAGAGAGGTCAGCCCTTGTTGTAGGCGGCGATGACTTCCTTCGGGTCGCCGTCCATCTTGATCTTGCCCTTGTGCAGCCAGATGACGCGGTTGCAGGTCTCTTCGATGACCTTGAGGTCGTGGGCCACGAGGAAGACCGTGCCGGCGGACTCGCGGATCTGGCGGATGCGCTCCTCGCTCTTCTTGCGGAACTCGCGGTCGCCCGTGGCCAGGGCCTCGTCGATGAGGAGGACGTCGTGCGTCTTGGCCGAGGAGATGGCGAAGCGGAGCCGGGCGCCCATGCCGGAGGAGTAGGTGGACATGGGGAGCTGGACGAACTCGTCGATGCCGGAGAAGTCGACGATCTCCTGGTACTTCTCACGGACCTCGGCGGGTGTCATGCCCATGGCGTAACAGCCGAGCACGATGTTGCGCTCGCCGGTGAGCTCGCGCATGAGGGCCGCGTTGACGCCGAGCAGCGAGGGCTGGCCGTCGGTGTAGACGGCGCCCTTGTGCGGTGGGAGGAGGCCCGCGATGGCCCGCAGCAGCGTGGACTTGCCCGAGCCGTTGCGGCCCACGATGCCGATGGCGTCGCCGTGGTAGGCCACGAAGGTCACGCCCTTGACCGCGTGGACCTCTTTCATCTGCGGGCGGCCCTGGCGCTTGAGGATGCGCGTGAGGGCGTTGACCGCGTTGCCCTTCTCGGAGTCGGAGGCCGCGCCGTAGACGCGGTAGACGATGTGGAGATCGTCGACGATGACGGTCGGAGTGCCCGTGGGGACGTCGAGTGGCCGCTTGCCCTGGGGCTCCGGATCTGGATGCACTCTCACATCCTTGCCGGGGACGGCGGGCTTCTCGCCCTTCACCTGTGACAGCTCCTTGGTAAGTTCAGCCACGCCCGTACCTCTCCTCGGCCCGCCAGAAATACCAGAAGCCGAAACCGAGTGCGAACACTGCCCAGAATACGCAAGACATCCACACCATCGGAGGGGCAGAGTGACTCTCGATGAGGATGTCCCGCATCCACTCGATGAAGGCGGCCGCCGGATTCATATACATCACATCGGCGACCCACTGGGGGAGCTTGGCGCTGCCCACGACCTTCTCCTGGATGGAGAAGAACACACCCGAGGCATAGAGCCACGTGCGCGTGATGAAAGGCAGCAACTGGTTGAGGTCACGCATGGAGGCGCCCAACCGGGCGATCACCAGGCTCGCGCCGATGTTGAAGAGCGTCTGCAGGAGCAGCACCACCGGCATCATCAGCCAGAACAGCGTGGGGGGCTCGCCGGTGATGACCACGATGACCATGAGGACGCCCATGGAGATGGCGAGCTGCTGCAGCTCCTGGATCGTGTAGGCCAGGGGGAGGGACGCCCGGGGGAAGTGCAGGGCGCGGATCATCGAGAGGTTGCCCGTGATCGACTTGGCGCCCGCGGTGACGGTCCGCTGCGTGTAGGTGAAGATGAACATCCCGGTCAGCAGGAACGCGGGATAGTTGTGGATGTTGCCCTTGCCGCCCAGGATGAGGCCGAACATCACGTAGTAGATGCCGGCGTTGAGCAGGGGGGTCAGCACCTGCCAGAGCTGGCCGAGAGCCGAGCTGGTGTACTTCGAGACGTTGCGCGAGGTCGCGTACGTCAGGATGAAGTGTCGCCGCTCCCAGAGCTGGCGCACGTAGACAAGGAACCTCGGCCGCGCGATGGCACGGCGAAGTCCGTATCTCTTGGCGAGCTTGGCCAGCGGCTCCTGCCCGCTTCGGCCGCCCGCCTGGGCGTCCGCGACAGCGGATTCCGGCTGGCTCATGGCAAGGACTCTATTGGATCCCGGTCGGTGGGGTGCCTGCCGCGCGGGTTGGCGGCAGCGTCAGTTGGACGGAGTCTCGGGACACTCGGTTCCCAAGGTGCCGTCAAGACCTGCTCAACCGTAGCCCAGCGCGGCGCGGTGCGCTGGCAAGGGCACGACCACTCTCCTGTAGAGGGTAATTTTCATCGTCTGTTCACGTCCCGGCCGTACCGGTTACACGGGCTCTGTACGATTTGTTGCCTGTTGGGCTGAATGTCTGTGACGCTGGATTGGCACACGTGTGACCGAACTGCAACGCGCCAGAGACTCCCTGGTGGCAAGTAGTAAGGGATAGTCGCGATCGACTGGCAGGGCGTCGGCTGGTTTGACCATGTCAGCCAAACCCGGGGGGAAAACCAGGATCCCCCCGTCAGGCTGCTCACGATCACCGCAGCTCAGCGCTAACGCCCACCTGTAGAGGGAGGAATTCTTTCACCATGCGTGTTACTAAGGGCGCACAGATCGTCGCCGGTACCGCGCTGCTCGCCCTCGCGGTTGCCGCGTGTGGCGGTGGCGCCTCTGACAGTGGCGGCACTGCTGCCGGAGGCGGCGGGGAGACGCCGGTCCGCATGGAGATCGGCGAGCCCCAGGAGCTCCTGAACCCCCAGAACACGACCGAGACCGAGGGGTCCGAGGTCCTCGCCGCAGTGTTCTCCCCGCTGGTCCGCTACGACGAGAACAAGCAGCCGGTCGAGGAAGCCGCCGAGTCGATCACGACGTCGGACAGCAAGGTCTGGACGATCAAGCTCAAGTCCGGCTACACGTGGCACGACGGCACGCCGGTTACCGCCGCCGACTACGCTCGCGCGTGGAACTACGCGGCCCTGCAGGACAACGCCATGAGCTCGTCCTACTTCTTCGGGCGCGTCGACGGCTACGCCGACGTCCACCCGGGTGAGGGCAAGACGCCGACGGCCAAGGAGATGAAGGGCCTCAAGGTCGTCGACGACTCCACGCTCGAGGTGACGCTCACGGCGCCGTTCTCGCAGTTCAAGACGATGCTGGGCTACACCGCGTTCTACCCGATGCCGAAGACGGCCCTCGGCGCCGACGGCAAGGTGACGCAGGCCTACGGCGAGCAGCCGACCGGCCAGGGCCTGTTCAAGCTCGACAAGCCCTACAAGAAGGGCACCGACCAGACCATCGACCTGACCGTCTACGACAAGTTCACGGGCGCCAAGCCGAAGAACTGGAAGAAGCTCCAGTTCAAGGTCTACACGAGCTCGGAGACCGCGTTCAACGACCTGCAGGCCGAGAACCTGGACATCCACGACTCGCTGCCGCCGTCGACGATCGCCACCGCCAAGTCCGTGCTCGGCGACCGCTACCACGACGAGCCCGACGCCGCCGTGGGTTACATCGGCGTCCCGCTGCAGTACAACCCCGAGTTCAAGGACCCGCAGGTCCGCAAGGCCATCTCGCTGGCCATCGACCGGAAGACCATCACCGAGACGGTCTTCTCCGGCACCCGCGCCCCCGCCGACGACTTCATCAACCCGGCCATCCCCGGTTACCGCCAGGGCGCCTGCGACGCGTGCACGTACAACCCGGCCGAGGCCAAGAAGCTGTACGACGCCGCCAAGGGCCCCAAGACCATCGAGCTGGGCTACAACGCCGACGGTGGCCACAAGGAGTGGATCGAGGCTGTCGCCAACAACCTCCGCGCCAACCTGGGCATCGAGGTCACGCCGAAGCCGTTCGAGAAGTTCCAGGGCATCCTGGACGCCCTGGACGCCAAGGAGTACAAGGGCCTGTTCCGTATGGGCTGGTCCATCGACTACCCGTCGGCTGAGAACTACCTGACCCCGATCTTCGGCACCGGCTCCATCGGCACCGGTTCGAACTACGGTGGTTACTCCAACAAGGAGTTCGACGCGCTGGTCGCCAAGGGTGACCAGGCGGCGGACGCCGCCGAGGGCCTGAAGTTCTACCAGCAGGCCGACGACATCCTCATCAAGGACCTCCCGTACATCCCGGTTTACTTCTACCGGAGCAACTTCGGGTACTCCTCGAAGGTGAAGAACGTCAAGCTCAACCTGCTCAACCAGGTTAACTGGGTCGACATCGAGAAGGCCTGACGTTCATTCGCGCGGTGGACGGCTCTTGCCGTCCACCCGCCGGAGGGCTGAGCTTGGAGGCAGCCACTCGAGCCGGGTGAACCACGGGCTCCGGGGGCTGCCTCCAAGTCATGTACCGGAGGGCTTGTATGGGCCGTTATGTCATCAGGCGCTTGATCCAGGCGATACCCGTCCTGCTCGGCGCCACGCTACTCATCTTCATGATCGTCTTCGCACTGCCAGGGGACCCCATCGCGGCGCTGTTCGGAGACAAGCGCCCGGACCCCGCGGTCGCCGAGGTCCTGCGTGAGCAGTATCACCTCAACGATCCGCTGCTGTTGCAGTACTGGTATTACATCAGCGGCGTGCTCTTCCGTGGTGACTTCGGCGTGAACTTCGCCGACGTCCCCGTCTCCCAGGTCATGGCCGGCAAGTTCCAGGTCACCCTGAACCTCGCGCTGACCGCCCTGGTGATGGAGGCGCTCATCGGCGTCGGCCTGGGCCTGTGGGCGGCGCTGCGCCGCGGCAAGGCCACCGACACCGCCATCCTGGCCTCCACGCTGCTGCTCATCTCGGTGCCCACGCTGGTCACCGGTTTCGTGCTGCAGCTGGTCCTGGGCGTCAAGCTCAAGCTGTGGACCGGGCTGGACATCTTCCCGGTGGCGGGCACGTTCGCGGGCTGGCGCAGCTATCTGCTGCCCGGCTTCGTGCTCGCGGGGACGTCGATCGCGTACCTGACCAGGCTCACCAGAACCAGCCTGGTGGAGACGCTCAGAGCGGACTACATCCGAACGGCCACGGCCAAGGGCCTGCCGCGACGGCGCGTCATCGGCCGGCACGGGTTGCGTAACGCGCTGATCCCGCTGATCACCTATCTGGGCGCCGACCTCGGCAACCTGATGGGCGGCGCGGTGATCACCGAGACGATCTTCAATCTCCCGGGGATTGGAAATCAGCTGTTCCAGTCGGTTTACTTGCGAGAACAACCGGTTGTGGTGGGGATCATCACCGTCCTGGTGCTGATCTACATCCTGGCCAACCTGGTCGTCGACCTGCTGTACGCCGTGCTCGACCCGAGGATCCGCTATGAGTAACCCAATCCCGCCGGTCGGGCCCGGGCTCCCGGAGACGCAGACACTGGTCACGGACACGGTTACCGACCCGGCGCCCACGCCACAGGGCAAGAAGGGCAAGGAAGGCAAGCCCGCGAGCTTGTGGAGCGACGCCTGGTACGACCTCAGGCGCCGGCCGATGTTCATCATCTCGGTGGTCATCATCCTGGTCCTGCTCGTCATGTCGTTCCTGCCGGCGCTGTTCACCGCGATCGACCCGTTCAACGCCAGGACCTGTGACCTGTCCACGGCCAGGCAGGCGCCCAGCGCCGGCCACCTGTTCGGCAAGGACAGCCTGGGGTGCGACGTCTACGCCAGGACGATCTACGGCGCCCGCAACTCGATCGTGATCGGCGTGTTCACCACGATCATCACCACGGTGGTCGGCGGTCTGCTCGGCCTGATCGCCGGCTTCCGCAGCGGCGTGGTCGACACGGTGTCCTCGCGGGTCACCGAGATCTTCTTCGCCATCCCCCCGATCCTGGGCGCGCTGCTCATCGCCGCCACCTTCCGCGGCCGGGCCAACAGCATCATGCTGGTCATCCTCGCGCTGGCGGTGCTCGGCTGGCCGATGACGTTCCGCATCATGCGGGCGGCCGTGATCACCGCGAAGAACCAGGACTTCGTGGTCGCGGCCAGGGCGCTGGGAGCGAGCGCGGGGCGGATCATGTTCCGTCACCTGCTGCCCAACTCGCTGGCGCCGGTCATCGTCGTGGCCACGATCAACCTGGGCGGCTTCATCGCCGCCGAGGCCGCGCTCTCGTTCCTGGGCGTGGGCGTCCAGTCGCCGGACATCTCATGGGGTCTGATGATCGCCGACGCGCGCATCAGGTTCTTGGAGGCGCCGCTGCCACTGGTGTTCCCGGCCGTGTTCCTCAGCATCACGGTGCTGGCGTTCATCATGATGGGCGACGCCGTGCGCGACGCGCTCGACCCGAAGCTCAGGTAGAAGGGGGGATCAAGTGAAGAAGACGTCAACGGATGTGTTGCCCGCCGAGGGAGGGCTGGGCGACCAACCGCTGCTCGCGGTCGACAACCTGCACGTGGAGTTCCGTACGCGTGCCGGGGTCGTACGCGCTGTGAACGGCGTGAGCTACACGGTCAGCCCCGGTGAGACGCTCGCGGTGCTGGGCGAGTCGGGTTCGGGCAAGTCCGTGACCGCGCAGGCGATCATGGGCATTCTCGACATGCCGCCGGCGGTCATCCCCAAGGGGGAGATCCGCTTCAAGGGCACCGACCTGCTCAGGCTGTCGGAGGAGGCGCGCACGCAGGTGCGCGGCCAGCGCATCGCGATGATCTTCCAGGACGCGCTCTCCGCGCTCAACCCGGTGTTCACCGTGGGCTGGCAGATCAGCGAGATGTTCCGGGTGCACCGCGGCATGTCCAAGCGCGACGCCATGAAGAAGGCCGTCGAGCTGATGGACCGGGTCCGCATCCCGGCCGCCAGGCAGCGCGTGAACGACTATCCGCACCAGTTCTCCGGGGGCATGCGCCAGCGCATCATGATCGCGATGTCGATCGCGCTGGACCCCGAGGTGCTGATCGCGGACGAGCCGACCACGGCGCTCGACGTGACCGTCCAGGCCCAGATCATGGAGCTGCTGGCCGAGCTGCAGCGCGAGAGCCAGATGGGCCTGATCCTGATCACGCACGACCTCGGCGTCGTGGCCGACGTGGCCGACAAGATCGCCGTCATGTACGCGGGTCGCATCGTGGAGAAGGCCCCCGTGCACGACATCTACAAGGGCCCCGCGCATCCGTACACGAAGGGTCTGCTGGAGTCGATCCCCCGGGTCGACCTCAAGGGCCAGGACCTGTACGCGATCAAGGGCCTGCCGCCCAACCTGCTCGACCTGCCGTCCGGCTGCGCGTTCCACCCCCGGTGCCCCTACCGGCAGGACGACTGTGTGACCGACGCCCCCCCGCTCCACGAGATCAGCGGCACCCGAGGCAGCGCGTGCCACTACTGGAGGGAGGTCCTCGATGGCGATCGGTGAGCGCATCCTCGAGGTTCGGGACCTGGTCAAGCACTTCCCGCTGACCCAGGGCATCGTCTTCAAGCGGCAGATCGGCGCGATCAAGGCCGTCGACGGCGTGTCGTTCGACCTGCACAAGGGCGAGACGCTGGGCATCGTGGGCGAGTCGGGCTGCGGCAAGTCCACCCTCGCCAAGGTGCTGATGGCGCTGGAGCGGCCGACCTCGGGCTCGGTGCTGATCAACGGCCGGGACATCGGCAGGGCCAAGGGCGGCGAGCTCAAGCGGATGCGCCGCAACATCCAGATGGTGATGCAGGACCCGTACACCTCGCTGAACCCCCGGATGACCGTCGGCGACATCATCGGCGAGCCGTACGAGATCCACAGCGAGGCGGCGCCGCGCGGCGACCGCCGCAAGAAGGTGCAGGAGCTGCTGGAGGTCGTCGGTCTCAACCCCGACCACATCAACCGCTACCCGCACCAGTTCTCCGGTGGACAGCGGCAGCGCATCGGCATCGCCCGAGGGCTGGCGCTCCAGCCGGAGATCATCGTCTGCGACGAGCCGGTGTCGGCCCTGGACGTGTCCATCCAGGCGCAGGTGATCAACCTGCTCGAGCGGCTGCAGAACGAGTTCGACCTGGCGTACATCTTCATCGCCCACGACCTGTCGGTGGTGCGGCACATCTCCGACCGGGTGGGTGTGATGTACCTGGGCAAGTTCGTGGAGCTCGGGAAGGACACCGAGATCTACGACAAGCCCGCGCATCCGTACACGCAGGCGCTGCTCTCGGCGGTGCCGGTGCCCGACCCGGAGGGCCGGGAGCAGCGGGAGCGGATCATCCTGCAGGGCGACCCGCCGTCCCCGGCGAACCCGCCGTCGGGATGCCGGTTCCGTACGCGGTGCTGGAAGGCGCAGGAGATCTGCGCCGAGGAGGAGCCGCTGCTGCAGATCCGTCCGGGTACCGGGCACGAGAGTGCCTGCCACTTCGCGGAGACGCACGACGTGGTGCACGTAGGCTGACACGCCTCATAAGACCCTCCGAGGGAGCTACCCCGGAGGGTCTTCGCGTTTCTACGTGGTGACGATCAGCGCGGAGCCGTGGCCGAACAGGCCCTGGTTGGCGGCGAGGCCGACGCGGGCGACGGGCACCTGGCGGTCGCCGGCCTCGCCCCGCAGCTGCGTGGTCAGCTCGCAGAGCTGGGCGATCGCCTGGGCCGGGATCGCCTCGCCGAAGGAGGCCAGGCCGCCCGAGGGGTTGACCGGGATCCGGCCGCCGAGCCCCGTCTCCCCGTCGTGCAGCAGCTTGGCCGCCTCCCCTGGCGGGCAAAGGCCGACGTCCTCCATCCAGTCCAGTTCCAGGGCGGTCGAGAGGTCGTACACCTCCGCCAGTGAGACGTCCTCAGGTCCCACCCCTGCTTCCTCGTACGCCGCGTGCGCGATCGCCGCTCTGAAGGGCCTCTCAGGGGCCGGTGCGGCGACGCGGGAATCGGTGGCGAAGTTCGGCAGCTCCAGGATCGTGCTGGGGAAGGTCGGGGTGACGGTGGAGACCGCGGCCAGGCGTACCGGAGCCCGCAGGCCCCGGCGGCGGGCGTAGGACTCCGAGGCCAGGACCACCGCCGCGCCTCCGTCCGAGGTCGCGCAGATGTCCATGAGGCGCAGCGGGTCGGCGACCAGCGGCGAGGCCAGCACCTCCTCGGCGGTGACGGGCTTGCGGTAGCGGGCCATGGGGTTGAGCGAGCCGGCCCGCGAGTTCTTGACCTTGACGGCGGCGAAGTCGGCCGGGGTCGAGCCGTGCACGGCCATGCGCCTGCGTGCGTACAGGCCGAAGTAGGCGGGGTTGGTGGCGCCCAGCAGGCGGAAGCGGAGCCAGTCGGGGTCGTCGGGGCGGTCGCCGCCGACCGGTTTGAAGAAGCCCTTCGGGGTCGAGTCCGCCCCGACCACCAGCGCCACGTCGCACAGGCCCGCGAGGATGCGCGTGCGGGCGATGTCCACGGCCTGGGCGCCGGAGGCGCAGGCCGCGTAGCAGGAGGCGATCCTGGCGCCCGACCAGCCCAGCGCCTGCGCGTAGGAGGCGCCCGCGACGAAGCCCGGGTAGCCGTTCCTGATCGTGTCCGCCCCGACCACGAACTCCACGTCGGTCCACGCCACCCCGGCGTCCCCCAGGGCCGCGCGGGCGGCCGCGACGCCGTACTCCAGGAAGGGCCTGCCCCACTTGCCCCACGGATGCATCCCGACGCCCAGCACCACGACGTTCATGAGACCCGCTCCCACATCCACATCAGCGGCCCGTCCGACAGCGGCCCGGAGGTGAGCTCCAGCTCCATGCCGACCTCCAGCTCGTTCACGGTGAGGCCCTTGACCTGCCCGAGCACCACGATCCCCACCTCGTCGAGCTCGACGGCGGCCAGCGTCACCGGCACGTACGGGTCCGCGGCGACGTAGGGGGCGGGGGGTGGGTAGCAGGCGTTCGTGTACGACCACACCCGGCCGCGGCGGGGGAGGCGGGTCGTCTCCATCGAGGTGGCGTCGCAGCGGGGGTTGGGGCAGAGGCCGGTACGGGGCGGGAAGGTGACGGTGCCGCAGGTGGCGCAGCCGGCGCCCAGGAGGAAGACGCCGTCCTCGTCGATGGCGAACCAGCCCTCGATCGCTAACGTCATGCCATCAGTATCGCACAAGCGCTTGCTAGGGTAACGACCCGCCGACGTCCCTTCCGTCCTTTTGGGGGAGGGAGGGTCGGGTTGGGATCAGGAGCGGCGTTTGCGGTGGCGGACGAGGATGCGGGCCGACATCGCCGCGGCGAGCATCAGCATGCCCGCCACCACCGGCCCCCGGGAGGCGGGCGGCGGGCCGTCGCCGAAGTACGGGCCGGGGCGGGCGAGGCCGGCGCCGGGCGGGTCCAGACGGGCGGCCTCCCGCAGGGCGAGCAGGGCGTTGGCCACCCCGTGCCCGTAGGAAGGGCTGTGACCGTCGGCCGGCTGCAGCCTGGTGCCGAGCTCGATGGCCGTCCGTACGTGGTAGGGCGACATGTCGGGATACGCGGACTTGATCAGGGCCGCCACGCCCGCCACCATGGCCGCCGCCGAGCTGGTGCCGTCGCTCACCACGTACGAGTCGCGCGCGTCGGCCGTGACGATCTCCGTGCCCGGCGCGACCACCGACAGGTAGTCCTGCCTGTTGGAGAACGCGGCCACCCTGAGCCCCCGGTCCACCGCCCCCACGGCCATCACCCCGGGATAGGCGGCGGGGAAGTTCTTCCTGTTGGCCGTGCCGCCGTCGTTGCCCGAGGAGGCCACCAGCACGGCGCCGCGCGCGATCGCGTACTGGATGGCCTCCTCCTCCGACGGCGAGCCCTCCCACGCGCCGCTGCCGCCGCCCAGCGACATGCTGATCACGTCGGCCCCGTGGTCGACCGCGTACCGGATGCCCTTGGCCAGCGCGTCGCGCCCGCCGGCGCGCTGCTGCTCGCGCAGCGGGTCGCCGTTCTCCAGCGTGACCCGGATGGACAGCACCTTCGCCGCGGGCGCCACCCCGATCACGCCGCCCTTGTGCTCGTCGCCGTGGCCGCGCCCGGCGATCAGGCTGGCCATGGCGGTCCCGTGCCGCCCCCAGAGGCCCTTGGCGGTGCCGGTCAGGTCGGGGCCCTGGATCACGGCGCCCTCCAGGTCGGGGTGGCGGCCGTTCACGCCGGTGTCGAGCACGGCGACGATCACGCCCTCGCCCCTGCTCGACCGCCACGCCTCGGGCAGCCGCATCGCGGCGAGCTGCCACTGTCCCGCCCGGGCGGCCTCGCCCACGTCGTCGGTGGCGCTCGCCGGAACGGTTCCCACCACCAGCGCGGTGACGAGGAAGGCGACGGCGAGCCTGCTCATCGGGTGAGCGTCCGGTGCAACTCGGTGGCGAGCTGCCGCGCCGTGGCGCGCAGCCGGGGCGCGAGGCGGTCACCCGGCTGGTACGGCCGGCCGTCGGCGTACCCGGCGGCCGTCGCCACCACGTAGCGCTCGTCGGACCTGAGCACCACCCCGGTGAAGTACTGCCGCTCGCCGAAGCGCTCGGCCGGCCCCCGGGGAAAGGCCACCGGCCGCACGGTCGCGGGCCGTCCCACGCGGAAGTAGTCGCGTCCGGGCGTGTCGAGCACGGCGATGCCCACGGTGGCGACGAACGTCTGCGTGCTGTCGGCGTACGTGGCGCGCAGGGCCACGCGGCAGCCGCGCCGGACGGCGGCGGGCTGGAACGCCGTCCGGCAGGGCGCCTCGGGGGCGACCCCGGCCAGCTCGTACGTGACCCGCGCCCCCGACGGGCTGACCCCGGGCAGGGTCGCGGGGAAGATCTGCGCGACGGGCCACGCGTGCCAGCGCTCTGACACGGGCGGCTCCGGCGCGGGCCAGATCGCGGACATTATGGAGAGCAGCACGATGGACAGCTGGTACACGTCGACCTCTGGAGGGGAGGGGAGGGACGCCCGCGCGTTGCATTCTGACACGCGCCCGCTGATTCATTCCGACGCTTCGGTAAACAGACCGATACGCGGAGTAATTCCGATCTGTGTGCCTTCGCCCTATGGAGTAGGGGAGAGTCGGACATGTGCGCCAGGTGGGAGCCCCAGCCGCTGCGCTGCGTCACCGGAATTGACCGCGATCGCGATCAGCCCCGCCGAGTCCGCGAACGCCACCAGCTCCCCCGGCGGCACCGCCGCGAACGTCTCCCGGTAGGGCAGCGAGAGCTGCCGCCGGCCCAGCCAGACCCCCAGCGTGTCGCCCACCCGCACGCCCAGCGCGTGCAGGTCCCCGACCGCGATCGAGAGCTGGGTGTTGCCGTAGCGGTCGACCGAGACGACCTCGCCCTCCACCGACCCCTCGCGCAGCAGCGTGGTCGGCGCCGGCAGCGTCACCAGCCTGCCGATCGGCACCTCGGGCCCCAGGTCCGACGGTCTCAGCCCGCCGCACAGCCGCCCCGCGACCGGCGAGAAGACGTCGCGCCCGTGGAAGGTGGGGGAGACCGGCCGCAGGAAGTGCTCCTCGTTGCTGATCGCGTAGGCGGCCTCGGCGCCGCCGCTGGCGTGCACGGCCCACGACAGCAGCCCGTTGTCGGGCCCGATGAACACCCGCCCGCCCGCCTCGACGGCCACCGCCCGCCGGGCGCCGCCCGCGCTGGGATCGACCGCGCCGATATGGATGCCCGCGGGAAGGTACGGAATGGTCTGGGCGAGAATCGCCGCGCCACGCCGTACGTCACCCGAGGGGATCAGGTGGCACACGTCGATCACCCGCGCCTGGGGGGCGATTCCGGCGATCACTCCGTGACACGCCGCCACATAGCCGTCTTCGAGTCCGTAGTCGGTGAGGAGCGTGATTACTGAGGTCACATTTCGTGACTGTACGTCTCTCAATACGTCGTGAACAGCCGCACTTCGCACATTACGATTGGCCACGGGCCGCGTGCGTGCGGAGTCGTCGCACGCACCTTCCCCGAGGAGGACACCATGGGAGCACCGCTCAGCGGTGACAATGCTGCCCAGGAGACGTCCGGCCAACCCCTCTCAGAACGCGATCTCGAACTCCTCGCCTTCGAACGCCAATGGTGGCGCTACGCGGGCGCGAAGGAGCAGGCCATCAAGGAGAGCTTCGGGTTCTCCGCCACGCGCTACTACCAGTTGCTCGGTGAGCTGATCGACCGGCCGGAGGCGCTGGAGCACGATCCCATGCTGGTCAAGCGGCTGCGCAGGTTACGGTCCACCCGTCAGCGTGACCGCGCCGCCAGGAGACTCGGCATGCGTCCCTGACCGGCTGGGTACGGCAGCCGCGTGAGGAACATCCCTGGAATGAAAGCGATCTTGGACGACCCGGCGGGCGCCGTGATCGGGCTCGACTTCGACGGAACCCTGTCGCCGATCGTGCCCGATCCCGCCGAGGCAGTGATCCATCCGAAGGCGCCGGAGGTGCTGGCCGAGCTCGGCGCCCACGTCCTGGCGGTGGCCATCGTGACCGGCCGGCCGCCGGCCACCGCGCTGGAGCTCGGGCCGGGCCTGGCCGACGTGCCCCGGCTGGTCGTGCTCGGGCACTACGGCTTCGAGCGCTGGGAGGCCGGGCAGATCTCCGGGCCCCCGCCGCCTCCGGGCGTGCTCGAGGCCGAGGCCGAGCTGCAACTGCTGCTCGAGTCGCTGGGCCTGCGCGACGTCACCATCGAGGACAAGGGCCGGGCGGTGGCCGTGCACACCAGGCGCAGCTCCGACCCGGAGGGCGCGCTGGCCAGGCTGCGCGAGCCGCTGGCCGAGCTGGCCGGCAAGCGAGGCCTGGTGGTCGAGCCGGGGCGTTTCGTGCTGGAGCTGCGGCCGCCGGGCATGGACAAGGGGCAGGCGCTCAGCCTGTTCCTGGCGGAGCGGGCCGCCAGGTCCGTCATGTTCGTGGGCGACGATCTCGGCGACCTGGCCGCGTTCGAGGCCGTACGCCTCTCGGGGCTGCCCGGCGTGACCGTGTGCAGCGGCTCCGCGGAGGTCACCGAGCTGGCCGAGCGGGCCGACATCGTGGTGGACGGGCCCGACGGCGTCGTCGCGCTGCTGGAGGAGCTTGTGGCGGCTTTCAGCCGTTCGTGATTGAGCTGCAAGTCGCGCTCCCTAGGGTCGGGCGCATGCACAAGCGACACCTCGCCGCCGTGGCCGTGGCCGTGGCCGCGGTCACCCTCCTCGCGACCTCCCTGCCCGCGCACGCCGCGCCCGCCCAGGCGGTCAAGCTGCGCAAGGGCCTGACCCTGTACATCCCGATCAAGTGGGTGGTCCACCGCTTCGGCGACGAGGTCCAGATCGTGACCGGAAAGTGCGGCAAGCCCATGGGCTGGGGGACGCCCGAATGCGACGCCTTCTACGTCCTCGGCCCCTCGTCCATCAAGCGCGGCGCCGAGGGGTTCGGCCCGTACACCGGCAAGCGGCCCTTCTACACGGCGAGCGACGTGCAGCCGTGCCCGTTCAACCGGAAGTGGGGCGAGGCCATCGGCCCGAAGGTCACCAGGGGCCTACGCCAGGTCGGCGCGGGGCACAAGGCCGCCTACAACGCGTGGCAGTCGGAGTGCGTCAAGTATTCGGGCTCGACCACGAAGGTGCTGCTCCGCTTCACGCAGCGCGAGTGGTACCTGCCGCAGAGCAAGATCCTCATCGTGGACCAGTGGAACACGCCGGGGCTGGCCGACACGCTGAAGCACGCCGACTGGACCTGACCGGGCTCAGATCTCGGCCAGCGCGTCGAGCTGGGCCGCGAGCCACTTCTGCGGGGGCAGGGCGGTGGCCGCGGCGTGCAGCTTGTCGCGCCGCATGCGGCGCTCGTCCTCCGGCATGACGAGCGCGGCGTGCAGCGCGGCAGCCGTGCCGCTGATGTCGTACGGGTTCACCACGAGCGCGTGCGGGCCCAGCTCGGCCGCCGCCCCCGCCTCGCGCGAGAGCACGAGCGCGCACCTCGTGGACAGGATCGGGCCCTCCTTGGCGACCAGGTTCATCCCGTCGCGGATGGGGTTGACCAGCAGCACGTCGGCCATCCGGTACGCGGCCAGCGAACGCGGGTAGTCGTCGTTGACGTTGAGGATCAGCGGGTCCCAGTCCTCGGTGCCGTACTCGTCCTCGATCTCCTGCGCGCGGCGCAGCACCGACGCGGTGTATTCGCGGTATTCGGGCAGGTCGTGCCGGCTCGGGTAGGCGAACGCCAGGTGCACCACCTTGCCGTGCCACTCCGGGTGCGCGGCGAGGAACTCGCGGTAGGCCACCAGGCCGCGCACGATGTTCTTCGACAGCTCGGTGCGGTCGATGCGGACGATCAGCCGGCGGTCGCCCACCTGCTCCCTGAGCGCGGTCATGTGCGACTCGACGTCGGGCTCGACGGCGCGCTCCCACAGCGCGTCGCCGTCCACGCCGAGGCTGTGCACGCCGATGCGGGTGGTCCGGCCCTCGTGGGTGACGCTGCGGCCCACGCGGTCGACCTCCGCGCCCAGCAGCGCCTCACAGCAGTCCATGAACGCCTGCGCCCACCTGTCGGCCAGGAACCCGGCGTGATCGGCCCCCAGGATGCCCTCCAGGACCTCTCCGACCACCTCGTCGGGCAGCAGCGAGAAGTATTCGGGGGGCGCCCACGGGGTGTGGCTGAAGTGGGCGATGCGCAGGTCCGGCCGCTCGGCGCGGAGCATCGCCGGGGTCAGCGTCAGGTGGTAGTCCTGCACCATGACGCGGGCGCCGTGGCCGGCCTCCTCGGCCAGCGCCAGCGCGAACGCGCCGTTGTAGTCGCGGTAGGACTCCCACTCGCGCTCGAACCTCGTGCCGAAGTTGGGCGAGTTGGGGATGTCGTAGAGCAGGTGGTTGACGAACCACAGGGTGGAGTTGGCCACGGCGTTGTAGGCGCGGTGGAAGGTGGCGGGCGGGATGTCGAGCATGCGCAGCGGGCCCGTGTCGTAGCCGGCGTGGTCGATCCGGCCGCCGGGCACCAGGCGCACGGCGCTGCGGTCGCCGTCGGACAGCGCCGCGCACACCCACAGCATGCCGTCCTTCCTGGCCACCTCGGACAGTGCCGAAACCAGGCCGCCGCCACCGCGTTTCATGGTCAGCTCGCCGTCGTCCGAGACGGTAAAGGAAACGGGTCCTCTGTTGGAGGCCACCAGGACGCTGTTCATCTACGCTCCCTTCGCCCATAGGATCCCAGCTATGGCGCTTGATGAGCTAACCGAGGAACTCGCCCGCTCGGCCGCAGGAGGAGATCATCGCGCACTTGGCGAGCTCCTGGCGCGGATCGAGCCGGATGTGATGCGGCACTGCGCCCGGATCCTCCCCTATCACCAGGATGCCGAGGAAGCCTCACAGGACACGTTGCTGGCCGTGGCGCGCAACATCGGCCGGTTCGAGGGCCGGGCGCGGTTCAGCACCTGGCTGCACATCGTGACGGCCAACTGCGCGCGCACCACGTACAGGTCGCTCAAACGCCGCGCGGCCGAGCAGACCTCGGACGAGCTGCCCACGCAGAAGCCCGACGTGGCGCGGGTGAGCGTGATCGCGGGCTCCCGGCTCGACCTGCTCGACGCCATGGAGGCGCTGGAGGCCGACAAGCCCGACCTGGCGCAGGCGCTGGTGCTGCGCGACATCGTCCAGCTCGACTACAACGAGGTGGCCGAGCAGCTCGGCATCCCCCTGGGCACCGCCAAGTCGCGCATTCACCAGGCCCGCAAATACGTGCAGGGAGTGCTGGGTGATGATTATCGCTGAGACGCCACGTCTCGCATCTTGAGACGGGTGGCCATTTGGGCCCCATGGACGGGTAGAGTCCTTTTCAACAACTGAATATTGCTCATCCAGAGGGGTGGAGGGACCGGCCCTGCGAAGCCCCGGCAACCCTCCCGGTTTGAGACTCGCGACAGGGCGAGGCCGACCGGGACAAGGTGCCAATTCCGGTCTGCGGTCAAGGTGGCCGCGGGCGAAGATGAGGGAAGGCCTCGCTTCATGTCGCTCGACTTTGGTCCTGCTGTCGGTCTGTCCTGCCGCGAGTGCGGCACGCGTTACCCGCTCGGTCCGAGCTTCGCGTGTCTGGAGTGTTTCGGGCCGCTCGAAGCGGCCTATTCCTTCGGTACGGTGACCCGCTCCGACATCGAGTCGGGTCCCGCCAACATCTGGCGTTACCGGTCGCTGCTCCCGGTGCCGGTTGACGTAGCCAGTAAGCCCAATATGAACCCGGGTTGGACCAAACTGGTCAAGGCCGGAAACCTCGGACGCGCACTCGGTCTCAAGAACCTGTACGTGAAGGACGACTCGGGCAACCCCACCCATTCCTTCAAGGACCGGGTCGTCGCCATCGCCGTCGAGGCGGCGCGTAACTTCGGCTTCCACACCCTTTCCTGCTCCTCTACGGGCAACCTCGCGGGCGCGGTCACCGCGGCGGCGGCGCGCGCCGGGCTCGAGGCGTGCGTGTTCATCCCGGCCAACCTCGAAGCGGCCAAGATCGCCATGGCTCGCGTGTTCGGCGGCAAGCTGATCGGGATCGAAGGCACGTATGACGAGGTCAACCGGTTCTGCTCCGAGCTGATCGGCGACCCGCTGGGTGACAAGTGGGGGTTCGTCAACGTCAACCTGCGGCCCTACTACGCCGAGGGCTCCAAGACGCTCGCGTACGAGATCGCCGAGCAGCTCGGGTGGCGGTTGCCCGAGCAGATCGTCATCCCCATCGCCTCCGGCTCGCAGCTCACCAAGATTGACAAGGGCTTCCGCGAGCTGGTGCAGCTGGGGCTGGTCGAGGACACGCCGTACAAGATCTTCGGGGCGCAGGCGGCCGGGTGCTCGCCGGTCTCCACCGCGTACAAGGCGGGGCACGACGTCGTTCAGCCGGTCAAGCCCGACACCATCGCCAAGTCGCTGGCCATCGGCAACCCGGCCGACGGGCCGTACGTGCTCGACATCGCCCGGCGCACCGGCGGGGCCGTCGAGGACGTCACGGACGCCGAGATCGTGGCCGCGATCAAGCTCCTGGCCTCCACGGAGGGCGTCTTCGCCGAGACCGCGGGAGGGGTGACCGTGGGCGTGCTGAAGAAGCTCGCCGAGAGCGGGCGGCTCGACCCCGAGGCCGAGACCGTGGTCCTCAACACCGGCGACGGGCTCAAGACACTCGACGCGATCAGCGACGACGCCCAGCCCACGGCTGTGATCCGGCCCTCCCTCGACGCGTTCCGCGCGACTGTCTGACAACCAGGAAAGGCGAGTTTAACCATGAGCGTTTCGGTGCGGATTCCCACCATTCTGCGCACCTACACCGGGGGCAACGCCGAAGTCAGTGGCGAGGGCGCGACTCTTCGTGACGTCCTTGCCAAGCTCGACTCGGACTACCCGGGGATCGGCGCGAGAATTCTGGATGAATCGGGCAAGATTCGTCGTTTTGTCAACGTTTACGTTGGGGAAGAGGACGTCCGTTTCGTCGACGGGCTCGACACTCCGGCACCTGAGGGCACTCAGATCTCAATCATCCCGGCGGTTGCCGGCGGCTGAGTGCTATAGATCACACGTGTGGAAGGCGCCCCTAGTGGGCGCCTTCTCCATTTCCAGGGCAAATGAAACGCTGAAGCACCTTCGTTGCGAAGAAATGCGTCGTTTGCAGATTGACTCTGTTGCCAAACCCCGTGCCACAGGTATGGTCGAGGGCGATCGTCTGGCTGATTTTCCCTTAAGTCCGGCGATTACGGGTCTCGCGGAGGAATGGGCGAGATCTGAAAGCCCAGTAAGAGGAGTCGGAAGTGGCGCAGGGCACCGTCAAGTGGTTCAACGCGGACAAGGGCTACGGCTTCATCGCGGTAGACGGTGGTAAGGATGTATTCGTCCATTACTCAGCGATCATGATGGACGGGTACCGATCTCTCGAACAGGGCCAGCGGGTCGAGTTCGAGATCACGCAGGGCCAGAAGGGACCTCAAGCGGAGTCCGTCCGCGCGGTCTGATACACCCCCCTGGTATGCACCGGCGGGGATCGCCCGGCAGCGCAGTCCGTGCGAGCCCGCCACCTTTCTTTCGTCGACTCGGTCACGGCGAGCCGCGCGAGGCGGCTCGCCGTGCGTATGGATCCCGCCACCTGCGGTGGCCTGGACGCGGCTTGTCGCAGGTGCGGGGTCCTGCAGCCGGCGATGGACGGCTCTGCCGTACAGGCTGATATGGGGAGGAAAGGCCCGGTAGGAGGCTTCTCGCTTGCACTCGACAGGGTAGAGTGCTAAACAGTTCGTTGGCACTCTGTGCAGCAGAGTGCCAACACTCGGATCGGGACGATGGGGTCTGCCGAAGGAGATGCTGACCCATGCCGTCGCGGGCGTCGGCTCGGTCCACGACAAGCCACCCTGCATCTGGGAGGTCTAGCCTTATGGCAGCCAAGATGATCGCGTTTGACGAGGACGCCCGGCGCGGTCTCGAGCGCGGTATGAACCAGCTCGCCGACGCCGTCAAGGTGACCTTGGGTCCCAAGGGCCGCAACGTCGTGCTGGAGAAGAAGTGGGGCGCCCCCACGATCACCAACGACGGTGTCTCCATCGCCAAGGAGATCGAGCTCGAGGA
>NZ_JBFAWA010000068.1:0-34059 GCF_040680035.1 Nonomuraea sp. NPDC052116 | reverse complement strand
ACCTGCTGATAGTCGCCGGGAGGGATGTCCATCGCCGCCGCGCTGGTGAGCACCAGCGACGCCGCGACGAGCAGCCTCGACCACGCAGACATGGGCTTCCTTTCCTGACCGGGGGGACGTCAGGCAAGGCGCGCGCCGACCGCGCTTTGCTGGTAGGGCTGGGGGTGCTGCCCCAGGTTGCGCTTGACGTTTTGGCAGTGAGATTTTCCGACAAATGGGCTCAATAGAGATGCTTACCGCGCCGTAATGTGGCTGTCAAGAAGATGTCACTTCGGTCGATGAATGGTTGATGGCGATGAAGATCCGTAAAAAATCAACATTTATCCGCAATTTTGTGCCTGGAGCGCTCCACCGTCTTGCGCAGGTCGGCTTCGTGGCATTGAATCGTCCCCACGTCCGCCTGGCCGCCGAACGGAGAGTTGCGGCGGGCCTCCTTACCGCCGACTTCGGAGTCGCCGCACTGGGTGCTGTCCTCGGGCCAGGCGGGCGGAATACACTTCCTTGACGCAAAACTTACAGTCGCTATAGCCACCTTGACGCTCCTGGCCTCGTCCGTCATGCTGCGTCTCACAAATCGGTTTGCACGTTGGGGAGTACATGACCGGCTTTCCACGGCGGGTGCTGGTGACGGGGGCGGCGGGAAGCGTCGGCCGGGCCACCCTCGATCTCCTCGCGCGCCATCAGGTGGCGGTGACGGGCCTGGACCTGCGCGGTCCCGACGGCCTGCCGCTCGATCGCATGGTGGTGGGCAGCGCGGGCGATCCGGAGATCGTGCGGAAGGCGCTGGACGGCGTGGACGCCGTGATCCACCTCGCCGCGCTCCCCGCGCCCGTGCTGGGCACGCCGGAGGAGGTCTTCTGCGGTAACACCAGGGCCACGTTCGTGGTGCTGGAGGAGGCCGGGCGTGCTGGTGTGCGGCGTGCCGCCATCGCCAGCAGCATGTCGGTCCTGGGGCTGGCCTGGGCGGACCGGGTGCTGCACCCGGCCTACGTGCCCGTCGACGAGGACATCCCGTTGCAGGTCGAGGACCCGTACGGGCTGTCCAAGCAGGCCGACGAGCTCACGGCGGCCATGATGAGCCGCCGGCACGGGATGACGACCGTCGCGCTGCGCTTCCCCCGGCTGGGCGGGCCGGAGGACAAGCTCCGGCGCACGGCGGAGGAGTGGGCCGCCGACCGGGCCGCCGGAGCCGGGGAGCTGTGGTGCTACCTGGACGTCCGGGACGCCGCGCGGGCGGCCTGGCTGGCGGTCACGCGCCCGATCGAGGGCCACCACGTGCT
This sequence comes from Nonomuraea sp. NPDC052116, assembly GCF_040680035.1. Taxonomy (NCBI): domain Bacteria; kingdom Bacillati; phylum Actinomycetota; class Actinomycetes; order Streptosporangiales; family Streptosporangiaceae; genus Nonomuraea; species Nonomuraea sp. NPDC052116. The sequence continues at coordinate 32,779 of NZ_JBFAWA010000068.1, read as the reverse complement.
CACCGTCGCCGCACCCGACACGCTGATGTCCGAGCCGACCGAGGAACTGCTGGCCGCGTTCCACCCCGGCAGCGAGCGGCGGGCGCCGCTGCCCGGCCGTGCCGTTCCGGTCGACCTGCGCGCCGCCGAGCGGGTGCTGGGCTTCACCGCGAGGCACGTGCTGCCGTGAACGAGCCGGGAGGTTCACGCCGGCGGGAGGCGTCCTGACGTAAAAATTCAGCGGCTGAAAGGATTATGCCGATGTAATATCGCCGCATGCTGATCCAGCAGCCGCAGGGCCGCCGTGAGCGGAAGAAGGCCGAGACCCGGCGCGCCATGGCGGACGCGGCGCTGCGCCTGTTCGCCCTGCGGGGGTTCGACGCGGTCACGGTCAACGAGGTCGCGGAGGCGGCCGACGTGTCGGCCAAGACCGTGTTCAACCACTTCCCCACCAAGGAGCAGCTGTTCTTCGAGCACGAGCCGCTGCTGGCCGGCGACCCCGCCGAGGTCGTGCGGCAGCGCCCGCCCGGCGGGCGGGCGCTGGTCGCGCTGAGCCGGCTGCTGCGTGCCGAGCCGGCCGGTGACCTGGCGCTGTTCGGCCGGATCCACCGCGACAGCGAGACGCTGCGCGCCTACGGCCGGGAGCTGTTCGCGGCGCGCGAGCGCGCGCTGGCCGAGGAAGGATTCTCCCTCTTCGACATCGCTCTGGCCTGCGTTCATGGGGGACGCGTGGAGGAGGCCCTGCGGCATGCGCAGGCGGCCCTCGATCCTCTTCGCAGGGCTCGTCTCACCGCCACCGAAGCCTACGTCCTGAACCTGATCGGCTGGTGCCGGTGCGCGCTCGGCGACTACGAGCGAGCACTCCGGGCCGGCGAGAAGGCGCTGGCCCTCGCCACCGAATTGGGCGACAAGTCCGGCCAGGGCCATGTCCTGGACACGCTGGGCAAGATCCACCATCATCGGGGCGACCTCCAGGACGCGATCGCGCACCACCGGCGTGCTCTCACCTCGTGCCGCGCTCTCGGGCACCGCTACGACGAGGCCGAAATCCTGCTCCACCTCGGTGACTCGCTCCACGCCGCCGGTCGGCCCGCCCAGGCGGTGGACTCGTGGCGCCTCTCGCTGGCCATCCTGGACGAACTGGGGCACCGCACCGCCGACGAGCTGCGGGTGAGGCTCCGCAACCACGATCCCTCACCCATCTGATCATGTCGGCCACGCCCCAGGGCCGGGCGGCCGGTGGTGTTGCGGCCTTGGCAGGAGAGCCGACGCGGATCCCCGGTTGCGCGCGCCCATTCCTCGAAGGCCGTGAGCGGGGTGCGTGTACTCCAGGTGAACAACTATTTGTTCACACTCGTGGGTCTCAAGCCTGTAGGCCGGTGAGCACCCCGTCGGTGAGGACCTCGGCGATCTGCTCGGCCGTGAGCTCGCCGTTGGGGGAGAACCACTCGGTGGCCGAGTTGAGCATGCCGATGATGGCGAGCACCGTCACCCGTGCGCTCTTGACCGCCCGGAACTCGCCGGCCTCGATGCCCTCGTCGATGATCTGCGAGAAGAGGGCGTCATAGCGGCGGCGGAGCTTGACGACGCGGCGCTTGCCGGTGGGGGCGAGATAGGTCCACTGGTGGAAGGCGACGCGGGTCTGCTCCAGGGACTCGGCGAGGACGCTCATGTGCGCGTTGATCGCGCCGCGAAGGCGCTCCGGTGCGGTCTGGTCCGACTCCACCACCGGCTCGATCGCGTCCAGGTAACGCTGGATGCCGTCCTCCACGATGCGCTGGAGCAGGTCCTCCTTCTTACTGATGTGCACGTAGAGGCTGCCCGGCAGGAGCCCGACGGCGTCACTGATGTCCCGCATGCCCACGACCGGGTAGGTCTTCTCGCTGAAGAGCTTGATCGCCGCCGCTTCGATGCTCGCCAGGGACACGGGCCCGCTCTTGACCCGTCCTTCCTTCCGCGTTGCCAACCGTCCTCCCACGTTCGGTTAACAACTGATTGTACGGTCCTCGGCCGGTCAGCCGCGATCGAACCGTGGAGGTCTGCGTTCGAGGAACGCGTCGATGCCCTCCTCCAGATCGGGGCCGTGGTGCAGCGCCGAGACCGCCCAGTAGCCGCTGCTCATCGAGGTGGCGAGATCGACCTGCCAGGTCGAGCGCAGGGCGTTCTTGGTGGCTTCGAGAGCCCGCCACGGCTTGGCCGCGATGCGGGCTCCCAGCTCGACGGCGGCGGGGATCAGCTCCTCCGGCTCGACGACCCGGTTGACCAGGCCGATCTCCAACGCTCGTCGCGCGTCCACGATCTCGCCGGTGAGCGCGAGTTCGGCGGCCAGGCCGGAGCCGACGAGCCGGGGGAGGAACCACGACCCCCCGTTTCCAGGAGGCAGACCCAGGTTGATGTACGTCTCGCCGAGTTTGGCCGCCGTGGAGCAGATGCGGATGTCGCAGGCGAGCGCGAAGTCCAGGCCGCCCGCGGTGGCGCCGCCGTTGATCGCGGCGATGGCCGGCAACCGGGACGCGACGAGGCGCTGGGTCACCGGGAAGAGCACGCGCGCGTTGTAGGGCTCCCGGGTGGTCGGGAAAACCTCGTCGAGGTAGGCGCGCATGGCCTTGAGATCGGCGCCTGCGGAGAACTGCCGTCCCGCTCCGGTGATCACCAGGCAGCGGACCGCGGTGTCGCGTTCGAGGTCGGTGAGGGCGGCCAGCAGGTCCGCCGCCATCTCGGGGACCACCCCGTTGCCCCGCTCCGGCCTGTTCAGGGTCAGCAGGACGACGCCGTCGGCCGCCCGCTCGTAGTAGAGCGTCTCCAGCTCGGTGGCCGCCATCGCTCAGCCGCCCTTCACGAGGATGGTCGCGACGCACGCCGCGTACGCGCCCGCGAGCCAGCCGCCCGCGTTGACGGCCATACCGGTCCGGGCGCCCGCGACCTGCCTGCGTCCGGCCCGGCCGGTGAGCTGGTCGTAGATCTCCACGAGCTGCGCGCAGCCGGTGGCGCCGATCGGGTGGCCCCGGCTCATCAGCCCGCCGCTGACGTTGACCGGCAGCCGGCCGCCGAGCGCGGTGGCGCCCGAACGCGCCAGGAGGTGCCCCTCGCCGGGCGCGCACAGCCCGATCTCGGCGTACTGGAGGATCTCGGCCGGGGCGGCCGCGTCGTGCAGCTCCAGCACGTCGATGTCGTCGATCCCCATGCCCGCGTCCTCGAACGCGGCGGCCGCGGCCGCCGCGACCGGCTGGGAGCCCTGGCCGCGCCCGGCGGCCAGGCGGGTCGCCCGGATCTCGCAGCCGGTGACGCCGGAGCGGCGGGCGTAGTCCTCCGAGCACAGCACCAGCGCGGCTGCGCCGTCGGTGGTGGGCGAGCACATGGGCAGGGTCAGCGGGTCGACGACCATCCGGCCGTGCAGGACCTCCTCGATCGTCTGCGGCGTGCGGTACTGGGCGAGCGGGTTGAGGGCGGCGTGCCCGCGGTTCTTCACCGCGACGGCGGCGAAGTCCTCGATGCCGGCGTCGTGCTCGGCCAGATAGCGCTTGGCCTCCTCCGCGTAGACGTTCACGAACACGGAGTTCGAGGCGGGTCTGTCCGGCTCGGGGCGGGGGGACGCGCCGACGTCGGTGGCTCCCCGCAACGCGTCGAAGGTGCGGGACCTGTCCTCGTGCGACAGCTTCTCGACGCCGATGACGAGCGCGAGGTCACACCGTCCCGCCAGCACCGACTCGAACGCCAGGACGGCGGCCGAGCTGCTGGAGGCGCACGCGTTCTCCACGTTCACCAGCGGCACGCCGGCCAGGCCCGTGGACTGCAACGCGACCTGGCCGCGGATCATCTCCTGGCCGGACACCAGCCCGGCCGCGGCGTTGGCCAGGAACACCCGCCCCACCTCGGAGGCGGTCACGCCGGCGTCCTTGAGTGCCAGCTCCGTGACGGCCTCGGCCATCATCCGCTCGCTGCGCCGTACGTCCCGCCCGAAGGGGATCATGCCGACACCGGCGATCAGCACTTTGCTCACTGGTGCACCACCGCGAACCAGGGCACCGGCCGCCGCGCGATCTCGTCCTCGGACGCCGGCCGGAAACGCACCGGCGCGTCGCACCTGTAGGCGCCCCACCCGCCGTCCCCGTCGGGCCACAACCGGCCCAGCACCTGTACGCCCTCGGCGAGCTTGACCACCCCCAGCGCGTACGGGGTCTGCGACTCGAACCCGGTCGGCGCCCCGAACCGGGTCACCGCGAAGCTGTGCAGCACCCCCGCGCCCGACGCCCGGACCCATCCGAGCTCGGCCTCGTAGCAGAACGGGCAGCGGTGGCGCGGGTACATGGTGTCGCGGCCGCAGCTCCCGCAGTGCTGAATGAGCAGCTCACCGCGACCGAGCGCGTCGTAGTAGGGACGGGTGAGCGGCTCCATGCCCGGGTCGCTCATCGTGTCACCCCCTCCAGCAGGAGCACCTGACTGTCCATGTAGGTCCCGCCGGAGCCGCCGCAGACCGCACGGCTCGCGCCGGGGATCTGCCGGTCCGGCCCCGCCCTGCCCAGCAGCTGGCGAACCGCCTCGGCCAGCAACGCCGTGCCGCCGCCGACGCCGGTGTGGCCCGCGGAGAGCAGACCGCCGTTGGTGTTGACGGGCAGCCGGCCGCCGGGTGAGTAGCCGCCGGCGGCGAACGTCCTGGCCGCCTCTCCGGGTTTGGCCAGCCCGAGGCCCTCGAGAGCGATGCTGAGTACGGCGGGATAGGAGTCGTACACCTCGGCGAGGTCGGCGTCGTCCGCTCCCCAGCCCGCCTGCTCGTACGCCTCGGCCGCGGCCTCCGGCCAGCCGAGCACGGCCAGGTCGCGCTCCTGGCCGATGCTGTAGTGGGACACGCGGCCACCGGATCCGGCGATCCGCACCCAACGGTCGTGAGAGCGCCGTGCCAGGGCGGCACTCGTCAGCACGAAGCCGACCGCGCCGTCGGCGAGCATCGGGCACTCCAGCGCGTGCAGCGGGTCGCAGACCATCTTGGAGGCGAGAACCTGATCGACCGTCAGAGGTTTGTCCTTGTACATGGCGTTCGGGTTGAGCCGGGCCCACGCGCGCAGCGCGACGCACACCGACGCCATCTCGGCGGCGGTGGAGCCGCTCGCGGCCATGTAGCGACGGGTGATGAGCGCGCCGACCGCGTTGAACGACAGCCCGGACGGTTTCTCCCATTCGCGCGGGATGCCGTTCGCGGTCAGCATGTCGATCATCTCGTCGACCGGTGCCGAGCCCCACTTCTCCGCCTGCAGGACCAGGATGTTGCGGGCGTGCCCGCTCGCGATCAGGCCGGCGGCGGTGCGCATCGTGTTGTCGCTCGTGGACCCGCCCGAGTGGATCATGTAGCTCGCCTTGGCGCGGCCGTTCAGCCCGAGCTCTTCGACCACGCGGGAGAACACCAGGTCGGCCTGGTCGGCGGGGGAATGCAGGCAGGGGATGAGCAGGATGGTGTCGATATCGGACATCGATCTGCCCGCGTCCCGCACCGCGGCCACGGCCACGTCGACCAGCGAGCCCATGAACGGCCGGTTCGGGTGCCGTCCCGACGGCAGCTCGCCGACGCCGATGAACGCGGCCTCGTCAGCATCACTCACCAGGGTCTCCCTTCTCTCTCCGGCCGGGCTCGCTGCGGCGGCGGGCGAGCAGCACCATGCGGAAGCGCATGACCTCCTCGTCCCTCTGGTTCAGTACGGCGTAGTCGAGCCGCAGCACGCCGTACCTGGGCCTGCCGTCCTCGGTCCCGGCGACCTCGACCCGCACGCGGATGGTGTCGCCGGGGAACACCGGCGCCAGCGCACGCATGTTCTGGCATTCGAGGAGCGCCACGATCGCGTCGCCGAGGAAACCCGACAGGGCGACCTGGCCCACGGCCAGGCTGAAGGTGAGCGGGCCGTGGGCGATCCGGCCGCCGAAGCGGGTGCCGCGGCAGTACTCCTCGTCCACGTGCAGGGGGTAGTGATCCCCGGTGAGGCCGGCGAACGCGGAGATGTCCGAGATATCGACCGTCCGGCCCGGGGAGACCGCCGTGTCGCCGACGGAGAAGTCCTCGAAGTGGCGTCGGAGCCGGTTGAAGGTGGCGGTCACAGGCTCAACGCCGCCAGCGCCTCGTGCGCCAGCCCGTACCCGAGCTGGTCGTGGAGCAGCCGCTTGATCTCCCGGGTGAGCACCGCGCGGGCGAATCGCCGGGCCAGGTCGGGCTTCGCCGCGATGTCGGCGGCGAGCTCGCGGGCCCGCGTCAGCACCTGGCCGGCGGGGACGACCTCGTTCACCACGCCCCAGTCCAGGGCCTGCCGGGCGTCCAGTTCCTGGCCGGTGAGCAGGAAGTAGCGACCGCGGGTCGAGCCCAGCACATGGGTCCAGACGAGGTGCGCCCCGTCGCCGGGCACGATGCCGGATGGGAAGTGCGGGCCGTCCTTGAACCTGACCGTGTCCGCCGCGACGATGATGTCGGACAGGATCGGGATCTCCGGGTGGATCAGCGCCGGCCCGTTGATCGCGGCCACCACCGGCACCTCGATGTTCATCAGGTTCGTGAGCAGCCGCTGGCCCTCGAACATGATGTGCGCCCAGTCGGCGGCGGTGCCGAGGTTGAAGCTGGAGAAGTCGATCTCGGCGCAGAAGGCGTCGCCCGCGCCGGTCAGCAGCACGACCTTGTTCTCCGGGTCGCAGGCGATGTCGGTGAAGGCGTACGCGAGCTCGTCGTGTGCCTGGCTGGTCCACACGAGACTGCCGCCGCCGGTGTGGACGGTCACCTGGAGAATGCCGTCCTCGCGCTCGAGACGGACGTTCTCATATCTCTTGGAGTACTCGTCGAACGACGGATTGATCCTGGCCATGGTGGCACCTCCGCCAAAAACAAACAGTTGTTTCAAGGAACGTTAACAGCAAGGACGGCGTTCGCCAATGCCGCCGGGAGGAACGGCGTGAACCTCCGGACACGCAGGCGCCAGCCCTCTGGCGTGGGTACGAACGCGTCGTCGTAGCGGCCGAAGGTCGCCAGCCGCAGGTCGGCGTCGCCCACGACGAGGGCGAGCGCGTACGCCTGCCCCACGGCGCCTTCCTCGGACGCCTCGACGAGGATGCCGCTGACGACGTGCCGCATTCCCGGCGCGCGCTCGGCCGCCGCCCGGACGAGCGCGGCGAGGCCGTCCCTGCCGACGACGGGGGCGGCGCCCTCGCGAGCGAAGACGCCGTCCTCGGTGAACAGCGCCGCGACCTCGTCGGCCCGGCCCTCGTCGAAGGCATGGGAGTAACGCGCGTAGAGGTCGATGATCTCCTGGTGTTGTTCGCAGGTGAGCCGGAGCGCCGGTGTCATGTCCGTACCTCCTTGAGAGCCGAGCGGAGGGCGAGACGTCCGCGGAGGAAGTCGCGTGGTGCGTTGGCGGCGAAGACCCCGGTCAGCCGGTCGCCTTCGGTGTAGTGGACGACGAACTTCCCGCTGTCGAAGTCGCCGGACACGACCGTCGCCGTCGGGGACGCGGCGCCGGCGAACTGGAGCCGCAGGTCCGCCTGGTCGGACCAGAAGAACCCGTCCTCGCCGAGGCCGGCGTGCGGCACTCCGGCGAGTGTCGCGGCGACCCTGGCCGCGCTGTCGGCAGCGGCGGTCCAGTGGCCGGTCGGCCGGCATCGTCCCGCCGAGTGCCGGCAGACGATGTCGCCCGCCCCGAAGACGTCCACCGCCGAGGTACGCCCGGCCTCGTCGCACACCAGGCCCTGGTGGGTCTCGAGGCCGGCGGCGGCCAGCCAGGCGGTGTCACGGACGACTCCGATGCCGACGACCACGATGTCCGCCTCGACGACGGTGCCGTCGCCGAGGAACAGGACCTGTTCGCCGGGCCGCTCCTCGCTCCTTTCGACCGTGGTCCCGCAGCGGAACTCCAGGCCACGTTCGGAGTGCCGGCGCCGTAGCCAGGCCGCGGGTTCGGCGCCGATGATCGGCGCCATCGGCTGGGGCGCGGCTTCGACGACGGTGACGCGGCAGCCCCGCAGCCGCGCCGCGGAGGCCACCTCCAGGCCGATGAACCCGGCGCCGATCACGGCCACCCGTGCGCCGCCGGTGAGCGCGCCGGCCAGCCGCCGGGAGTCCGCGGCGGTCCGCAGATAGTGCACCCTGCCGGACTCCGGCAGGTCCGGAAGCCGGCGCGGCCGGGCGCCGGTGGCCACGACCAGCCGGTCGTAGCCGATCTCGCCGCCGTCGGCGAGCGTCAGCGTCCGGGTACGCAGGTCCAGGCCGACCGCCGCGCGGCCGAGCACGAGCCGGATGTCCTGGCGGGTGTACTCGTCCCGGGTGGCGAGGCGCAGGTCGTCGGCGCCGCGCGTGCCGAGCAGGTACTCCTTGGACAGCGGCGGCCGGTCGTACGGTTCGTCGAGCTCCTCGGACACGAGGGTGATCCGGCCATGGTGGCCGAGGTCGCGCAGGGCCTGTGCGGTCCGGACAGCGGCGAGGCCGCCGCCGGCGAGGACGACGTGCGGGCCGCTCACGACCGCACCGCCGGGGTGACGGCCGACTTCGGGGCGACGGCGGACTTCGGGGCGACGGCAGGCGAGGGGGTGCCTGATCGGACGCCCAGTTCGAGCACGGCGCGTTCCACGAGCTGGAACTTCTGGACCCGCCCGGTGACCGTGGTCGGCACCTGGTCCGCGGCGGCGAACAGGACCGAGGCCGGCACCTTGAAGCGAGCGAGCCGCTGCCTGCAGTAGGCGATGAGCTCCTCGGGGTCGGGTGGTTCAGCGGTGGCCGCGACGATCCACGCGCAACCCACCTCGCCCATGCGCTCGTGGGGGATGCCCACCACGTGCGCGGCGAGCACGGCAGGGTGCTCGGCGAGCACCGCCTCGACCTCCCCCGGGATGACGAGCTCGCCGCCACACCGGTAGGACTCCTTGCGGCGCCCGGTGAGAGCCAGGTAGCCCCGCTCGTCGAACCGGCCGAGGTCGCCCGTGCGTAACCAGCCGTCGGCGGTGAACGACGCGGCCGTCTCCTCCGGCATGTCGTAGTAGCCCCTGGTCACCAGCGGCCCCCGCACCACCAGCTCACCGATCTCGCCGCGAGGCAGTTCGGCGCCGGTGTCCGGGTCGATGACGCGGTAGACGCCGAGCGCGCCGCCGAGGTCTGGCTCACCGGCCACGCCGGCCGGCTTCACGCACCCGTTGGTCCCCCGCAGCCGGTCGAGCGGATCGCCGGGCTGCGTGCACAGGGTGGACGCGGTCGTCTCGGTCTGCCCGTAGGCGGTGAACAGCTCGTCGACGCCCAGCACGGCCAGCATCTCCTGCCACATCGCCGGGTGGTGGGCCGCGCCGGAGGAGAACATCGTGGTGAGGGAGGTCAGGTCGTAGCCGCCGGACCGCGCCTTCTCCAGCACGACCGAGGTCATCGCGGGCACGCAGATCAGCTCGTCGATCCGGTGGGCCGACACGTCCCGGAGCATCCGGTCGGCGTCGAACACCGCGTGGGGGCAGATCGCGCCTCCGACGAACAACGCCGCGACGGTGGCCTCGACGTAGCCGAAGACGTGGTAGATCGGCAGGGCGAACAGGATGCGCCGGCCGTCCTGGAAAGCGCGCGTGTACGCGCTCGCGTAGGCGGTCCGCAGCACGGCGTCGTGCTGCAGCAGCACGCCCTTGGCCTTCCCGGTCGTGCCGGAGGTGTACAGCAGGTCCGAGAAGGAGAGCGGGTCGGCGGCCGTGGTCCGCCGCAGCACGGTCTCCTCCGGGACGGACGCGCCCAGGGTGACGAGGTCCGCCAGCGTCCTGCCGCGGGCCGGCGGCCCCTGCGTGCCCATGACGAAGACCTCGCGCAGCCGAGGCAGGCCGGCGCCTCCACCGTCGCGTGCCCAGCCGGGCGCGACGCGGTCGAGCGCGTCGAGGTAGTCGAGGTCCCGGAACCGGTCCATCGTGATCAGGATCGTGGAGTCCGACTGGTCCAGGACGTATCGCAGCTCCTCGTGGCGGAGCAGGAAGTTGATCGACACCGACACCGCTCCGACCCTGGCCACCGCGTACTTGAGTGCGACGGCCTCCGGGAAGTTGGCCAGGTCGACGGCCACGTGGTCACCTGGTTCCACGCCTGCCGCGATCAGCCCGGCGGCCAGCCGGATCGTCCAGTCCCGCAGTTCGGCGTAGGTGTGGACACGCTCGCCGAGGATCGCGGGCCGATCGGGGAACGCGGCCGCGGTCACGTCGAGCTGTTGAGCGGTCGTACGCGGGACCCACACCGGGTGCCGGGCTTCGAGCGCCGCTCGTCGTGCGGCGGGGGCAACACTGCTCATCCCTGTCGCGCCGTCCTTTCCATCACCTTCTGTGTGACGAGCCGGCCGATCTCGGCCTCGGAGAGCCCGGCTTCGGCGAGGACCTCTTCGGTGTGCGCGCCGAGCGCCGGGGGCTGGCGCAGCGCGCACCGGGCGTGCTCGTCGATGGGCAACCGGATCTGCTTGAGCCCGGGTATCCGGCCGTCGAGAGCGTCCTGGACGATGCCGCGCTCGACGGTCACGGGGTGGGCCAGCGCGGCGGCGAGGTCGTTGACCGGCCCCACCGGCACGCCCTCGGCCGTGATGCGCTCCAGCCAGTGCTCGGACTTCGCCGTGCGGAGCCGCCCTTCGACGATCTCGCTCAGCGCGGACCGGTTCACGACGCGATCCGTCACCGTACGGAACCGGTCGTCGGTCACGAGGTGGCCGAGTTCGAGCGCGGCGCACAGCCGCGCGAACAGCCGGTCGCTCGCGGCCGCGATCATGATCGAACCGTCGGCCGTGCGGAACGCCTCGTACGGCGCGGTGCTCGGCGCGGCGGAGCCCAGCCTGCCGGGGAACGCGCCACTGGCCAGGTAACCCATGATCTGGTGGGACAGGAGGAAGAACCCGCTGTCCACCAGGCTCGCGCGCAGGTGCTCGGCGCGACCGTCGACACGCCGGGCGAGCGCGGCCTGGATCGAGATGGTGGCCCACAACCCGGTCGAGAGGTCCACGATCGACGGTGCCGCCCTGGACGGGCGACCGCCCTCCTCGCCGGTCATCGCCATGATGCCGGTGAACGCCTGGATGAGGGCGTCGTAGCCGGGCCGGTCGTGACCGAGGGGACGCTCGCCGAAGGCGCTCACGGAACAGTGCACCACGCTCGGGCTCATCCGGCGGAAGTGCTCGAAGCCGAGCCCCAGCCGGTCGGCCACGCCCGGGCGGAAGGACTCCACGACGACGTCGACGTCTCGGGCCACGCGCAGCACCGCCGCACGGCCCTCCGGCGTGCGGATGTCCAGGGCGACGCTGCGCTTGTTGCGGTTCATGGCGAGGAAGACCGTGCTCTCGCCGTCCCATCGGGGCGGCAGGTCCCTCGTGGCCTCGCCGGTGCCCGGGCGCTCGACCTTGACCACGTCGGCGCCGAGGTCGCCGAGGATCATGCAGGCCAGCGGGCCTGCGATGTTCTCGCTGAGATCCAGGACACGAAGGTCGCGGTAGGTACGCTCCAGGCTCACGATGCGGCTCCGGGACAGTGAGGTGACCGCCAGTGCTCGTGGCTCACCCTAGACGATCGCGAATCAAAAACAAACACTTGTTATGAGCGGATGTGCGGGGTTAGCGTGAAGGCCACGGCCCGCGCGCCGCGGGCATGACCGCGTGAGACGACAGGCGAAGGGGCCGAGGATGGACTTCCGGTTCACCGAAGAACAGCAGCTGTGGAGCGATACGCTGCACGCCTTCATGGAGCGCGAGGTAGGCCGGGAGTACATCCGCAAGCACGACGAGTCCCGCGAGTTCCCGGACGAGGCGTACCGGAAGATCGCCGACCGAGGCTGGCTCGGCCTGCTGATCCCCGAGCAGTACGGCGGCCTGGACGCCGACCCCGTGATGTACGCGATCTTCTGCGAGGCGATCGCGAAGTACAGCCTCGACTTCGCCGCGGCGGTGATGACCTCGATGTTCACCGCGACGAACATCGCCAACCACGGCACCGAGGAGCAGCGCGAGGCGTACCTGCCGGGTTTCCTGCAGGGCCGCACGAAGTTCAGCATCTCCATCACCGAGCCGGGCGCCGGGTCGGACGCCGCGAGCCTGCAGACGAAGGCGGTCGCCGACGGCGACCACTGGGTGCTCAACGGCAACAAGGTCTTCTGTTCCGGCGCGCACCTCCCGGACACGATCATCACGGTGCTGGCGCGTACCGGCCCGGACAAGCACCAGGACCTGAGCCTCATCCTGGTGCCGAACACGGCGCCGGGCGTGGACATCCGGAAGCTGAACACCATCGTCCGCCGCAGCCTCGGCACCACCGAGATCTTCCTGACCGACGTCCGCGTGCCGAGGGGGAACATCATCGGCGAGCCCGGCACCGGGTGGGCCTACATCGGTGAGCACCTGGAGTACGAGAGGCTGAGCCTGGCGGCGTCCTACGTCGGCAACGCGCGCACCGCACTTGACGACACCATCCGGTACACCAAGAGCCGGACCCAGTTCGGCCGGACGCTGTCCTCCTTCCAGGTGCTCAAGCACCGGATGGCGGAGAACGAGTGCGAGGTCGAGGCGGCGCGGCTGCTGGTCTACAACGCGGCGACCAGGATGGCCCGTGGCGAGCGTGCGCTCAAGGAGGTGTCGATGGCGAAGGTGTTCGCCGCCGACACCGCGTTCAAGACCTCGTTCAACGGCATGCAGGCTCTGGGTGGATACGCCCAGCTGCCCGAGTACGACATGGAGCGCTATTTCCGCGAGGCCAAGCACGCCATGGTCGGCGGCGGCGCCAACGAGATCCAGCGCAGCATCATCGCGAAGGAGATGGGCCTGTAGCCGGGGCGGGTGCCACCCGCCCCGGCTACTCGACGAACGTGATGGACTCGGTCGGGCAGTCGTAGGCTGCCCGCCGCAACCCGTCCAGTCCGCCCGGTTCGACGTCGTCGCGCCTGAGCACGACGAGCCCCTCCTCGTCGAGGTCGAAGACCGACGCCAGCGCGAGCACGCAGTTGCCGTACCCCTGACAGGTCGAGCGGTCCACCTTGATCGTGGTCATCGCGGCGCTCCCTCTCCCAGCCGCTTCGCGATCTCCTCGTGGAAGGCCGTCAGCCTGCTCTCTGCCGTGTTGAACATGTTCCGGGTGAAGCCCAGCGAGCCGATCACGGTGGCGAAGTCGTCGATGACCGCGGAGTCCTCCGCGAGCACTTCGAGGAACTGATCCCAGTCCCGCCGGTTGTGGCGCTCCCACTTCTCCGCCGGCATGCCGTTCGGCGGCGGGCCGACCACCTCGTACGCGCAGAGCAGCGTCTCGCCGACCGAGATCGGCCACGCGCTCCACATCTGCAGATGCGTGGGGAAGCAGCTGAAGATCGTGTTGGGGAACGCCAGGTAGTGGCACAGATGTGAGGCGCGGTGGTCTCCGTTGTGGATCGCCTTGTCGGTGAACCCGCGAATCGGCAGGGTCATCCACGTGTGCGGTGGCGTGATCTTGAGAATGGCGTCCCGCCACATGACGAGCCCGGCGAGCGTGTCCTTGTGGGTGAAGGGCACGTGCCAGGTCTCGTTGAACCCGTCGACGACGATCTTCCAGTTGGCCTTGAGCCGCACGGACGTGCGGAACTTGGTGGTGAATCCGTCCAGCCCGTACCCGGCGAGCTCCTGGCCGATCTCGCCGAGGTACTCGCGCAAGGGCGGCACGTCGTCGGAGAAACAGAGCCAGATCCACCCGCCCCACTCCTCGTTCCGGACCGCGGGGGCCCGCAGGCCGTCCAGTTCGGCCGCGTCGAAGCTGCCGCGCAGCGGCACGCTGCTGACCGCGCCGTCCAGCCCGTACACGAAGCCGTGCCACGGGCAGGTGAAGCGGGCGTTGCCGCAGTTGCCCGAGCCGTTCACCAGCCGGGCGCCGCGGTGCTGGCACACGTTGTGCCAGGCGCTGACCGTGCCGTCGGGGAGCCTGGTGATCACGACCGACTGCCCGATCTGGTCCCAGACGACGTAGTCGCGCGGGCGGGCCACGTCCGACGACGGGTGCACGGGGAACCACGCGTGGTGGAAGATCTCGGTGAGCTCGCGCCGGTACCGGTCGGGGTCGGTGTAGACGGACTTGTCGAGCAGGCTCGGCGGCAACGGATACTGCTGTTCGGCTGGTGCCAGCTCTGTTCCCGATCTCGTCTGAGTCATAGGTGCCCACTCCTCAGGCTCGATAACAAACAAGCATTTGTTTTTAAGCTATCCCTGGCCCGCCCTGGGTGTCAACGAGCCCGGATCAAGCCGGGTCCGGTGCGGAGAGCTCGTCGCGCAGCCGCCGCTTGAGCACCTTGCCGTAGGCGTTGCGGGGCAGCTCGTCCACCCACACGACCCGCTTGGGAACCCGGTAGCCGGCGAGCTTCTCGCGGCAGCCCGCGATGATCTCCTGCTCGTCGCGGGGAGTGTCGTCGGCGACGAGCACGGCGGTCACCGCCTCGCCCCAGACGCGGTGCGGCAGCCCGACGACGGCGGCCTCGCGCACGCCGGGCAGCGTGAGCAGCACCTCCTCGACCTCCCGCGCGTAGACGTTGGAGCCGCCGGTGACGATCATGTCCTTCTTGCGGTCCACCAGGAAGAGATAGCCGTCTTCGTCCAGGTAGCCGACGTCCCCGGTGTGCAGCCAGCCGTCCCGCAGCGCCGCGGCCGTGGCCTCGGGCCGGTTCCAGTAGCCCGCCATCGTCTGCGGGGCCCGGGCCAGGATCTCCCCGGGCTCGCCGGCGGGCAGCGGCGTGCCGTCGTCGCCGGCCACGCGGAGCTCGACGCCGGGCAGGACTCTGCCGGCCGAGCGCACCAGCGGCAGGCCGGGGTCGCCGAGCGCGCGGAGGTGGTCCTCCTGGTCGAGCACCGTGACGAACATGGGCGACTCCATCTGCGCGAACGACTGGACGACGCGCCCGCCGAACGCGGCGGTCGCCTCGCGCAGCGTCCCGGGATCGATGGGGGAGCCCGCGTAGTACAGGCGGCGGAAGGCCGGCGGGGCCGTGAATCCGGCGGGTACGGCGTCCAGCAACATCCTGATCATCGACGGGACGACGAACATCCCGGTGACGCCGTGACCGCCGAGCAGCGCGGCGGTGCGGGCCGCGTCGAAGGAGCGGCAGAGCAGGTTGTGGCCGCCGGTCGTCAACGTCGGCAGGAAGAGGAAGCCCGCGCCGTGCGTCAGCGGGGCGACGTGCAACGTCACCTCTCCGTCGGCGAACCCGAGCACGTCGATGGCCGTGCCGGCGACGCTGCGCCACGAGGCGTGCGTGAGCATGACCGCCTTCGGCGAGCCGGTCGTTCCCGAGGTGTACATGAGGCTGGCGACGTCGCTCTCCCCGGCGGGTTCCGGCCCGGGAAGGGGGGTCGCGGCCGCCGCCAGATCGTGCAGCGAGGCGTCGGCCAGCAGGACGGTGAGCCCGTGCACCTCCCCGCCCCGGGGGAGTCGCGCGCCGAACTCGGACGTGGTGACGAGCACTCGCGAGCCGGAGTCGGTCAGCATGTGCAGGTAGTCGTCCCGGGTGAGCCGGACGTTGAGCGGGACGACGATCAACCCGGTCGCGAGCGCGCCCAGGAAGACGTCGACGTACGCCTGGCTGTTGTGCAGCAGGACGGCCACGCGGTCGCCGCGCCGCAGGCCGAGCCCGCGCAGCGCGCCCCCGACGGCCGCCGCGCGGGCCGCCACGGCCGCGTAGCCCAAGGTCTCGCCGGCGTCCGTCGCGTCGAGGTCGGTCACGCACGCCCGGTCCGCGTGGAACTCGGCTCCGGCCCAGAGGATCTGCGCCGCGGTGGTCGCGCTCGCATGCTTCATTGGCGCTCACTCCCGTCTCATCTTGACACCCGCGAAGGGACTATACAAACATTTGTTTTGTGCAGGAGATCGTTGCGGGAGCGGAGCAGGCGTCCGACGGGTACGCGACGATCTTCCGGGAGGCGACGCGCCTGTTCGGCGAACGGGGCTACACCGGCACGTCGATGCGCGACATCGCCAAGGCCGTCGGGATGCTCCCGGGAAGCCTGTACGCGCACATCGTCAGCAAGGAGTCGTTGCTGTTCGCCATCATCGAGGGCGGCGTCGACCACTTCAACCACGTGCTCGAAGAGGTGCGCGCGCTCAGCGACGACCCCCGGGTGCTGCTGAGGGAGGCGATCAAGGCGCACGTCCGGGTCGTCGCGGAGAACCCCGAGCGGACGTTGATCGTGTTCCACCAGTGGCGCTTCCTGGGAGCCGAGAACCGGGCCCGACTGCTGGACAAGCGCGCCCGGTACGAGCGGTTCTTCACCGAGACGCTGCGGGCCGGGGTGCGTGCCGGGGTCTTCGACGCCGGTCTTGACGAGCGGATGGTCGTGTTCGGGCTGCTCGGCGCGCTCAACTGGACTCCGGAGTGGTTCTCGCCCGACGGCCCCGCGACGGCGGACGAGATCGGGGAGAAACTCGCGGACGCGCTGCTGAACGGGCCGTTGATCCGGGCTTACCCACGGGAGGATGGATGATCGACGACGGTGTCGTGGTGGACTCGGTGGTGCACCCGTACAATCTCGCGCTCGCCAACCAGGACCCGCTCGGCCGCGAGCAGCTGGAGTCGGTGTACGCCGCGCACCTGCTCGCCACCGGCGAAGAGCACCGGGACTTCCAGCTCAGCCGTGCGGAGTTCTTCTCGGACTTCCCGTACGAAGCCATCGCGGACGCGCTGTTCGTGGAGAGCCCGGTCGACCTGGCGGTCATCCACGCGCTACCGAACCTCGGCTTCGCGAAGGGGCACGTGACCGACCCGGAGCGGGCCGCGGCCTTCCGCGACCGCCACCCGGACCGGTTCCGCCTGTACGCCACCGTGGACACGCCGGTGACAGACGCGGCGATCGTCCAGTTGGAGCGGCAGGTTCGCGAGTTCGGCGTGGACGGGCTGAAGCTCTACCCCGCGTTCTTCTACGGCGGCAGGGGAGAGGGCTGGCGGATCGACGGGCCCGACTTCGCCACACCCCTGCTGGAGGCCGCGCGCGACCTCGGCATCCGCCACGTCGCCGTGCACAAGGCACTCTGGCTGCCGCCGGCGCCGCGCGGCGCGTTCGACGTCGACGACCTGGAGGCCGCGCCGGCGCGGTTCCCCGAGCTCACCTTCCAGATCGTGCATGCCGGCGCCGCGTTCCTGGACAAGACGGCGGCGCTGCTGGCCCGGCACCGCAACCTCTACGCGACGCTGGAATCGGTGTTCGCCTATGCGGTGGTCCGGCCGGACGCGTTCGCCAGGATCCTCGCCACGCTCATCGGCGCGGCCGGCGTCGACCAGCTGCTGTACGCGAGCGGCGCCAATCTCAGCCACCCCGCGCCCCTGCTCGCCGCGTTCGACGGCTACGAGTTCCCCGACCGCGTCCTGGCCGAGCACGGCATCCCGCAACTGACCGCCGCCGACCGGAGGAAGATCCTCGGCGGCAACGCGCTGCGGATGCTCGGGTTGGACGAGGATGCGGTATGTGAGCGGGTGGCGGACGACGAGTTCGCGATGCGGCGAGCGGCGGCCGGACCCCGGCCGTGGAGCCGGCTCCGCGTTCCGGGCGGGCGGTGAGCGCCGTGGCGATGCCGTCGGAGGAGGCGATCCGCGCCCGGTTGAGCAAGATCCCAGAACCCTGCGCGGTTCTGATGCGCGTGCCGCTGGACATCTCCCAGATGGGACTGGTGGACAAGGTCGAGTGCGTGGACGGCCGCGTCCGGGTCGAGCTCGTGCTGACGGATCCGTCGTGCGTGCACTTCACCGGCCTGCGCCGCTACATCGTCGACGTCCTGAGCGAGCTGCCCGGGGTCGAGGCCGTCGAGGTCGCGATGTCCACGACCATCTTGTGGACCCCTGACCGCCGCAAAACAAACGACTGATTGTTTTTCGGCGGCCAGGGGTCCGTGCCGAGAGTCGTCGGCTGCTTCGCGATTTTCTACAAAAGGGCATGTCGCCGTGCCTATCTTGGGCTCTGCCCGGTCCTTCACGGGCCCAAATCGCTCGGCCGCTATTGACACGAACATGGCCGTAGACAAACATTTGTTTTGAGCGTGTGACGCCCGCCACACCCCCACCGGCGGGGCCGACCGGGGCGTCGAGCACCGGCATCTCCATGTCGAGAACCCACGGAGGCCTCCTCGTGACCGCGACTCAACCACACTCCACCCGAGACCACTTCCACGACTTCGATCTCGACTCCCAGGAGTTCAACGAGGACTTCGTCGAGGTCATCGACGACCTGGTGCAGCACTGCCCTGTCGCGAGAAGCAACGTCGGGGACGGCTACTACGTCGTCAACAGGCAGGAGGACGTCCGCACGGTCGGCCAGAGCTGGGAGACGTTCAGCAGCGCCGAGGGCTTCCAGCCGAACCGCCCCGAGGGCATGGCGTTCATGTACCCCGAGGAGTCCGACCCGCCGTACCACAACCGGTGGCGCAGCGCCCTCAACGGCTACTTCAGCCCCCGCGCCGTGCGGTCCTACGAGGGCTCCGTCCGGGAGCACGCCAACGACCTGATCGATCAGTTCATCGAGCGCGGACAGTGCGACTTCGTCGCGGACTTCGCCGCCACCCTGCCCGGCCGCGTCTTCTTCTCCAGCTACATGGGAGTGCCGATCGAGGACCTGCCGCCCCTCATCAAGGCGATCGACGACGCGTTGTTCGGTCCGCTGGAGGGACGCGCGCAGGGCTGGGGCACGGCGCTGGGCTACATCAACGCCTACCTGGAGCGGCGCCTGAAGGAGGAGCCGCGGGGCGACTTCGTCGACGCGGTGCTGAAGGGGGTGGAGCTCGACAGCGGCGAGCCGTGCCCGTGGGAGCACAAGGTCAGTGTCGTGACCGACCTCCTGGCCGGCGGCCTGGGGACGACGACCTACCTGCTCGCCGGCATGGCCTACCACCTCGCGACGCACCCGGAGGACCGCGCCCGGCTCGCCGCGGACCCCGCCCTGCACGACAAGGCGATCGAGGAGTTCGTCCGCGTCTACGCGCCTGTCGTGGCGCTCGGCCGGATCGTCCGCCAGGACGTCGAGGTCGGCGGGCACACCTTCAGGAAGGGCGACTGGGTGATGCTGAACTACGCCGCCGCCTGCCGGGATCCCCGCGTCTACGACAACCCGAAGGAGGTCGACATCGACCGTGACCTCCCGGTGAACGCCGCCTTCGGGTTCGGCCCCCACCGGTGCATCGGCTCCCACCTCGCCCGGCTCGAGGGCAAGGTCGTCATGCGGGAGCTCCTGCGCCGCATGCCGGACTTCTCGCTGGAGCCGGGCGCCGAGATCACCTACACCACCGGCCTCACCCGCGCGATGAACAACCTCCCCCTGATGTTCCGGCCCGGCCGCCGCGACAGCGCGTCCTGATGAAGTACACCGTTGACGGGTCGCTCTGCTCCGGGCACGGTCGCTGCTACATGATCGCGCCGGAGGTCTACGAGTCCGACGACGACGGGTTCAACGCCCACCTCGACGAGCCCGCCGAGGTCCCCGCGGGCCGGGCTGCGGCAGCCAGGGCCGGGGCCCATGGATGTCCTGAACGGGCCATCACCCTGCACGCGTGATCGTCCGACCGCATCCCACTCCACGCGGCGCACGCCGCCACCGACAGGAAGGGGCCGCCCGCCGAGGAGGCGGCCCGCTGACCCAGCAAGGAAGGACACCATCATGGGCAAGCTCGACGGCAGGGTGGCCATCGTCACCGGCGCCGCGCAGGGTATGGGCGAGGCGCACGCGCGGCGGTTCGTCGCCGAAGGCGCGAAGGTCGTGCTGACCGACATCAACGAGGAGCGCGGGCAGCTGATCGCCAAGGAACTGGGCGACGACGCGCTGTTCGTCCGGCACGACGTGACGTCCCTGGCCGAGTGGCAGCAGGTGCTCCGGCAGGCCGAAAGCGCGTTCGGCACGGTGACGATCCTCGTGAACAACGCCGGGATCCTCGGCCCCATCGCCGGGACCGCCGAACTGGACGAGGCCGAGTACCTCACGGTGTGCGCGGTCAACCAGCACTCCCAGTTCTACGGCATGAAGACCGTCATCCCGTCGATGCGAAGGGCCGGCGGTGGCTCGATCGTCAACATCTCGTCGATCGCCGGCCTGGTCTCCATCGTCGGCACACCGAACCTGGCGTACGTGGGCAGCAAGTTCGCCTCCCGCGGCATGACCAAGCACGTCGCCGTCGAGTACGGCCCCGACAACATCCGGGTCAACTCCGTACATCCCGGCTACATCAACACGCCCATGATGGTCGCCGCCACCGACGAGTCCGGCGGCGGCATCGCCGAGCAGGTACCGCTGCGCCGCATGGCCGATCCGGACGAGGTCTCCAGCCTGGTGCTGTTCCTCGCCTCCGACGACTCGTCGTACATCACCGGTCAGGAGCACGTCATCGACGGAGCGCTGACCGCCCAGTAACAGCCCGCGCAACAGCCGATCGAGAGGAAGGAGAACATCGTGAGCACCGCCAATGTAGCCTCGACCGCAACGGGACTGTCCGGCTCGACGGAGGCCGACCGTCGCAGTATGAGCCGCAACTCGCAGCTTCTCATCGCGTGGTGTGGGCCGGCCATGGTGGTTCTGTTCCTGATCGGGAGCGTCTGGCTCGCCAGATACTTCCCGCCCGCGATCCACCCGAGCGACTCCGCTCAGCAGGTCGCGCAGTATTACCAGGAGCACGCCACCGCTATCCGCGTCGGGCTCGTCTTCTCGTGTCTGGCGTACGCGCTGATGGGCGTCTGGGGGGTCTGCATGGCCGTCCAGACGCGCCGTAAGGAAGGGCTCTTCCCGGCACTGACCTACGTCCAGCTGACGTGCATGGCCGCGGGCACCGCGCAGATCGTCGTGAACTGCGGCCTGTGGGCGACCGCCGCCTTCCGCGCGGGCGAAGTGTCACCGGAGATCACGCAGGCCTTCAACGACGCGGCGTACATCATCCTGCTCGGCACCTGGATGCCCTTCACCATCTGGGCCATCGCGCTCGGGCTCAACATCCTGCTGGACAAGAGCGACGCTCCGGTGTTCCCCCGTTGGACGGGCTACTTCAGCATCTGGGCCGGCGTGTGCTTCATTCCCGGTGGCACGGTCTGGTTCTTCAAGGAGGGGCCGTTCAGCTGGGTCGGCGTCGTGTGCCTGTGGGTGCCGTTCGTCGTCTTCGGCATCTGGGTGCTGTACTTCAGTTACCTGTCGATGCAGAACGTCAAGCGGGGCTTCGTCCACGAGCAAGAGCCGGCCGTCAGTTCATGACCATGAATGCCTGGCCGGCGGATCCGTTCGCCTCCACGCCTCCGAAGGCGCCCGAGCGGCGCCTTCGGGAGCCCGGCCACGTACCGGGCGAGATCGGCATCTGGGTCTTCATCTTCGGCGATCTGCTGATCTTCGCCCTGTTCTTCGGTGTGTTCGTCTATGAGCGGTCGCGAAGTGCCGGCCTCTTCGAACAGGCCCGCGAGCACATGAACCTGACGTTCGGCGCAGGCAACACCCTCCTGCTGCTGACCGGCTCGTTGTTCGTCGCGCTGGGTCTGAACTCGCTGCGCCATGGAGCCTCCGGTCCCGGCTCGCGGATGATCCTCGTGACGTTGCTCTGCGGTTTCGGCTTCGTCGTCAACAAGTATCTGGAGTACTCGAACGAGATCGAAGCCGGTCATACGCCGTCGACGAACGGCTTCTTCATGTACTACTTCGTGTTCACCGGCATCCACCTGCTGCATCTGCTGCTCGGAATGGTCGCCTTGGTGATCATGTACCTGATCGCTCGCAAGCCCGCTCTGGGAAGTCGGGACCTGCGCAACCTCGAGGCCGGAGCGTGCTACTGGCACCTCATCGACCTGCTCTGGATCGTCCTGTTCGCCCTGCTCTACCTGATGAGGTGATGGGTCGCCCATGTCCTGCGAGGCTTCGAGCGGCAAGAATCGAGCGGTTGTCGCCTGGCTCGTCCTGATGGGTGCGACCGCGGTCTCCTGGTATCTCGGGGACGGTCACGGGGCCCGGCGCTTCGCCACCGTGGTCGTGCTCGCTGTCGCGTTCGCCAAGGTGTACCTCGTCGGGCGGTACTTCATGGAGCTGGGGCAGGCGCCTCGGGCGCTACGCCTGCTGTTCGGCGGGTGGACGGTGATGGTATGTGCGGCCCTCATCACGATGTTCGTCGTCACCGACGGGTGAAACCCTGGCCGGGCGTCAGCGGAGGCGCAAGCGAACTGGCTGGTCAGCCGTCTGAAGGCCGCTCGACCGGTGAGGTCGGGTCGATCCTGGGCAACCTTGATCCATGAGCGGCAGGACCTCGGCTTCGGCGAGCGGATCGAGGCCGATCTCGGCTTCCATGCCTCCTTGTGCGAGCTGACAGGCAACTCCACGCTGAGCGCCGCATGGCGCCAGCTGATCGGTCAGATCCGGATGATGATCACCGCCACCGGCCCGGATCGCGCCATGGGGCGGATGCGCTACGAGGAGCATCTGCCGATCATCGACGCCATCCGGTCCGGCGACGTCGACGCGGTGCGAGAGACGCTCACCAGCCACATGAGCGACTTCTCGCAACGCTACGTCAGCGACGCCCTCGCGAGGACCGAGGCTTCATCTCACCCGTCGTAGCGTCTCGAAGAACGCGCGCTTCGTCTTCACTTCTTCGACCATCTCTCGCAGCCGGTCCGGGTTCGGGGTTCCGTTCCCGTGCAGAAGGACGAAGTCCGACTCGGTGAGGACTTCGGGGGTGATGATGGGCGGCAGGACGAGAAAGCTGGTGCTCACCAGCAGCCGTCGGCCCTGATGGGTCACCGACTTCGCGTGCGCGATCAGCTCGTGTACGCGCGGGGCCTTGATCAGGCCGTGTGTGTAGTGCGTGTGGTGATTCACCTCGTTCGCGATCTCGATCAGGACGTGCTGCCGGCCCGACTGGAGCACCCACTGGCACACCTCGGTGATCGCGGTCCTGATCGCGTCCTCGTCACGCAGCCGATGATCCTGGCCGTGATAGAAGAGGTCGAGGATGACCACGAGGCCGAGCCGGTCGGCCTCGTCGAGGATGTTGCCGACGCGGCGCCGGTAGTCGTCTTTGAAGTGACCGTCGGCGGTGAATCCGGCGTTGTCCCACGGCTGTTCCGTGCTGTAGCCCTGGGGGCTGCCGCCCTGGATTCCGATGGTGAACGCGTTGAGCCCGTCTGCTTTCCACTGGGGCATCGCCGCGACGAACTCGCGGTTGTTACGCCCCGCGTCCCACGCTCCGGTGTCCGGGTAGGCCCACATGTGCACGGTGGCGGGGTTCGCGTCGTCGAAGGCTCCGTTGATCATCCGGCTGTTCGGCAGGAGGCCGTCGAGGGGATGTCATCGAGCTTGCGGCCGTGGTTGGCGATCTGACCGTCGATGAGGAAGCCGGCGTCCCGGATCGAGATCGTGGTCATGGGCGGTCTCCTTGGTAGGCCCTGCTGGTAGCGCTGGCCGGCTGCGCGGCAGGACGATCGTGCAGGGCGACGACCAGGCGCGCGGCGGGTGCGGCGATGACGAACGCGCTCAGCGGCTGGAGGTAGAGCAGTACGGCGCCGCCGGCGGCGATGAGAGCGGTGACGATCGCGACTAACGGATGGGTGACGATGCGCTGGCGCCTGGATCGCCTCGATCACGTCATCCCGCAGGGTGCCGCGCGTGAGGCCGTCTGGCAGCTGGCTGGGCGGACACAGCTGGAAAAGGTCCTTTACGGCGGCGACCCGGTACGCGGTCGAGCAGGGCCACGGTGTGGCGCCCGATCTGGAGCGCTGTGCGGGTGCCACCGGAATACGGCAGAAACGGGCCGCGACCTTGATCGCCGACTCCAGGACCTGGAGCGTTCACGCCCGGTTGGTGACAGTTTCCGGAGGGTCGGGTGGCGTCGATCGATCGGACGGCGTACCCGAGGTTCGCGGCGGGCCATCGCCTTCGACGCGCAGGGGCCAGCGCCGGTGGTGGCCTCGCCGCCGGGCTCACCCTGCTGGCTCGTGACCGCGGCGGCCCCTCGATCGCCGCGCAGGTACTGATCTGATGGTCAGCCGAACGGTGTGGGCCAACCTGCCGCCCGCGTTCGCCTACATCTGCCGGAGACCCAGAGGTTGATCATGAAGGTGCGACGTGGCAAGCCCCGGCCGGCCGTACGCTCGACCGGCGAGGACCACCGGGCGACGCCCTTCGAGCTGTTCTTCGACCTCGTCTACGTCTTCGCGGTCACGCAGATCACCGGGCACATGGAGCGCGAGCACAGCGCCGGCGGCGTGCTCCAGGGGCTCTTGACGCTGGCCTTGCTGTGGGGAACCTGGTCGGGTTACACCTGGCTGGGCAACCATTCACGGGCCGACGAGGGCCTGCTGCGGGCCGGGATGGTCGTCGCGATGGCGGCGATGTTCGTGGTCGCCCTGACCATCCCGGAAGCCTGGGCCGAGGGACCTGGCGGCTTGAGCGGTCCCCTCGTGCTGGTGGTGGCCTACCTGCTGGTGCGCTGGGTGCACCTCACGGTCTATGCCGTGGCCGCGGACGGTGATCCCGGCCTGCGGCGTCAGATCGCCATCACCTGGCTGCCCTTGCTGGCGAGCGCGGCCTTGCTCGTGTCCGGGGCCCTGCTCGGGAGCTGGGCACGGGTCCTGCTGTTCGGCGTCGCTCTGGTGGTGGACTGGGTCGGTATCTACTTCACCACCAGGCACGGCCACTGGCGGCTGCACAGCCCGGCGCACCTGACGGAGCGGCATGGCCTGTTCATGATCGTGGCCATCGGCGAGTCGGTCGTCGCCATCGGGGTCGGCGCCGCAGGCCAGCCGATCAGCGTGGCCCTGCTACTCGCGGCCATCCTGGGCATCGCCGTCGCGGTGTGCCTGTGGTGGCTGTACTTCGACGTGGTGTCGCGCGCTGCCGCGCACCGGCTCGGCAGCCTGCGTGGCGAAAGGCGGGTCAGACTGGCGGTCGAGGCCTACACCTACGGGCACTTCCCGATCATCGCCGGCATCGTGCTCACCGCGCTGGGCATCGAGGGCGTGGTCGCGCACGTTGACGACGGCGAGCCGCTGGGAGTGTTCTCGGCGCTCGCGTTCTACGGCGGCGTCGCGCTCTACCTCGTCGGGCATCTGCTGTTCAGGTTCCGGATGCACCACACCTTCGGCCCCCCTCAGTTGATGGCGGCCTGCGCCCTCCTGGCGGTCGCGCCGGTCGCCGCGCTGCTCCCGCCGCTTGCCGGGCCGGCCGGCGTGGTGGCTGTCCTGACTGCCCTGATCGTCGTCGAGACCCGGCGATACGCGGGGTTCCGGTGACGGTACGGCAGGCAGGAATGGGCAAGGACGCGCGAGTTTTGGGGCTCGTTCTGCCCCTGGCCTGCCTGGTTGCGTGAATCCATGCCTGTCGAGAAAGGAAGAACGATGATGAACGAGCATCGCAGCGAGATATCGCTGCGGGTCAACGACGTGACGCATCCGTTGACCGTCGACAATCGCACGACGCTGCTGGACGCGTTGCGCGAAGACATCGGCTGCACCGGACCGAAGAAGGGCTGCGACCACGGGCAGTGTGGCGCCTGCACCGTGCTGATCGATGGCAGGCGCGTGGTGTCGTGCTTGACGCTGGCGGTCGCGGCCGAGGGCGCCGCCGTCACGACCGTGGAGGGCCTTGCCGTGGATGGCGAGCCGCTGCCGATGCAGGAGGCGTTCATCCGGCTCGACGGCTTCCAGTGCGGCTATTGCACCTCCGGGCAGCTCTGCTCGGCCGTCGGCATGCTGGCCGAGCATGCGGCAGGCTGGCCCAGCGCGGTCACCGCTGATGTGTCACCGGACTGCCCGGCGCCGGCGCTGGACGCGGCGGAGGTGCGCGAGCGGATGAGCGGCAACCTGTGCCGCTGCGGCGCGTACCCGTCGATCGTGCGTGCCGTACTCGAGGTGGTGGCGGAATGAAGGAGTTCGCCTATCAGCGTGTGGTGGACATCCATGACGCGCTGATCGCAGCCGACGGCGGCGCCCGCTACCTGGGCGGCGGCACGAACCTCGTCGATCTTATGAAAGACGGGGTCGAGGCGCCCACCCACCTGGTGGACGTGCGCTTCCTGCCGCTTGACGGCATCCGCGAGACAGCGGACGGCCGGCTGGTCATCGGTGCCACGACGACCAACAGCGACCTTGCCGCCCATCCCGACGTGCGGCGACGGTATCCGGCGCTGAGCCAGGCGGTGCTGGCGGGTGCGTCGGGCCAGCTACGCAATATGGCCACGGTGGGTGGCAACCTGCTGCAGCGGACCCGGTGCGGGTATTTCGCCACGCAGGTGTGCAACAAGCGGGTGCCGGGCACCGGGTGTCCGGCGATCGCCGGGGAGCACCACAACCACGCGATCCTCGGCTGGACCTCAAGCTGCGTGGCCACCCATCCCTCGGACATGGCGGTGGCGCTGCTGGCGTTCGACGCGGTCGTGCACTACGAGACGCTCGACGGTCCCGGGGAGATCCCGCTGGCGGAGTTCTACCTGCCCGTCGGGGACACACCGCACGAGGAGTCGGCGCTGCCGCCGGGAGCGTTGATTACCGCGATCAGTCTCAGTGGGTCGTTTCCGCGGTCGCGTTATCGGAAGGTCCGCGAGCGTGCGTCGTATGCCTTCGCCACCGTCTCCATCGCGGTGGGCATCGATGACGGGGGCTCGGCGCGGATCGCCCTCGGCGGGGTCGCCTCGCAGCCTTGGCGAGCCCGGACCGCTGAGGCCGTTCTGCTGGACAATCCTGGCGATTTCCGGGCCGCCGCCGATGCCGAACTGTCCGCCGCCGAACCGCTGCCCGGCAACGGCTACAAGGTGACGCTGGCCCGCAATCTCATCGTCTCCGTCCTGAGCGAGGTGTGTGCGTGAACGCCGTCGGAGTCGCCCGGCCGCGAATCGAGGGATCAGCCAAGGTCACCGGAGCCGCACGGTACGCGGCCGACGTGCCGATCGAGGGCCTGGCCTTCGGTGCGGTCGTCCTGTCCACCGTGTCCCGGGGACGCATCCGCGACATCGACATTTCGGCCGTCCAGGACATGCCCGGCGTGCTCGGCGTGATCGACCACCGCAACGCGCCCCGCCTCAACCCGAAGGCGGGCGGCTTCTTCGGCCCGGACGGCCAGCTCCAGCTGTTGCAGGACGAGGTGATCCCCTTCGCCGGCAGGCCGGTCGCGCTGGTGGTGGCCGAGACACTGGAGCAGGCCCAGGCGGCAGCGGAGGCGCTGCTGGTCACCTACGACGAGGAGCCGCACGACACCGAGTTCAGCGCCGATCATCCGGCGGGCCGTCCGGCGATCACCCTCTTCGACGGGCCCGTGGATGTCGGTGACGTGGAGGCCGAGCTGGCCGCGTCGGCGGTGATCGTTGAGGAGCGGTATCGAACGCCTGAGGAGCATCACAGCGCCATGGAGCCGCATTCGGCGACCGCCTGGTGGGAGGGCGACCGGTTGGAGGCCATCGACTCCAACCAGGGGCCGTTCACCATCGCCGCCGCCCTGGCCACGCTGTTCTCCCTGCCGCTTGATCGGGTGCACATCCGTACCGAGCATGTTGGCGGCGGTTTCGGATCAAAGGGTCTGTGCGGCCCGCAGCTGATCCTGGCAACGATGGGTGCTCTTCGATTCCAAAGGCCGGTGCGGGTCACCCTGGCCCGCTCCCAGGTGTTCCTCTCGACCGCGATGCGGCCGGCGACCGACCAGCTGATCCGGATCGGCGCCGATGCCGACGGCAAGCTGCGGGCGATCTGGCACGAGCCGGCCTTCGAGATCTCGCCGCTGGCGGAGTACATCGAGGGCTGCACCGAGCTGACCAAGACCCTCTACGCCGCCCCCGCCATCCGGACCGGACTCACCGCGGTCCCGCTGGACATCCTGCCGCCGTACTCGATGCGGGGACCCGGCGCCGCGCCCGGATCGTTCGCCCTCGAATGTGCTATGGACGAGCTGGCCGAGCGGCTGGGCATGGATCCGCTCGAACTGCGGCTGCGCAACGAGCCGTCGGTCGGGCCTGTTTCCGGCCTGCCGTTCAGCAGTCGCAATCTGGTCGCGTGCCTGCGGGAAGGCGCGCGCCGGTTCGGCTGGGACACCCGTGATCATCGGCCGCGGCTGCGCCGGGAAGGACCGCTGCTGGTGGGCACCGGGCTGGCCGCCACGTCGTTCAGCGTCGGGGCGTTCCCGTCGTCGGCGTCGATCACCGCCGAGCCGGACGGGACCTTCACGGTGGCCATCGGCGCCACCGACCTCGGCACCGGCGCCCGCACCGCGCTGACCGCGGTCGCCGCCGACGCCCTGATGGTCGACACCGAGCGGATCCGCCTCCAGATCTCCGACAGCGCCCTCGGCCCGGCCTGGAGCGCGGGCGGATCCCGGGGCACCACCTCCTGGGCCTGGGCGATCATCGAGGCCGGGACGAAGATGCGCGAGCAGGGAGGCAGCGGGACGGTCACGGTCGACACCACCCAACTGCTCGGCGACCTCGCGTCCATGGAACGGCATGCCTTCAGCGCCGTCTTCGCCGAAGTGACCGTCGATCCGGCCACCGGCGAGGTGCGCGTGCGCCGGTTGCTCGGGATGTACGCCATCGGCCGCGTGGTCAACCCGCTCATGGCCCGCAGCCAGGTCATCGGCGGCCTGATTGGAGGGCTGTCCATGGCCCTGCACGAGGAGGGCATCCGCGATCGGGTCTCGGGCCGGCACGTCAACGCGGACTTCGCCGGCTACCACATTGCCGCGCACGCCGACGTGCCCGATATCGAGGCCGACTTCGTGTCCGACTACGAGCCCGGCATCCCCATGGGCGTCAAGGGTGCCGGTGAGATCGGCAATGTCGGTACGGCTGCCGCGATCGCAAACGCCGTTTGGCACGCCACCGGGACTCGCCAACGATCCCTGCCGATCCGCCTCGACCGCGTACTGGAGGAGTGAGCCCTGTCAGCGCGTTGATCCCGTGGCGGAAGCACGCAGACGCGAGGCGTCCTGACGGGGAGGGGCGCCGAACTGGCGACGGTACTCGCGGCTGAACTGCGAGGGGCTGTCGTAGCCCACGCGGCGGCTGACGGTCGCGATGTCGCTGGGGGCTGCAGCGAGTTGGAGCCGAGCCTGCTGGAGCCGGATCTGCTTCTGGAATTGGATCGGGCTCATCCCGGTGACGGCCTGGAAGTTGCGGTGGAAGGTCGAGACGCTCATCCCCGCCAGCTTGGCCACATCCTCGACGCGGAACGGCTGGGCGTAGTGATCGCGGATCCACTGCACGGCGAGGGCGATGTGGCTGAGGCTGCTGTCGGGGAGGCCGAACTGGCGCACGATCGCGCCCTGATCGCTGGTGATCAAGCGCCAGATGATCTCCCGCTTGATGAGCGGCGCGAGGACGGTGATGTCCTCGGGCCGGTCGAGCAGGCGCAGCAGGCGGATGACGGCGTCGAGAAGCTCGGCGGAGGCGGTGCTGACGGCCAGTCCAGGCGGCGCGCCCTCGCCGAGCTCCGGCAGATCGCCCGGCGCCGCCTGCAGCAGCACTTCGGCGACGGTTGCCTGGCACAGGGTCAGCCCGACTCCGAGCCCCGGCAGGTCCGGGCTGGCCTTGGCGAAGTGGGCGGTCACCGGCAGGTCGACCGAGGCGATGAGAAACTGCCCCTCCCGGTACTCGTACATCTGCTCGCCCAGCGCGAAACGTTTCGTGCCCTGGGCCACGATGGCCAGCACCCTGCCATAGGTCGTCGGCATCGGTGGTTGGGGCTGCTCGGCTTTGAAGATCAGGACGTCCTCGATCGAGGTGCTGAGATCGGAGCGAGCATGGCGGTTCAGGAGGTCGCGTAGCTCATCTAGGGCCATGATCCCCATCCAAACACTGGCGAGGTGCAGCAACAACAAGACAGCTCTGCCCGGCAGGGCCTCGGCGAGGTGTCGATAGCGGGCTGAGTGTCCGTTTCGCGGAGTGACTGTTGCGGTGTTGCCGATCAGTGCTGCCCTTGGCCAACTGGCCGAACATGGACCGGCGGCTGCCTCTGCCACCGACTGCGCCAGCCTGCTGGAGTGCTTCCAACGCGTTCCCGATCCTCGTGATCCGCGTGGGGTCCGACACGCCCTGGCCTCGTTACTGGCCGTCGCTGCCGTGGCGGCGCTGGCCGGCGCGCGTTCGTTCACCGCGATCGGTGAGTGGATCGCTGACGCCCCTGCCCAGGTGATGGCGGTTCTCGGCGTCCGGTGGGACCCGCTGAGCCGGGCCTGGCTGCCGCCGGACGAGTCAACGGGTGCGGCGCCTGTTCGAGCAGATCGATACCGACGCTCTGGATGAGGCGGTGTGCTCCTGGCCGGCCGGGCGAGCCGCCACGGCCAACGCTGCTGCCGGCGCCTGTGCGGACACAGCGGCACGAACGCGCCCCCAGCGCGACTGCATGATTTGAGACATGGAGCGGCGACGCCGGCGCCGGCGGCAGGAGCGGATTCGCGGGTGGTGCAGGGCCTGCTCGGGCCGCCGACACGTACACGTCGGTGCTGCCGCGGCTGTATCACGACAGCGCTCGGGCCACCGCCCGGTTTGTCCTCCAAGCAGCTCGCAAGACCACACGCAAGGTGAACAACGCACGCGCCAGCACGTGAGGCCCTGACTCACATGTGTCTCACCGTGACTCACTATCAGATGGCTCGACTACAGAATCGTGGGAACCCGCAGGTGGAGTGGGTTGCGTCCACGGACGTGCGGTAAGAGTTGATCTTCGTGTGATCCTGTTTTGCCAGGTTAAGCGGTAAGTGCCTGCGGGCCAGCACCCGCGAGGGTTACGCCGATCATGTATGCCTACATCTGATCCCGTATCTGGGCCGGATCGAGTTGGCCCAGCTGACCACCCGAGACATCGGCCGCATGTTCGTGGCCCTTGCCGGGCGGCGCACCCGCTTCGGCAAGTCGATCGCGTCCTCCACCCTGCACCGGATCCGGGCCATGCTGCGCGCGGCATTGAACGCGGCAGTGCGTGAGGGCCTGATCGCCTCCAACTCGGCACGCATGATCCGGCTGCCCGCGTCCTGTCGGCCGTATCCGCAGGTGTGGACCGACCGGTGGGTGGCCGCCTGGCGGTGCGAGGGCGAACACCCGACGGTGGCGGTGTGGACCGCCGACCAACTGGCCGGGTTCCTCGCCTTCGCCAGCAACGATCGGCTGCACGTGCTGCGGCAGTTGATCGCGCTGCGCGGGCTACGCCGCGGAGAGGCAGCCGGGCTACGCTGGATCGACCTGGACCTGGACCGGCGGGAACTGGCCGTCAACCGGCCACTGGTGCACACCGACGCCGGGCTGATCGTCTGCCCGCCGAAAAGCGCCGCCAGCCAGCGGATCATCGCCCTGGATACGGAAACCGTTCGCTTGCTGCGCCGTCATGAGCAGGCCGAGCGGCGGCGATTGGGTGACGCCTGGCGGGAAACGGGCCCGATCTTCACGTGGGTGGACGGATCTCCATTTCGGCCGGACTATCTCACCGTCCGGTTCCGTAATGCACGCGAGCGGTCTGCCCCCGATCCGATTGCACGACCTGCGCCACGGCACCGCCAGCCTCGCCTTGGCCTGCGGCTCCGACCTGCGGGTCGTGCAGGGCACGCTCGGACACGGCAGCGTCGTGGTGACCTCTGACATCTACACCTCGGTGCTGTCAGAGGTGTATCACCGCTCAGCGAAGGCGATCGCGCGGCTGGTCCTGGGCAAGGCGCGCAGAACCGCCCGCAACCTCCGGAAGGCGGCGGCCTGACGAAGTGACCCAGGTGTGACCCACATGGGTCTCACGATCAGCAAGAAACCTTCCCGTAAGGGAAGGAGCCGCAGGTGGGGGTGGTAGGGCGCCCGGGGCTCGAACCCGGAACCTACGGATTAAAAGGGGCGTGGGGCCCGGCTGCTCCAGGTCGCTGCGTACCTGGAGCGGGCCGTGCCATGGGAGCAACTTCGACGAACTCGGCGCTGACATGCTGTTTCGCTGGCGCCATATCCGAGGTCGGCATGCTCTCTGGGTGCTACAGCAGTCGTTCGCTTCGGGCGGCTGCTTCTTCTCGGGTCGCGGTGAGGAATGCTTGGCGGAGTTGTTGTTGCCGTGCATTCTCGACGTTTGCGGGGGTGGGGCGTTGGGGGTCGGCATGGTGCTGGTAGAGGCGCCAGCAGGTGTGGATGCCGTGGAGCAGGTTGTCGAGGAGGTCGGGGGCGGGCCGGGCGGGGTCGAGCGAGGTGAGGGGCAGGTAGACGCTGTCGGGGCTGAGATCGATTCCGGGGTGGTCGGTGTGCGCCTTGCTGATGAGTTCCTGGGCGACCGTGATGCGGTGTTGGACTTCGAGGATGCCGCGCAGGTGGCCGTCGGCGATGTGGAGGGCGTTGCGAATGAGGGGCATGACCACGTGCCGGGTTCGGGCGCTGGCGTTCATGGCTCTGGTGATGTCGGTGAGGCTTTCGAGGGCGAGGGGTTTGTCGTACTGCTCGGCGCTGGCGACCACCTGGATCGGGTGTATACCGGTGTGCTGGGCGGTGATGGTGACGGCGGCGTGGAACCAGTGGGCGGCGGCGATGGCGGCCGCGGTGGGATCTACCTGTGTGAAGAGGTCCTGGCTGCCGAAGGGGTTGTCGTGCAGTAGGCGGTCGGCTTGGGAGATCTGCAGGGGTGAGGTGTCTTCGCGGCTGAGGGCGACGGCTTGCTGGGCGCGGTCGGACAGGTCGCCGCGTTCGGCCTGTTCGATGGCGGCCAGTTCGGCGGCGACATCGGTGCTGACGTGCGTGGTGAGCTGAGAGGTGCCGAGCGCGCGCAGGGTACGGGCGAGGGCGTGGGCGGCTTGCTCGACCTTGGTACCGATCGGCTTGATGACGCTCAGCGAAAATGCCCAGGGCCGCTCGTTGGAAGTGCCCACTTGGTTGATCAGTACAGTACGGCTTTAGCTGGTGTTTGTCACGG
>NZ_JBFAWA010000067.1:14866-34238 GCF_040680035.1 Nonomuraea sp. NPDC052116 | reverse complement strand
GCCGACCAGCTCAAGAAGGAGACCGCCAGCAGCTGGCCGGACGTCCCGTTCGACCAGATCTGTGACTCCGGCGTGAAGTGCACCGACCGCCTGGCGCCGACGTTCTTCACGCGCAAGCGCCTGACCAAGGTCACCACGCAGATCATCAACGCCTCGGGCCAGTACACCCCGGTGGACTCCTGGACGCTCGCGCACCAGTTCCCCGCCTCGGGCGACGGCATGAGCCCGGCGCTGTGGCTGGCGTCGATCCAGCAGAGCGGTCACGTGGGCGGCACGATCACGCTGCCCAAGGTCACGTTCATCGGTGTGCAGCTGCCCAACCGGGTGGACGCCAACGAGGGCCGCGCTCCGCTGGTCAAGTGGCGCGTGCAGGCCGTGAACAACGAGTCCGGCGGCGAGCTGCGCGTCAACTACTCCGCCGCCGACTGCAAGCCCGGCGACGTGCCCGCCGCCGACAAGAACGCCAGGCGCTGCTTCCCGCAGCGCTGGTCACCGCCGAACGAGGCCGAGGTGACCGACTGGTTCCACAAGTACGTGGTCACGCAGACAATGGAGGTGGACCGCGTCGGCGGCGCCCCCAACGTCGTCACCGACTACGAGTACCTCGACGGGACCGCCTGGCGCTACGCCGAGAACATCCTGGTCAAGCCCGAGCACCGCACGTGGTCGGACTTCCGGGGCTATGGCCGGGTCCGGGTGCGTCAGGGCGACGGCCAGGACACCAAGCGCACGCTGACGGAGTTCCGCTACTTCCGCGGCATGGACGGTGACAAGCAGGCCGACGGCTCCAAGCGCAGCGCGCAGGTCACGGACACCGAGGGCGTCAAGCTCGACGACCTCGACCAGTTCGCCGGCTTCGAGCGCGAGGAGGTCGTCTACGACGGCGACGGCGGTGCCATCCTGAGCGCCACGCTCGAGGCGCCCTGGTCCGTCAAGACCGCCGAGTCCACGCAGAGCGGTGTCACCAAGGCCGCCTACGTGGTCGAGCCCAAGTCCATGGTCGCCCGCACCGCGCTGGAGGGAGGCAAGTGGCGTCGTACCGGCGAGGAGCGCGAGTACGACACCAAGGGCCTGCTCACCCAGGTGGAGGAGAAGGGCGACCTGGCCACCACCGACGACGACCAGTGCACCCGCTACACCTACGCCCGCAACGACACCAGCTGGATGCTCGACTACACGAGCCGGATCCAGAAGGTCGCCGCCGGCTGCGGCACCGCCGTGTCCACGCTGGCCGCCGGTGAGGTCATCTCCGACCAGAAGGTCCAGTACGACAACAAGGCGTACGGCCAGGCGCCGACCAAGGGTGACGTGACCACCGTCGAGAACACCGTCTCCGGGGACGGCGCGACGATCGTCGAGAGCACCCACACCTACGACGCCTACGGCCGCGAGACCAGCGAGACCGACGCGCTGGGCACCAAGTCCACCACCGCCTACACCCCGACGGCGGGCGCGCCCCCGACCGAGATCACGGAGACCAACCAGCTGGGCCACGTCGAGCGCACCCTGCTCGAACCGGCCTGGGGCGAGCCGTACGCCGAGGTCGACGCGAACAACCGCCGCATCGACATGGAGTACGACGCGCTCGGCCGCCTGGTCAAGGTCTGGCAGCCCGACCGCAGCAAGGCGGCCAACCAGTCGCCCAGCACCGAGTACGCCTACTCGATGCGCACCGACGGTCCCAGCTTCGTCACCACGAAGACGCTGAACGCGGACGGCACCTACAGCGCGAGCCACGAGCTGTACGACGGCCTGATGCGCAAGCGCCAGACCCAGGAGCCCGCGCCCCGCGACGAGCAGACGCAGGACCCGGCGCTGCGTGACGGGCGCACGATCACCGACACCGTCTACAACTCGCTCGGCGAGGCGGCCAAGGCGAACACCGGCTACTTCGCCACCGGGACGCCCTCCACCGACCTGCTCGCCGTGGCCGACGTGGACGTGCCCAACCAGGTCGTGGTGACCTTCGACGGCAGCGGTGACGCCAACGCGCAGATCCTCAAGGCGAAGGGC
Organism: Nonomuraea sp. NPDC052116; assembly: GCF_040680035.1. NCBI lineage: Bacteria > Bacillati > Actinomycetota > Actinomycetes > Streptosporangiales > Streptosporangiaceae > Nonomuraea > Nonomuraea sp. NPDC052116. The sequence continues at coordinate 32,225 of NZ_JBFAWA010000067.1, read as the reverse complement.
CAGGAGAAGTACCGGGTCAGCACCACGCAGCAGGGCGACCGGGTCAACATCACGCCGCCGCCCGGCGGCACCGCCACGACCCGCATCGGCGACGCCGAGGACCGGCTCATCGAGTTGCGCCAGTACAAGGGCGCCACCCCGACGGGCGAGTACGAGTCCACGAAGTACACCTACGACCACGCCGGACGCCTGTCCACGGTGACCGACGCGGCGGGCAACGTGTGGAAGCACCACTACGACATGCGTGGCCGCGAGATCAAGATGGAGGACCCCGACAAGGGGGCCACCACGATGACGTACAACGACGCCGACGAGCTGGTCACCACGACCGACTCGCGCGGCAAGACGTTGTACTACGTCTACGACGCGCTGGGCCGCAAGAAGGAGCTGCGCGACGGCTCCGCGACCGGTCCGCTGCTCGCCGAGTGGCAGTACGACGCGCTGGCCAAGGGCCACATGAACGCCAGCATCCGCTACACGGGCGGGCAGGCGTACAAGGCCGAGATCAACGCGATCGACTCCGACTACCGCACGCTGCGCGAGACCGTCACCGTCCCCGAGCGGGAGGGCAAGCTGGCGGGTTCGTACCAGCTCAACACCCGCTACACGATCGACGACCAGGTCCAGTCCGTCAGCTTCCCGGCCGCGGGCGGCCTGGCGGAGGAGCAGGTCGTCTACACCTACGACGAGCTCAGCCAGCCGACCAAGGTCAGCGGCCTGAACACGTACGTGACCGCGACCCGCTACTCCAAGCTGGGCGAGACCCTGCAGCAGGAGCTGAGCACGGGAGGCAAGAAGACCTGGGTCACCTACACCCATGACGAGGGCACCCGCAGGATGTCCAGGATGCGGGTGGACAGGGAGGGCGCCGCGGCGACCGACCTGGACCTCAACTACAGCTACGACGCGGTCGGCAACATCACCAAGATCGCCGACAAGGGCGCGAGCGGCCAGGACACGCAGTGCTTCAAGTACGACCATCTGCGCCGGATGACCTCGGCGTGGACGGGCACGGACGACTGCGCCAGCGGCAGCCCGCAGTCCGACAAGATCGGCGGCGTGGCCCCGTACGCGCTCAGCTACGAGTACGACGCCACCGGCAACCGGACCAAGGAGATCAAGCACGCCTGGGGTGGCGCGGGTGAGACCACCCGTAGCTCCACCTACCCGGCGGCGGGCGCCAAGCAGCCGCACGCGCTCCAGACCGTCGGGTCGGACCTCTTCGAGTACGACGCCGCGGGCAACACCACCAGGCGCAAGGTCGGCAACTCCGACCAGAGCCTGGTCTGGGACGCCGAGGGCAACCTGGAGTCGGTGACGGAGGCGGGCAAGACGACGTCCTTCGTGTACAACGCGGAGGGCGACCGGCTGATCCGCAAGACGCCGACCGACTCCACGCTCTTCATCGACGACATCGAGTTGCGCTTCGACTTCGCCAAGGACGCCGTCGAGCAGACTCGCTACTACACCATCGGCGGCGAGCCCATCGCGGTGCGCACGCCGGACAACCAGGTCTACTTCCTGGTCAACGACCACCAGGGCACCGCTCAGGCGGCCGTGAACGCCGGGACCGGTGAGCTGGCCGTACGCAGGACGACGCCCTTCGGCGAGAACCGGGGATCGCCACCGGCGTTCTGGCCGGGGCAGCGCGGATTCGTGGGAGGCACGCAGGATTCCACGACCGGGCTGGTCCACCTCGGGGCCCGCGAGTACGACCCCAAGAACGGGCGCTTCCTGTCGGTCGACCCCGTCATGGAGGAGCAGAACCCGCAGCAGCTCAACGCCTACGCCTACGCCAACAACAGCCCCGTCACCATGAGCGACCCCGACGGCCAGCTGTTCTGGTTCGTCGCGGCGATCGTGGTGCGGGTCTCGGCGCAGATCATCGCCAGGAGGCTGGCGATGGCCGCCGCCAGGCGGGCCGCCATCGCGGCGGCGCGTGCGGCGGCGAGAAGGGCCGCCCTCGCGGCGGCACGGCGCCGGGCACTGGCGGAGGCCAGGCGGAGAGCCGCGGCCGAGGCCAAGAAGCGGGCCCTGGAGGCGGCGCGGAAGAAGGCCGCGGCCGCGGCCAGGAAGAAGCTCCAGGAACAGGCCAAGAAGAGGGCGGCCGAGCGGGCCAGGAAGGCGGCCACGGCACGGGCACAGCGGCGGGCCGCGGCGGCGGCGAAGAGAGAGGCGAGGAGAAAGGCCGCTGAGCAGGCGGCCAAGCGCCGGGCCGCGGCGGCGGCCAGGACGCGCAACAGGCGGGCCGGCCGGCTCCCCAGCGGGATCCAGCGGGCACGGCAGCGTCCGGCGCAGCGGCCGACCAGCCACAGGGCGCAGCAGCGGCAGTCGCCGCCCAGGGACAGCCGGCAGCCGATGCAGCCACGGCCGAGCCAGATCTACCGCAACGACGGCTCGACCCAGCCGACGCAGTCCTACACCGTCTACCGAGACGGCCGGATGTATCCGGACGGACCGCCGCCGGCGGCCCGGCCCGGCGGCTCCGGCCAGGGTGAACGTCAGATCTTCCGGCCGGAGAAGGTCGAGCCCGAGAACACGAGGACGGGCACGATCGCCGAAACCGGCTTCAAGGTCAACCAGTATCTCGACAAGAGCGGAATAGCCGACGCGCTCGACATCATCATCTGGGGCTTGGGAGGTTAGCCCCTACTGATCGGACACCGGCGCGGGACCCTCACAGGTTCCGCGCCGGTGGCGTTTTCGGGTGTCATGTCACTAGAATCTTGTTCGGTAAAGACTCGAGGAGGCAGCGTGGGCGCGTTCGATCTCAGTGGGAAGCAGGCTCTGGTCACGGGAGCGTCGAAGGGGATCGGGCGGGGCATCGCGCTCGCCTACGCCGAGGCGGGGGCCGACGTGGCGCTCGTGTCCCGCTCGGCCGAGAGCCTGGCCGAGGTGGCCAAGGAGGTCGAGGCGCTGGGCAGGCGCGCGGTCGTCATCCCCGCCGATCTCACCGACCGCGACGCCGCCGCGGGGGCCGTCGCGGCGGCGATCGACGGGCTCGGGCACCTCGACATCGTGGTCAACAACGCGGGTGGCTCCAACTTCCTCGTCGAGTTCAAGGACCTGCGGCTGTCGGGGTGGGACAAGCTGATGCGGCTCAACCTCGACTCGGCCATGATCGTCTGCCACACCGTCGCGCCTCACCTGCTGGAGCGGGGTGGCGGCACGGTCATCAACGTGGCGTCGGTGGCGGCGCTCGGCGCCCCCTTCCTCGCCCCGTACGCCGCCGCCAAGGCCGGGCTGGTGGCGCTGACCAAGACGCTGGCCGTGGAGTGGGCGCGGGCGGGGGTGCGGGTCAACGCGCTGTGCCCCGGCTGGACGGCCACCGACCTCAACCGGAACCTCTGGGAGGACGAGACCTCCGGCGCGGCCACGGTCGCCACCGTGCCCATGCGGCGCTGGGGGACGGTGGCGGAGATGGCCCAGCCGGCCGTGTTCCTGGCCAGCTCGGCTTCCGCGTACATGACGGGCCAGGTGCTGTTCGTGGACGGCGGCGCCACCGCCATCTAATTGGGTACGCGATTATTCGCCGGCCAATGCCAGTTTTATAGCCGACATTGGTGAAATGCCGCCTTTATGGGGAGCTTTAGAGAAGCAGTCTTCGATTTTCGGCAGATATAGGCATACGACATTGAGTGCTTGCGGCCGTGAACCGGGCTACCGTGTGGTCCGTGCAGCTCTACACGAGATCGGCCGGAACCGGGCTCCCGGTTGTGCTGCTTCACGCCTTCCCGCTCTCGTCGGCCATGTGGCTGGCCCAGCGCGAGGGACTGGCCAAGGCCTGCCGGGTCATCACACCCGACCTGCGCGGCTTCGGCGGGTCCCGCCTGGGTGACGACGAGCCGTCGCTCGACCTGATGGCCGACGACGTCGCCAGGCTGCTCGATGACGAGGGCATCGAGCGGGCGGTGGTGGGCGGGCTGTCGATGGGCGGCTACGTGACCATGGCGTTCTGCCGCCGGCACCCCGACCGGGTGCTCGGCGTGATCCTGGCCGACACCAAGGCCGGCGCCGACCCGCTCCCAGCGCGGGACAACAGGGAGCGCATCGCTCAGGCCGTGCTCTCCGAGGGCAGCGAGGTGCTGGTCAGCGAGGTGCTCCCGGCGCTCATCGGGCCGACCACGAGGGAGCGGCGGGCCATGGTGTTCGGGCGTGTCAAAGGGCTCGTGCAGTCCGCGCCGCCGGGCGCGGTCGCCTGGGCGCAACGGGCGATGGCCGCGCGGCCCGACTCGTTCGACACGCTGAGCGCGCTGAAGGTGCCGCTGCTGGTCGTGGTGGGGGAGGAGGACGAGCTCTCGCCACCCGCCGACGCGGAGGCGATGGCGCGCGCCGTACCCGACGGGCGACTGGAGATCATCCCGAAGGCGGGCCATCTGAGCGCGGTGGAGCAGCCCGAGGCGTTCAACACGGCGATCACCGAATTCCTCCGCACCGACCTCGCCACCCCCCGCCCCTGACCCCACCCGGCGGCCAAGGGACAACGGCTGCCCGCCCGCGCACGCATCCCCGGCCCGAAGGACCTCAGCCCTCCCTCTCCCCGAAGGAGCTCAGCCGGAGTGAGACGGGCGACGGGGGCGCGGTCGGCAACCGGACTCGGCCCCTCCCCGGGAGGCCCTCAGACGTGGTCCTGGCGCGGCAGGACCACCTCCCGGACGATCAACGCGATGGCCGCCGCCACCGGAATGGCCAGCAGCGCGCCGACGATCCCCAGCAGCGCCCCGCCGAACAGCGCGGCGATCACCGTCACCGCCGGCGCCACGTCCACCGAGCGCTTCATCACCCTCGGATAGATGAAGTAGTTCTCGACCTGCTGATAGATCACGAAGAAGACCGCGCACGCGATCCCCGCGGGCACCGACTGCAGCAGCGCGACCCCGGTCACGAGCACCGCGCCGATCGTGGCGCCCACCAGCGGGATCAGGTCCGTCAGCGCCACGACCAGGGCGAGCGCGAGCGCGTACTGCACTCCGGCGATGGACAGGAAGATCCAGGTCAGGAAGCCCGCGATGACCGAGATGAGCACGTTGCCCGCCACGTACCCGCCGATGCCGGAGAGGATCTGCTCGCTGATCGCCCTCGTCCGGGTCCTGCGGGAGGCCGGTACGAGCTTGAGCAGGTAGTCCTTGATCGTCTGCAGCGAGCCGAGGAAGTAGAGCATGAGCACCAGCAGCGTCACAGTGGTGTAGACGCCGTTCAGCACCACCAGCCCCGCGCCCATGATGCCGCTGGCCAGCGACGGCCCCAGCGTGGACGTCAGGAACGTCTTGAGCTGCGCCAGGATCTGGTAGTCGGCGTCGAGCTGGTGCAGCGTCGGATTCTTGCCGAGCTCGGTGACGTACGTGGGCACCGCCGCCACGAACTCCGACAGCTGCTGGCTCACCGGCGGCACCACGGCCAGGCCGAACAGCGCGAACGCCACGATGACCCCGGCGAACACGATCGAGATCGCCCCCCGCCGGGCCAGGCCGCGGCGCTGCAGGGCCTCGACGGCCGGGTTGAGGCCGACGGCCAGGAACATGGCCACGACGACCAGGATGATCGTGCTCAGCGACGCGACGACCATCTGGGCGATCGCGATCGCCGTCAGCACCCCCAGCCCGCCGACCAGCCCGAACAGGAAGGGGCCGCGGGCGAGCGGCTTCCCGGGCAGTCCGTACGGCTGAGTGCCGCCGTCACCCTCCTGGGCCGGGGCAGCTCTCTTTGCGGTCGTGGATTCTGCGGACTCGGTGGGCTCCGGGGCGGTGGGATCGACATCCGCGGACAAGGTGACACTCCCGAGATTGTCGGTAAACAGCAAAGAGAGAGCCTAGCGACCATTGGATCGCCAGGCTCTCTCCAGCCTGCTCTTCAGCCCCCGTGTGCAGTCCCGACCTGTGGGCCGGTGGTTACTCCTGCCACCATTCGGCGTCGTCCTCGGACTTGCTCTCGGCCTTCGCCGCGGGCGTCGTGGCCGGGGCCTCCGACACGGGAGCGGCGAGCGCCGGCTTGGCCGGGGCCGCCGTGACCGCGGGCTCCGGCTCCATGCCGGGCAGGGCCGCGCCGCCGAGCAGCTGGCGCAGCTGGGCGAGGTGGCTGGTGATGCTGTCGCGCTGGCGGGTGAGCTCGTCGACCTGGCGCTGCATGGTCGTGCGGGTGCGCTCGGCCTCGTTCTTCGCCTCGGTGACGATCGTGTCGGCGCTCGTCTTGGCCTCGGCCACGATCGTCTCGGAGCTCTTGCGGGCGTTGGCGACGAGCTGCTTGGCGTGCAGGTCCGCCTCGCGGCGGGTCTGCTCGGCCTGCTGGGTGGCCTTCGTGGCCCGCGACTCGGCCGTGGCCGCGCGCTGCTCGGCCTCGGCGACCATGCGCTGGGTGTTGGCCTGGGCGGTGGCGTGGCGCTCGGCCTCCTGGCGCTCGGCCTCCTCGCGGCGGGAGGCGAGCTGGATCTCGAACTCCGCCTCGTCCTGCGCCCGCTTGGCCTCCGACTCCTCCAGCACCCGCTGAGCCTGCGCGCGCATCTCGTCGGCCTGCCGCTTGGCGGTGGTCAGCACCTCGTCGCGCTCGCGCTTGGTCGAGGCCCGCAGCTGGGCGACCTCGCGCTCGGCGGTGGTGCGGAGCTTGGCGATCTCCCGCTCGGCGTCGGCCCGCTTCTCCGCCACCTCGTGGTCGGCGGTGGCCCGCAGCTTGGCGACCTCGCGATCGGTGGTGTTGGTCAGCTCGTCGGCCTCGCGGCGGGCGGTCGAGCGGGTCTCCTCGGCGTCGCGGTCGGCGGCGGAGCGCATCTCGTCGCTCTCCCGCGTGGCCACGGCGCGCTTCTCGGCGGCCTCGGCCTCGGCGGCGGCCCGCATGTCGGCGGCCTCGACCTTGGCCGCGGCCTTGATCTCGTTGGCCTCGGACCTGGCGGCCTGGACGAGCTCCGTGGCCTGCTCCTCGGCCAGGCGGAGCAGCTGCTCGATGCGGGCGCCGAGACCGGAGTAGGTGGGGCGCTCCTGCTCCTGCAACTGGCGCTGGGAGTCGGACAGGTCGCGCTGCAGGCTCGTCACCTGCTCGCGGGACTGCCGTAGCTCTCCGTCTAGCTGCTTCAGATGATCGTGGACCTGATGCCGGTCGTAACCGCGGAGCACCACGTCGAACTCGCGTGCGGGGGCGTCCTCGAAGAAATTGTTGAGCTGGGCGTCGATGTCGGACTGCATGGAGGCTCAATCCTGGGTTGTCGAGACGGCTACACGGGCCGGACGGGGGGTTCGGGGCATCCGATCCAGGAGCCGGTGCCAAAGGGCAGGCTCCATGTCCGGTGGAAGGTCAAGCGTACTCCGCTGGTGCCACCTGCGAAGCCCCGTCCAACTTTCTGCGTGACTAGTTACATATGAACGTTTTTTAACATTTGTCAGGTCCGGCGTTAGGGCTTGGCCGCCTGCACCAACTCCGTCAGCATTCCTCCCACGTCCTTGGGGTGCAGGAACGCGATCTCGGAGCCCATCGACCCGTGCCTGGGACGCTCGTCCAGGAGCCTCACACCCTTCTCGTTGATCTTAGCCATCGCCTGGGCGACATCGGGAACCCCGAATGCCACATGATGGACGCCCTCGCCACGCTTAGCGAGGAATTTTCCCACAGGGGAGTCCTCAGAGAGAGGTTCCAGAAGCTGAATGTAGGAGCCCCCACCTTCTCCGTCGGAGATGCGCAGCATGGCCTCCTTCACGCCCTGCTCCTCGTTGACCTCCCTGGCGACCACGGTCAGCTCGAACGTCTCCGAGAAGAACGCGATCTTCTCTTCGATGTCCTTGCACGCGATTCCGATGTGGTCGATCCGCATGAACATATGTGGCCCACCTCCATAGCGAGCGTCCGCCTACTCGTGGGTATGGTGTCAAAGAACCCGACGTGAGCGTAGGAGGCCCCTGTCATGTCCAGTTCCGTCATCGTGGCCGGAGCTCGAACGCCCATCGGCAAGCTCCTGGGATCCCTGTCCGGGCTGGCCGCCGTGGACCTCGGGGGCGTCGCCATCAAGGCCGCGCTGGAGCGTGCCAGGGTCGCGCCGGAGGCCGTCGAGTACGTCATCATGGGCCAGGTCCTGCAGGCCGGCGCTGGCCAGATCCCCTCCCGCCAGGCCGCCGTCAAAGCCGGCATCCCCATGACGGTCCCCTCCGTCACCATCAACAAGGTCTGCCTGTCGGGCCTGGACGCCATCGCGCTGGCCGACCAGCTCATCCGCGCGGGCGAGTTCGACATCGTGGTGGCCGGCGGCATGGAGTCCATGACCAACGCCCCCCACCTCCTGCCCGGGTTGCGCAAGGGCGTCAAGTACGGCGGTTCGCAGGTCGTCGACTCGATGGCCCACGACGGGCTGTTCTGCGCGTTCGACCAGCGCGCGATGGGCGAGTCGACCGAGCACTACAACGCCCGGCTCGGCATCGGCCGCGAGGAGCAGGACGCGCTGTCGGCCCGCTCCCACCAGCTGGCCGCCGCCGCCATCAAGAACGGCCTCTTCGACGAGGAGATCGTCCCGGTGGAGATCCCGCAGCGCCGCGGCGAGCCGCTGATCGTCAAGGAGGACGAGGGCGTACGCGGTGACACCACCCCGGAGACCCTGGCCAAGCTCCGCCCGGCCTTCGCCGCCGACGGCACGATCACGGCCGGCTCCGCCTCGCAGATCTCGGACGGGGCCTGCGCCGTCGTGGTCATGTCGAAGTCGAAGGCCGAGGAGCTGGGCCTGGAGTGGCTGGCGGAGATCGGCAGGCACGGCAACGTCGCGGGCCCGGACGCGTCCCTGCAGTCCCAGCCGGCCAACGCCATCAAGCACGCGCTGTCGAAGCAGGGCGCGACGGCCGGCGACCTGGACCTGGTGGAGATCAACGAGGCCTTCGCCAGCGTGGTCCTGCAGTCCGCCAAGGAGCTGGGCGTGCCGCTGGACAAGGTCAACGTCAACGGGGGCGGCATCGCCCTGGGCCACCCGATCGGGGCCTCGGGCGCGCGGATCGTGCTGACGCTGGCGTACGAGCTGAAGCGCCGGGGCGGCGGCCTGGGCGCCGCCGGGCTCTGCGGCGGCGGCGGCCAGGGTGACGCGCTGATCATCTCGGTCCCCAAGCAGTAGGAGTCCTCGCGGGCCCCGGGGAGAGCCCCGGGGCCCTTCTCGCGCTCGGCCATGTAAAGAATTCTAGACACGAAGTCCGGGATGTTTTACATTCGAGGCATGGCATCCGAAGAGAGACGCGCGTGGATCATGGCCGTGGTCTCGGTCTGCGCGTACGGCACGTACGTCGCGATCGTCCTCGGCCGAGCAGGCGGCACCTCCATCGCGGAGGTGCCCTACGCGGCGACGCTGCTGTGGAGCATCGGAGGCGCGATCGCGGCGACGATCGTCCTCGACATAGCGCTCTCGGCGGTCTTCCGCCGAGGCGCCGGGATGAAGGACCAGCGTGACCGTGAGATCTGGCGCTACGGCCAATACGCCGGCCAGTGGTGCCTCGTTCTGGGCGGGCTGGCGGCGTTGTGGATGGCCCTGGCCGAGGTCGGCTACTTCTGGATCGCGAACGTGATCTACCTGGCGTTCGTGCTGTCGTCGGTCCTGGGGTCCGCGCTGAAGATCGTCGCCTACCGCCGGGGCCTGCCGTCATGGTGAAGCCCACCAAGGTCACGAACTCGATCCGGGCCCTGCGGTTCGCCGGCGGGGAGATGACGCAGGCGGAGCTGGCCGAACGGGTCGGCGTGACCAGGCAGACCATCATCGCCGTCGAGCAGGGCCGCTACTCGCCGTCGTTGGAGATGGCGTTCCAGATCGCGCGGGTGTTCGGGGTCCCGCTCGATGACGTGTTCCACTATCCAGAGGGGGAGTCGCCATGAAGGCGATCGTTCAGGACGCGTACGGGACCGCCGATGTCTTGAAATTTCGGGACATTGAGAAGCCGTCGCCCGGTGAGACCGACGTGCTGTTACGCGTGCGCGCGGCCGGGCTCGACATGGGCGTCTGGCACATGATGACCGGCATCCCGTACCTGATGCGCCCGGCGATCGGGCTGCGCGCGCCCAAGGGCCGGCCCGGCACCGACGTCGCGGGGGTCGTCGAGGCGGTCGGCGCGGGCGTGACCCGGTTCCGGCCCGGCGACCGGGTGTTCGGCACGTGCGGCGGCGGGGCCTTCGCCGAGTACGCGTGCGCCCGCGAGGACCGGCTCGCGCCGATCCCGGGCGACCTCGCGTTCGAGTCCGCGGCGGCCGTGCCGACCTCGGCCATCACCGCCCTCCAGGCCCTGCGCGACCAGGCCCGGGTGCGGGCGGGGCAGCGGGTGCTGGTCATCGGCGCGGGCGGGGGAGTGGGGACGTACGCGGTGCAGCTCGCCAAGGCGTCCGGGGCGGAGGTCACGGGCGTGTGCAGCGCGGCGAAGGCGGACCTCGTACGGTCGATCGGCGCGGCCGAGGTCGTCGACTACGCCCGCGAGGACTTCGCCGGCCGGGGGAGCCGCTACGACGTCATCGTCGACACGGCGGGCAACCGCCCGCTGCGCCACCTGCGCCGAGCCCTCACGCCCCGCGGAACGGTGGTCATCGTCGGCGGCGAACGCGGCGGGCGGTGGCTGGCCGGCACCGACCGCCAGCTCCGGACGGTGCTGCTGGACCCGTTCGCCCGCCAGCGGCTGCGCGTGGTCTTCATGTCGTTCCGAGAGGCCGACCTGCGAGCGGTGGCGGAGCTCGTCGGCTCCGGTCAGGTCACGCCGGTGGTCGACCGGACGTACCCGCTCAGCGAGGTCCCCGAGGCCATCCGCAGCCTGGAACGGGGACAGGTGCGTGGCAAGGCCGTCATCACCGTTTGAGCGCCCTCGGCCCGGACAGCGCGATGCCCCGGTCCGACCAGGAATGGACCGGGGCTCCGCGATGCAGGGACCCACCAGGATTCGGGTCCCTGACGTCGCCCCCTACGGGGGCTGTTCAGCCCGGCCGCGAGGGAGGGTGCGGCCGGGCTGCTTGTGGACGGTCATGAGGCGAGGAACCTGGCGAAGACCGAGCGGTTGCGGCGCTCCGGCCGCAGGCTCTTCTGCGCCTCGCGCACCCGCCGCTGCTCGGCCGCGGCGCGGCGGAGCTCGGAGGCGTGGTGCTGCATCACGGTGTACTCGAGTTCGGCGTTCATGGAGGCCCCTTGTGGCTCGTGGTTCTTCCCTGCACTCTTAAGACTCCTCCTAAGGCCCTCCCGGACACATCGGGCGGATGCCTTATCTCCGGACGTAAGGCCAGATAGGAAGGTACTTAGGCAGGCGCGCCAGGCGACTAAGGCGCCCGTGAGTCGTCCTTAGGGCTCGTCCGTGAACTTCACCGTGACCTTCGTGAAGCCGAGCGACTTCAGCAGGCCGGTCATCATGGCCTTGGTGTTGGTGTCCGCCCTGGCGCGCAGGTCGCTCGCCACCGCCGCCTCGGTGATCTTCTTCTCCGCCAGCAGATAGAGCTCCCGCTGGTCCCCTGGCGACCCGGACAGGAAGTCCTGCACCCGGTCGAACAGCCCGCGCTGCTGCGCGTACACGTACGAGCGGCTGTTGTCCAGGTTGGGCTTCTCCAGCTGGGCACGGGGCAGGAGCACGGTCGCCTGGGTGCGGTCCTCCGACACCGTCACGGCGTTCCCGGCCAGGCCGGAGAAGTCCACGTACGCGTCCACCCCGCCCGCCCCGACGAACAGCGTGCGGGTGCCCTTGATCGCGTCGGGCAGGAAGTTGGCGTCCTTCTCCAGGTCCACGACCACCTGGAAGTTCCCCGTGGCGGCCTCGAAGCGGCTGAGGTCCTTGATGGACTGCAGGAGCACCGGCTGACTGCGGTCGATGGCCTGTTCGCCGAGCGGGTTGAGCCAGGTCCAGGCCAGGCGGCCGCCCACCACGAGCAGGACCGCCAGGACCAGGAAACCCGCCACGTATCGCCACCTGCGGCGCCGCGCGGTGGTCACCTCGAGCGGCGTCGTACGGGAAGTCGTCATGGGTGCATGACTACCCGTCGGGCGATCATCATTGCCAGCCGTTTGGTGACATCTTCCGATCCATCCATCCGCCGCCTAGCTCAGACCGGCCATGGACGTGCTGGGGGTCGAGTTCGGTGTGCCTTCGCCCTCCGGGTACACGGGGTAGACGTGGCTCGACTCCGGCGTCGGGCGGGCCGACGGCGCCACCTGCGGCCGCGCCGCACCGCCGCCGCCGAAGTACATGCTCGACAGCCCGCAGTTCTGGAAGTCGCTGTAGAACATCCGCAGCCACTCCCTGCGCTGGTGCTCGCTCAGCCACGAGAACCACGACGCCGCGTACTGGTGCTCGGGCAGCGGCCCGCCGGGCAGGGGCTCCCCGCGCAGCCACGCCATCACGATCTCCCGGTAACCGTCCGCGACCGTGCCGGGGCAGCGGGCGGCCAGGGACTCGATGTACTCGTACGCCGCCTCCTCCGCGAACCCCGCGGACAGGTCGGGCACGTGGACGGGCGCCAGGCCGTTCGAGGGCTTCAGCTCCTCCTCCAGCGGCCGCTGCTCCACCCGCGTGAACGCGGCGGGCGTCCCCGCCAGCCGGGAGGCGATCTGCGTGAACGCCGCCCCCAGCTCGGTCAGCCCCGCCCGCATCCCCGGGTGCACGCACACCGTGATCGGCCAGTCCTGGCAGCTGTAGGCGATGTCCACGGCCGCGGCCGGCTTCGGCTGGGCCAGCACCCGCGACACGCCCATCCCGGCCGCCAGCACGGACAGCAGCGCGCACGCCAGCACCAGCGCCTGCCTGGTCACCAGCGCCGCCCAGCCGAGCAGCAGCGCCGCCGTGATGCCGAGCAGCCAGATCGTCTGGTCGAAGAACGGCGCCCCGCTCAACCCCTGGAACAGGTCGTACGGCTCCCCGGTGCCGGGCGCCAGCTTGTCCGCCCAGCCCCGGTCGTCGGCCAGCCACGAGAACAGTCCATAGCAGGCCAGCCCGGCCAGCGGCGGCGTGAACGCCTTGGGCACCACCCAGCCGGCCACCCAGCCGATCACCGAGTAGAGCGCCAGCCCCGCCATGCCCATGCCCAGGCCGGACAGGCTCAGCCGCCCCGACTGGTCGGTGAGCACCGTCTTGACCGCCAACACCAGCACCGTCGCACCGAACGACCCGAGCACCACCACCACGATCGCCAGCGGCGCCTTGAGCGCGCGCCACGTCGTGAGCGGGCGCCCGCGCAACGCCCTGCGCTTGCGCAACGCCACCCACGCCGCGAACGCGGCGGCCACCGGCCCGGTCATCCGCAACGAGCCGATGACCGCGGCCACGATGTTCTCCCACGCGTCCACGCCAGGTATCAGGACATTCCACGCCGCCAGCAGCCCGATCGCCAGGAGCACGGCCACCGTGACGGCCGCGCTCTGCTTCAGCTCCTCTCGTGAAATGCCCGCGTGCTCACGCACCCTTTTCCCCGTTGACCTTCATCAAGCACCCCCCGTGCCCCTCGGCAAGGCCGAAGCGAATGAGTCCGGCCTGTCCCCACAGGCCGATGGACTTGGCTTCTGCGTCACCATACGTACGAGAACCATAACTGAGCGTGATGATTGACGTCCGGATTCTTGGTCAAGCGGGGAAGCCTGTCGCTCCAGGTCACCAGACGAACCGGGACGAGGGGCGCGCTACCGTATGCGCTGTGTCGCACCCCAAGCCGCTCAACCTGCCGTTCGACCCCATCGACCGGGCCGCGGAGAGCTGGCGTGCCCACTTCGGGCCCTCCTCCGCCATGGCCGCCGTGACCTCGATCATGAGAGCCCACCAGATCCTGCTGTCGCAGCTCGACTCGCTCCTGAAGCCGTACGACCTGACCTTCGCCCGGTACGAGGCGCTGGTCCTGCTGACGTTCAGCAAGGCAGGCGCGCTCCCGCTGTCGAAGATCGGCGAGCGGCTCATGGTCCACCCCACCAGCGTCACGAACACGGTGGACAGGCTGGAGAAGTCCGGGTTCGTCTGCCGGCTGCCCAACCCGCGGGACGGGCGCGGCGTGCTCGCCGAGATCACCAAGACCGGCCGGGACGTCGTGGAGCGGGCCACCCGCGACCTGATGGGCGCCGAGTTCGGCCTGACCATGTACGCCGAGGACGAACTCGACCGGATGTTCACCCAGTTGCGCACCCTCCGGGTGGCGGCGGGCGACTTCCAAGAGGGCGGCGGGTGACTGCGCCGCCCCGGTGATGCGGCAAGATGAAGAGCATGGCGGACTTCTCTAGGCCCGGGTCGCTCTACGGAGCGATTGACCTGGGCGCGCGCAAGCAGGCCCTCGAGGCGCAGGCCCGGCGGGAGGCGGCGGGTCCCCAGGCGGCCGCGTCGGCCTCGATCGTGGACGTGACCGAGGAGACGTTCACGACCGAGGTCATCGACCGCTCGATGACCACGCCCGTGGTCCTCGACCTGTGGTCGCCGCGGGCGCCGGGCAGCGCCCAGCTCAGCCCGGTGCTGGAGAAGGTCGTCGGCGATCTCGGCGGCCGGGCCGTGCTGGCCAAGGTCAACGTCGACGCCAGCCCGCAGATCGCCCAGGCGCTGCGCGTGCAGGCCGTGCCGACCGTGCTGGCCATCTTCCAGGGGCAGGCCGTCACCGGCTTCCAGCAGGTGCTGCCCGAGCAGGAGGTGCGCCGCTGGCTCGACGAGCTGATGGGCGCGGTCGAGCAGTTCTACCAGGCCAACCCCGACGCCCGGCCCGCGGCGGCGGAGCCCGGCGAGCAGGAGGCGCCCGCGGGGCCGCCCGCCGACCCCGACCTGGTGGCCGCCGAGCAGGCCATCGACGGCGGCGACCTCGACGCGGCCGCGGCGGCGTACGAGCGGCTGCTGGCCCGCGCGCCGGGCAACGAGGACGCCAAGATGGGCCTGGCCGGCGTCAGCCTCATCAAGCGCACCGAGAGCGCCGACCCCGCCGACGTCCAGCGGCGCCTGCAGGACCCCGCCGACATCGAGGCGCAGTTGCTCGCCGCGGACCTGGAGATGCTGTCCGGCTCGGTCGACGAGGCGTTCGGCCGCATCATCGCCGTGGTCAAGCGCACCTCGGGCGACGAGCGCGACAAGGCCAGGCGCCACCTGCTCGGCTTGTTCGACGCGTTGCCGGCCGACGATCCATCTTTGGCGAAAGCACGTAGAGCTTTGGCGAGCGCACTGTTCTAACCTGGGTGTATGCGGGTCGTCACCATATCCGCGACATACGGCACGGCCGGTAGCCAGATCGGCCCGGCCGTCGCGGAGCGCCTCGGCGTGCCCTTCGTCGACCGCGCCATCCCCAGCGCGGTCGCCCAGGAGCTGGGCTGCACGCTGGAGGAGGCGCTCGCCCACGACGACCGGGCCGAGCACGGCCTCGGGCGGTTGCTCTCGGGGGCGATGCGGTTGCCGACCGTCACGTTCGGCGGCGTCGACATGTACGTGCCCGGCGCGATGCCGTACGCGCCGGAGGAGTTCGTCCGCCGTACCGAACGCATGCTCAAGGACATGGCCCGCGACCAGGGCGGGGTGTTCCTCGGCCGGGCGGGGGCCATGGTGCTGGCCGATCATCCGGGCGCGCTCCACGTCCGGCTCGACGCGCCGATCCAGCGCAGGATCCGGCAGACGGCCACGCTGTCGGGGATGAGCGAGCGCGAGGCCCGCCGGGTCATCGAGGACAACGACCGCGCCCGGATGGCCTACGTACGGCACTTTTATCGGGCGGATCCGACGGATTCCTGTCAATATCATCTGGTCGTGGACAGCACCACAATCCCCGTTCCCACCTGCGTCGAGCTCATCGTCACGGCGGCCGAGGCACTGGATTGACCTGGCGCCCCCTATCATGGGGGAATTCTTGGTCAGTCCCGAAGGAGCGATTGACGTGGCGACCGTCCCGAGTGTGTCGTACTCCATCACCGTGCGTCTCGAGGTGCCGGCCGGCGGCAAGGCCGTCAGCCAGCTCACCCACGCCGTAGAGTCGGCCGGGGGCGTGGTCACAGCCCTCGACGTCACCAACGCGGGCCATGAGAAGCTCCGCATCGACGTGACCTGCGCGGCCAGGGACACCGACCACGCCCAGGCCATCGTCGACCAGCTCGAGGCGGTCGAGGGCGTCGTCATCCACAAGGTGTCCGACCGCACGTTCCTCATGCATCTCGGCGGCAAGATCGAGATGAAGTCCAAGGTGCCGCTGCGCAACCGCGACGAGCTGTCCATGGCCTACACCCCGGGTGTGGCGCGCGTGTCGATGGCCATCGCGCGCAACAAGGAGGACGCCCGGCGCCTGACCATCAAGCGCAACACGGTGGCCGTCGTCACCGACGGCTCGGCCGTGCTGGGCCTGGGCAACATCGGCCCCGAGGCCGCGCTGCCGGTCATGGAGGGCAAGGCGGCGCTGTTCAAACGTTTCGCGGGCATCGACGCCTGGCCGATCTGCCTCGACACGCAGGACGTCGACGAGATCGTCCGCACGGTGCAGGTGATCGCGCCCGGGTTCGGCGGGATCAACCTGGAGGACATCGGCGCGCCGCGCTGCTTCGAGGTGGAGCGGCGGCTGCGCGAGCTGCTCGACATCCCCGTCTTCCACGACGACCAGCACGGTACGGCGATCTGCGTGCTCGCGGCGCTCACCAACGCGCTGCGGGTGGTCGACAAGGACATCGCGACCGTCAAGATCACCATGGCGGGCGCGGGCGCGGCCGGCAACGCGGTGCTGCGCCTGCTGCTGGCCGCCGGCGCGCGCAACGTGGTCGTCTGCGACTACCTGGGCGCCGTCCACCGCGGGCGCGACGACCTCGACGAGTCGCTGCAGTGGATCGCCGACCACACCAACGCCGAGGGCTACTCGGGCGACCTGCGGGGGGCGGTCAAGGACGCCGACGTCTTCGTCGGCGTCTCGGCGCCGGGCATCCTGACGGGCGACGACATCGCGACGATGGCCAAGGACGCGGTGGTGTTCGCGCTGGCCAACCCGGAGCCCGAGGTGTCGCCTGACGACGCGCGCGAGCACGCGGCCGTGGTGGCCACGGGGCGCTCCGACTACCCCAACCAGATCAACAACGTGCTGGCCTTCCCGGGCGTCTTCCGGGGGCTGCTGGACGCGCAGGCCAACGGGGTGACGCAGGAGATGCTGCTGGCCGCGGCCGGCGCCCTCGCCGCCGTCGTGACGCCGGAGGAGCTGGGTCCCAACTACATCGTCCCCAGCGTCTTCCACCCCGACGTGGCGGGCGCCGTCGCGGCGGCGGTGCGCGAGTCGGCGGGCGGGCGTGCGCGCGGCTTCACCGAGGCATAACAAGCATCATTTTTTACGGCGGAGCACGGGCGGCGCCAACCGCCGCCCGTGGCGTGAGAAGCATTATTTTTTACGGCGGAGCACGGGCGGCGCCAACCGCCGCCCGTGGCGTGAGAAGCATTATTTTTTACGGCGGAGCACGGGCGGCGCCAACCGCCGC
>NZ_JBFAWA010000067.1:0-14767 GCF_040680035.1 Nonomuraea sp. NPDC052116 | reverse complement strand
CCCGTGGCGTGAGAAGCATTATTTTTTACGGCGGAGCACGGGCCGCGCCAACCGCCGCCCGTGGCTGAGGGCCTCCAGGGGGACGGCCGCTGACCCGCACATGGCCGGCCGCCGCTACGGCGATCCTTTGACCGGCTCCGTGGCACCCGCCCGTCCCGCCGCCGTGCTCCTTGCGTCGGGTTCCACCGCACGGCTTCTCGCCGCACCGGCGCTCGTTGGGGTGCTGGCCGTAGCGGTACCTGCGACGTGGGTGGCTGGTGGGCGTCATGGGGCACGTGAGATGCATTGTGGCGCCTTGGTCCCGTCGTGGCGCCCGTGCGGTGGTTTGCCCGTCCGGTGGTGTGCCCGTTTCGAGGGGTGTTCGTCCGGTGGGGCGTCAGGCGGGTTGGGTGGTTATGGCTGGGATGAGGTGGTAGCTCTCCTGGAAGACGAGGTTGTGGGCGTCGCCGGCGGCGATCGCGCGTAGCGTGTCGAGCTGGGCCTCGGCGTCCGCACGGCCGAAGACGTTCAGCGGCCAGTCCCCGACCGTGTTGCCCCGCAGGTGCGGGTGGTGGAAGTCGCAGCCGTAGTGGGCGACGATCGCGATCGGCTGGTTGTGGGTGGCGCGCTGTTCCGGCCACGTCAGCGACCACATCGCGTTGAGCCCGCCCTCGCGCGACCGGGTGACCCCGCTGGCCACCACCTCGCCGGTGCCGAGCAGCAGGTCGGCGTTGAGCTCGTCGAGGGCTCTGCGTGCCACCGGGTCGAGCAGCTCGGCCGCCGTGGCGAAAACGTGTTCCTTGTCCTCCCGCGTGACAGCCCCTCCGTGGTCGCCGTCACGCAGGTCGCGGAAGTGCCTGAGCAGGGCTTCGTTCATCGGAGTGCACATGACTACCCCCTGCCCAGATCCGGGTCAGGTGAGCAGGGCGGCGATGCGATCGCGCACG
Source organism: Nonomuraea sp. NPDC052116 (assembly GCF_040680035.1). Taxonomy (NCBI): domain Bacteria; kingdom Bacillati; phylum Actinomycetota; class Actinomycetes; order Streptosporangiales; family Streptosporangiaceae; genus Nonomuraea; species Nonomuraea sp. NPDC052116. The sequence continues at coordinate 13,841 of NZ_JBFAWA010000067.1, read as the reverse complement.
TCAGGCGTGTCGAGCCCGCGGACCGTCAGCGTCGTGCGGCGGCGTACGACGTCGTCCACCGTGGCCGCCCACTCGCGGTCGCGCGCGTAGACGGCCTGGGCCCAGATGTCGGGGCCGTCCGGGTGGATGCGCTCGCCGAGGGCGGGGTCCTCGCGGATGAGCCGGGCCAGGTCGAACGCGATCGACCCGTAGTGCGTGGCCAGGTGCCTGGCCACCAGCGGATCCATGCGCGCGCCCGGGTCGCGGTCGGTCCACAGCCGCAGCGCCACCGCGTCGGGGCTGGCCAGGCCAGGCAGGGGCACGGCGGGCAGGATGTCGGCCAGGTCGTCGCCCAGGGGCCGGCCGGGCAGGTGGGCGAGCGTGTCGAGGACGTGCCTGCCGATGTGGCGGTACGTGGTCCACTTGCCGCCCGCGACCGAGAGCATGCCGCCCGCCCCCCTGGTCACCACGGTCTCCCGCTTCGCGGCCGTCACCTGCCCGGGGCCGCCGGGCAGGACGCGCAGCCCGGCGAAGGCGTAGGTGATGTCCTCGCGCCTGAGCTGGGCGTCGCGTACGGCGTGGCCGGCCTCGTCGAGGATCTGCGCGATGTCGGCCTCGGTGGCGCGCACCCCGCCCGGATCGCCCTCGTACGCCTCGTCCGTGGTGCCGAGCAGCAGGTGGTCCTCCCACGGGATGGCGAACGACACCCGGTACTTGTCGATCGGCGTGGTCAGCGCCGCCTTCCACGGTTCGTGGCGGCGCAGCACCAGGTGGGCGCCCTTGGACAGCCGGATGCTCGGCGCGGCGTCCGGGTCCTCCATGCGCCGCAGGTGGTCCACCCAGGGCCCGGTGGCGTTCAGGACGAGCCGGGCGGAGACCCCGAACTCGGCCCCGTCGAGCCGGTCGCGCAGGTCGGCCCCCGTGACCGTGCCGCCCGTCTTGCGCAGCCCGACGACCTCGGCGTGGTTGAGCACGACCGCGCCCGCGTCCGCGGCGGCCCGTACGGTCATGACCGCGACGCGGCTGTCGTTCATCTGGTGGTCGCCGTAGACGGCGGCGGCCCGCAGCCCCTCGGTACGCAGCGCGGGCACCTTGGCCAGCGCCTGGTGAGGCGTGATCACCTTGCCCATGCCGTCGCCGAACACCGACAGCGCCGAATACAGGAACACCCCGGCGCCCAGCTTGGCCGCCCCGTGCGGCCCGCCCTTGTAGATCGGCACCAGGAACGTCAGCGGCTTGACCAGGTGCGGCGCGATGTCGGCGGCCAGGGCGCGGCGCTCGCGGTGGTTCTCGGCGACCAGCCGGACGTTGCCGGTCTGCAGGTAACGCAGGCCCCCGTGGACGAGCTTGGAGGAGGCGCTGGAGGTCGCGCCGGCGAAGTCGCCCGCGTCGACCATCGCCACCCGCAGCCCGGCCTGCGCGGCCATCCAGGTCACGGAGGTGCCGAGAATGCCGCCGCCGATCACGAGCAGGTCGTAGGCGGTGCGCGAGAGCTCCTCACGGGTCTGCGCGCGGTCTGCGGCGGTCGTCGTCGTCATTGCCCCACTCCCTACTGCTCGACCCAGTCGAGGGTCCGGGCCACGGCCTTCTTCCAGTTGCGGTATTCGTGCTCGCGCGCGGTCTCGTCGATGGCCGGGCGCCACTCGGCGGCCTTGTGCCAGTTGGCGCGCAGGCTGTCGACGTCGGGCCAGTAGCCGGTCGCCAGCCCGGCGGCGTAGGCGGCGCCCAGAGCGGTCGTCTCGGCCACCATGGGCCGGATCACCGGCACCGCGAGGACGTCGGCGAGGGTCTGCATGAGCAGGTTGTTCGCGGTCATGCCGCCGTCGGCGCGCAGCGTGGTCAGGTCGAGCCCGGAGTCGGCGTTCATCGCGTCGACCACCTCGCGGGTCTGCCACGCCGTGGCCTCCAGCACGGCCCGGGCGATGTGCCCCTTGGTGACGAACCCGGTCAGCCCCGCGATCACGCCGCGCGCGTCCGAGCGCCAGTGCGGCGCGAACAGCCCTGAGAAGGCCGGTACGAAGTAGCACCCGCCGTTGTCGTCGACCGTCCTGGCCAGCGTCTCGATCTCGGCCGCGCTGGAGATCAGGCCCAGGTTGTCACGCAGCCACTGCACCAGCGACCCGGTGACCGCGATGGCGCCCTCCAGCGCGTACGTGGCCGGGCCCTCGCCGATCTGGTAGCCGACCGTGGTCAGCAGGCCGTGCTTGGAGACGACGGGCTCGTGGCCGGTGTTCATCAGCAGGAAGCTGCCGGAGCCGTAGGTGCTCTTGGTCTCGCCGGGCGCGAAGCACGTCTGGCCGAACAGCGCCGCCTGCTGGTCGCCGAGCGCCGAGGCGACGGGGACGCCCGCCGCGGTGCGGCCGTAGACCTCGGAGGACGGGCGGATCTCCGGCAGCATCGCGCGGGGCACGCCCAGCGCGTCGAGCAGCTCGTCGTCCCAGGCCAGCGTGTGGATGTTCATCAGCATCGTACGGCTGGCGTTGGTCACGTCGGTGACGTGGCGGCCGGTGAGGTTCCACAGCAGCCAGCTGTCCATCGTGCCGAACAGCACCTCGCCGCGCTCGGCCCGCTCCCGCAGCCCGTGGGCGTCCAGCAGCCAGCGGATCTTCGGCCCGGAGAAGTACGTCGCCAGCGGCAGCCCGGCCTTCTCCTTGAACAGCCCCTCGTGCTCGGCCAGCGCCCGGGTCAGCTGGTCCGTGCGGGTGTCCTGCCAGACGATCGCGGGGCAGACGGGCCGGCCGGTGGCCCGCTCCCACAGCACGGTGGTCTCGCGCTGGTTGGTGATGCCCAGCGCGGCGATCTGGCCGTCCTCGAGGCCGGCGCCGCTGACGGCCTCGGCCAGCACGCCCTGCACGGCCTGCCAGATCTCGGCCGCGTCGTGCTCGACCCAGCCGGGCTTGGGGAAGATCTGGCGGTGCTCGCGCTGGGCGACGGAGATGATGTTGCCGGCCTGGTCGAAGACGATGCAGCGGCTGGAGGTGGTGCCCTGGTCGATGGCGGCGACGTACTGAGTTCGAGGCACGGGGTTCCTCGCTTGGTTCTGGTTCGGCAATGCCGAACGAATGCTATTTCGTGGTCTTAGGGATGTTCAAGTGAGCGGGTGATCGCGCGGGCGGCGTCCCGTACGTACGAGACGAACTCCATGTGCAGGGCGCCGTCGGGGGCCAGCCGCTCGACGGCGCCGCGGATGCCGATGGCGCCCACCACCAGGCCGCGCGGGTCCTTGATGGGCGCGGCGATGGCCACCTCGCCCTCGGTGAGTTCCTCCGTCTCGGAGGCCCAGCCGCGCGTCCTGACCAGGCCGAGCTCCTTCTCCAGCGCCGCGGGGTCGACGATCGTGTTCTTCGTGTACGGCTGCAGCGGCGGCGCGGGCGGCTCGCCGTACGGGTCGTGTGCGAGCAGGACCTTGCCGAGCGCGCTGGCATGGGTCGGCAGGTATGTGCCCACCTGGAGCGTCTGCATGCTGTCGTCGGGCCGGAACACGTGGTGGATCACCAGCACGTGGCCCTCGTGGAGGGTGCCGATCCAGGCGCTCTCCCTGCTGCGCCCCGCGAGGGCGTCGGCCCAGTTGATGGCGCGGGTGCGCAGCTCGTTGACGTCGAGATAGCTGCTGCCGAGATGGAGCAGCGTGGCGCCGAGCCGGTATTTCCCGCTCGCCGGGTCCTGCTCGACGAACCCGACGTGGACCAGCGTGCGCAGGATGCCGTGCAGCGTGCCCTTGGGCAGGCCCAGCGCCCTGGCCAGCTCGGCCACCCCGAGCTGGCGCGGCCCCGAGGCCAGCAGCCTCAGGATCGCGGCCGCCCGCTCGACCGACTGAATCGTCTCTCCCACGGCCCGCACCCTAGCGCAGATTCGTTCGGTATTGCCGAACGGCCGAAGGGATGGAACCGATCTTCGCATGGCCGCGTCCAGAAGGTGGGGGAAATGCGCCGTCAATCCTTAATGGGATGACAGTTCCGTTAAAATGGAACGTTGCGACAAGGAGCGTAGATGGACCAACCTTCCCGTTCGGCGGGAACCGTGCGGCCAGGGGGCCGCACGGCGCGGGTGCGCGCGGCCGTCATGGAGGCCACGCAGGACGAGCTGGTCGAGCACGGCTTCCATGGCCTGACCATGGACCAGGTGGCGGCCAGGGCGGGCGTCGGCAAGACCACGGTCTACCGGCGCTGGGGGAGCAGGGCGGGCCTGGTCACCGATCTCATGACCGAGCTGGCCAACCAGTCCACGCCCCATGCCGACACGGGCGGCGTCGAGGCCGACCTGCGGGCCAACGCGCTGTCCGTACTGGGGGCGATCAACGACGGGCGGCTCGGTGCCACGTTCCAGGCGGTGATCGCCGCCGCCACCAGCGACGAGCAGGCCGCCGGCGCGCTGCGCGCCTTCTACCTGCGCAGGATCGCGGAGTGGGCCAACGTCGTGGACCTGGCGGTCAAGCGGGGCGAGCTGCCCGCGGGCACCGACGGCGCGGAGGTGATCCGCGCGATCTCCGCCCCGCTCTACTACCGGCTGGTGGTCACCAGGGAGCCGGTGACCGAGCAGGACGCGGAACGGTCCGTGGCGCGCACGCTGGCCGCCGCCAGGGCCGGCGCGTTCGTCGTGGAAGAGCCCTAGCTCACGGGGTCGAACGCGGCCAGATGGAGCCGTACCACCACAGGATGCCGCCCACCACGATCAGGCCGCCCGCCGTCGCCAGCTTGCCCATGAGGTCGGCGGGCGGGCCGGTGAAGGGCAGGTTGTCCAGGTGGTGGCCCCAGGGGCAGTCGTTCTTGACGCGGCTGGAGTCGACGAGCGTCTCCCGCTGCGGGTCACCCAGCGAGTACGCCTCCACGTCCGCGGTGCTGCCCTTGGCGACCGTCACCTGCCTGACGATCGACTTGTGGGCCGGAATGGCCCCCTTCGCCACGCTGACCCCGTCGGCCTGGACGTCGAAGCGCGCGGCCTCCTGGGTCAGGTTGTGCAGAGTGACGTGCGCGCGCCCCGAACGGCAGTGGACGTCGTCCACCGTCATCGTGAACGGGTCGCCGTGGTCCTCATGCCAGGGCCACGCCTGCGCGCTCTGGGGGAGGAACAGGACCGCGCACACCGGGAGTGCGGCCAGCACGAGACGTGTCCTGATATGCATGAGCTCCCCCCACCGAGTGATCTTTGCTACAGAAGGTGCCCAAGTGGGCACGAAAAGTAACATCGACGCACTGGGGGAGCGCGAGCCTCGCGAACCCTTCATGATGGAGGTATGGCGGAAGCGATCTACGTCGGCGGTTTGTTGGTGGCGACGCCGCTTCTCGACGACCCCAACTTCCGGCGTAGCGTCGTGCTGATCCTCGAACACGACCACGACGGCGGCACCCTGGGGGTGGTGCTCAACCGGCCGAGCGACATCTCCGTGACCCAGGTGCTGCCCGTGTGGGATCCGCTGGTGACCGGGCCCTCCGTGCTCTTCGAGGGCGGGCCCGTGCAGACGGACAGCGCGCTCGCGCTGGCGGCGGTCCCCAGCGGCGAGGAGCCGCTCGGCTGGCGCAGGCTGCACGCGGGCACCCCGGCCGTCTCCAGGATCGGGACGGTGGACCTGGACGCGCCGCCCGAGATCCTCCAGGGGGAGATCGCGCAGATGCGCATCTTCGCGGGGTACGCCGGCTGGTCGTCGGGCCAACTGGAGAGCGAGATCGCCGAAGGCGCCTGGTACGTGGTCGACTCGGAGGTCGGCGACACCTTCCACGCCGATCCCCGTGCGCTCTGGCGGCACGTGCTGCGGCGGCAGCCCGGCGAGCTGGCCTTCGTGGCGACCTGCCCGGACGACCCGACGATGAACTGACTAGCGGTCCCAGCCGGGCCGCAGCGAGCGCTCGGCCAGCTCGATGGTCTCCGCCATCCGCTGCGTGATCTCCGGCAGGCCGCTGTCGCGGCGCGGGCACTCGAAGCCGACGCGCAGGGTGCAGGCGGCGAACGCCACGATCAGGGGCGTGAGCATGTCCTCGTCGGGGTCCACGCCCCTGCGTGCGGCGATCACCTCGATGAGGCGGCGCTCGGTCGCCGCGCCCCTGGCCACGGACATGCCCACCAGCCTCGGGTGGTCCTCCATGAGCCGCCGCAGCTTCAGGAACCTCGCCCTGTCCTCGCCCGTTGAACCCTCCAGGTCGCCGACGACCGCGCGCATGGCGTGCATGAGCGAGGTGAAGGACGACTCATCCTCCGGGCGGGACGCCAGCGTCTCGAGCATGATCTCCTCGCCGTGGTCGTGGTGCCACAGCGCCAGATGATCCTTGCTGTTGAAGTAGCGGAAGAAGGTGCGCGGGGAGATTTCGACGGCCCCCGCGATCTGCTCCACCGTGGTCGACTCGTATCCTTGTTCGAGGAACAGGTCGAGCGCGGCGTCGAGGATCGCCAGGCGCGTCTTCTCCTTCTTGCGTTCCCGTAGACCCACAGCAGTCACTCCCTCGAAACCTTTCTGTCACAGTGTGCCATAAGTCATACGACGACGAATAAAACTCGTTTGTCATTAGTCAGCGACTGTCATAGATTACCTGAGGCTTACGAGATCTATGCCCCGGTATGGGGCGGTTCGTGTACTTAGGGGGACTTCATGGCTCACGCGAAGGCGGTGGATGCGCCGTCATCGCACGGCCCGGTGAAAACGGGGGCCGGCGGCAATCCTTGGCTCGTGCTGCTGGCGGTCAGCTTGGGCGTCATCATGGTCATGCTCGACGGCACGGTCGTGGGCATCGCCAACCCGTCGATCCAGGCCGACCTCAAGGCCTCGCTGTCCGACCTGCAGTGGGTGACCAGCGGTTACCTGCTCGCGCTGGCGGTGTTCCTGATCACCGCCGGCAAGCTCGGCGACCTGTTCGGGCACAAGCGGGTCTTCCTGATCGGCGTGGCGGGGTTCGCCGTCTCCTCGGTGGGCATCGGACTCAGCGCCGAGCTGGCCGACATCATTCCCGGCCTCTCCCCGGTGGGCGCGCTGATCGCCCTGCGGGTGCTGCAGGGCCTGTTCGGCGCGCTGCTCCAGCCGGCCGCCCTGGCGCTGCTGCGTGGAGCGTTCCCGGGTGAGAAGCTCAACCAGGCCATGGGCGCCTGGGGTGCGATCATCGGCCTGTCCAGCGCCGCCGGCCCGATCGTGGGCGGCCTCCTGGTCGAGAACGCGAGCTGGGAGACGGTCTTCTTCATCAACGCCCCCGTCGGCCTCGCCGCCCTCGTCCTCGGCACCATCCTGATCAAGGACAACCGCGCGCAGACGATGGCGCGGATCGACTGGCTCGGCGTGCTGCTGCTGTCCGGCGCGATGTTCTCGCTCGTCTGGACGATCATCAAGGCTCCCGAGTGGGGCTGGGGCGACAGCACGACGCTGACCTTCGCGGGCCTGTTCGTGGTGCTGATCGGCGCGTTCATCTTCTGGCAGAGCCGGGCGAGCCAGCCGCTGGTGCCGCTGTCCCTGTTCAAGAACGCCTCGATCTCCATCGGCACCGTGCTGATGATGATGGTCGCGTTCGCCATGTTCGGCGCGATGTTCTTCCTCGGCTTCTTCTTCCAGGGTGTGCACGGCCTGTCCCCGCTGGAGGCCGGCCTGCGCATGCTGCCGATGAGCGCCGGCATGATCGTCGCCTCGCCGCTGGCGGGCATGGCGATCGGCAGGCTGGGGGCGAAGATCACGATGGCCACCGGCCTGCTGATCACCGCGTTCTCGATGTTCCTCATGTCCCAGCTCAGCATCGACGCGTCGTTCATCGAGAGCGGCATCCCGTTCCTGCTGCTGGCCTTCGGCATGTCGCCGGTGTTCGTGGGCGCCACGGAGATCATCGTGGGCAACGCCCCGGTCAACCTGACCGGCGTCGCGGGTGGCTTGCAGCAGTCGGCCATGCAGGTCGGCGGCGCGCTCGGCACCGCGATCCTGGGCGCCGTGATGGCCGGCGAGATCTCCGACAAGCTGCCCGGCTACCTCGGCCCGGCTGCCCAGGCCATCCCGCCCGCCCAGCTGACGGGGCTGGAAAAGGCCGCCGCGTTCGGCACCGTCCCGCCCGGCCTGCCGCAGCAGATCGGCGACGCCGTGCACAACGCCTTCATGGACGGCATGCACGTGGCCTTCCTGGTCAGCACCGGCATCGCGGTGCTGACGGCCGTACTGACGCTGTTCGTCAAGGCCGGCAGGAAGACCGAGGGCGCGCCCGTCCACATGGGCTGAGCTTGATTCCACGTACGGCCCCCGCCACGCGGCGGGGGCCGTATCGCTATATGGGGGACCTGGTCGTCGTCGGGCATAAACTCTGTGGGGTGAGCACGACGAAGATCCTCCCAGAGCAGGAGACCACGCCCCGGACGTCGCACGGCGACGGCGATCACGAGCGGTTCGCCCACTACGCGGACAAGCACAAGATCACGGAGAGCATGGTCACGGGCACGCCCATCCGGGCGCTGTGCGGCAAGGTCTGGGTGCCCAGCCGCGATCCGAAGAAATATCCGGTATGCCCGGAGTGCAAGGAGATCTACGAGGGCCTGCCCCCGGGTGGCGGCGACGGCGGCGACAAGAAGCAGTGAGTGTTGCTGACCGGTAATCTCCCCAGGTCAAGCTACGGTCGGTAGCCAGACCGGCTCGATACGTAGTGGGGGATTGCATGGTCCGGCGCGTGACCGCCGTCTCGTTGGCATGTCTGCTCGCGGTCGGGTTCGCGCCACCGCTCCGTACCGAGGCGGCGCAGGCGTCGCGTTGCGCGGGCCACGTCCCGCGCAGGACGGGGCCGCGCTCGCCCAAGCCCGAAGACGTGGCCAAGGTCCTCGTCGAGCTGGGCAAGCGGCTCGCCGGCGTCACGACGCCCACCCAGGTCACCGTGCCCACGCGCGTGCACGTCATCACGCGCGGTGAGCGCAGGGTGACCGACGACGATGTCAGGGCCCAGATCGACGCGCTCAACTCCGCGTACGGCGGCACCTACGGCGGCGTCGACACCGGCGTGCGCTTCCGCCTGGACGGCATCTCGGTCACCGACAACGCCCTGTGGTTCAACGACCCCGTCGGCAACGAGCGGCCGATGAAGGTGGCGCTGCACCAGGGCGGCGCCGACACGCTCAACCTCTACATCGCCCAGCTCAGCGAGCAGATGCTGGGATTCGCCAGCTACCCGTACTGGTATGACGAGACGCCCAGGCTGGACGGCGTCGTGATCGACTGGCGCAGCCTGCCCGGCGGCGCGATGACCAACTACAACCGTGGCTTCACCGGCGTGCACGAGATCGGGCACTGGCTCGGCCTCTTCCACACGTTCGAGAACGGCTGCGAGCTGCCCGGCGACGGCATCGCCGACACCCCGATGGAGGCCCGGCCGACCGAGGCCTGCCCGGCGGACAAGGACAGCTGCGCGCAGCACCCCGGCCTGGACCCGGCGCACAACTTCATGGATTACGCGCACGACAAGTGCATGTCGGAGTTCACCGCAGGGCAGGCGGAGCGCATGCACCAGATGTGGGCGGTGCACCGGACCGCAACCACCCCGGCAGCCTAGATTTCCGGGCAAACTACGATATGTAGGTGACAGGTCCAAAGGCACTCGACACTCCCTACGAATCCACCCGCATCCTCAGCCCCGAATACCGCGTCGCGACGGTCGGCATCGTGCTGACCATCACCCTGGTCGCCTTCGAGGGCATGTCCGTCGGGGTCGTCATGCCGGCGGTGGCCCGCGAGCTGAACGCCCTCGACCTGTACGGGATCAGTTTCTCGGCCTTCCTCATCGCCAGCCTCTTCGCGAACGTGGTGGCGGGCCTCTGGTCGGACCGCCGCGGCTACCAGCTGCCGTTCCTGTCGGGGGTGGTGCTGTTCGTGGCGGGGATGGCGCTGGCCGGGGCGGCGCACTCCGCGGGGATGTTCCTCGTGGCGCGGGCCGTGCAGGGGCTGGGCGCGGGCGCCTCGATCGTGGCGCTGCTCGTGATGATCGCGCGGGTCTATCCGGAGACCCTGCGGCCCAAGGTCTTCGCGGCCGTCTCCGCGGCCTGGGTGGTGCCCGCCATGGTGGGGCCGGCCGTGGCCGGGTTCGTGGCCGTGCAGTGGGGCTGGCGGTTCGTCTTCTACGGGATCATCCCGCTGGTCGTGCCCGCGCTGGTGATGCTCGTGCCCGCGCTGCGCATGCCGTCCTCCTCCCATGAGCCGTCCACCGGCCCGCGCTCCAGGCCGGTCGCGATGACGCTGGCCGCCACCGCCACGGCGGGCGGGGCCGGGGCGCTGCTGCAGGGCGTGGACCTCCTGCACAGACGTCCCATGATCGGGGCCCTGGAGGCCGCCGCGGGCCTGGCGTTCCTGGTCTACGGGCTGTACCGGCTGCTGCCTGCCGACGCGCTGCGGTTCGCGCGCGGGCTGCCCACGACCGTGCTGATGCGGGGCTTCTTCTCGGCCGCCTTCTTCGGGGTGAACTCCTTCATCCCGCTGGCGCTGCAGGAGGTGAAGTCCTTCGACCTCAAGCTCGCGGGGATCGCGCTGACGACCGGGGCGCTGGGGTGGTCGGCGGGATCGTTCCTGCAGAGCAGGCGGGAGGGGGAGGCGTACAAACGGATCCGGCTGGGGGCGGGGTGCGTCACCGTCTCGATCCTGATCTGCATGCTGTGCGTCGTTCCCGGGGTGACCGGGTGGGTCGCGGTGCCCGCGTGGATCGTGGCCGGGTTCGGGATGGGGTTCGGCATGACCACGGTCAGCGTCACCGCGTTGCGGCAGTCCCCTCTGAACGAGCAGGGGGCGAACTCCGCCGCCCTGTCGGTCACGGACATGCTCGGGTCCGCCCTGGCGATCGGGGTCGGGGGCGCGCTGGTCAACCTGATCGGTCACGCCCCGGACGAGATCGCCACCGGGTTCGTCGTGATCTCGTTCCTCATGGCCGCCATCGCCCTCGCCGCCACGCTCCTCGCCGGACGCACCCGCTGAATTCCGTCCCTCCTGTCACACCGATCACGGTTCTCCTGACCTTCGCCGCGCGGGGTGATAGGACAGCGGTCAGGGAGGTGCCATGGAGGATGACACCGAGGACGACCGCCGGGTCTGGCCGCCTCAGCCCGCTCCCAGGCATCGCCGTACTCCTCCGCGGTACGCGTGGGGCGCGCCCCACGAGGAGGAGCCGCGGCGGGGGCGCACAGGCCCGCTGGAGGCCGTGCCGGACCCCGACCCGGAGCCGGTACGGCGGCATGCCCGGTCCAGCGGTCCTGAGCCGGTCCGCGGCGAGCCCGACCCGCTGGACCTCGGGCCCGAGGAGCCGTGGAACCCGCAGATCCGCAGGACCGCCTCGTACGGCCTGGACCGCGAGTTCGAGCCCTGGGAGTCGCTTCCCCCGTCCGCGCGCCTCTACGGCTCCCCGGCGGACCCGGGGCGGCGCACGGGCGTGTCCGGGAGGACGATGCGGCGCTGGGTGGTCGTGTCGGTGGCCCTGCTGGCGGGCGTGGGCCTGGTGGCGGGGGCGACCGTCGTGGTGCTGCGGGTCACCGCGCCTTCGGCGGAGAGCGGGCAGCTGAGCGACTCCCTGGCCAAGGTGTCGGTGGCGCTGCCGCAGGGGTGGAGCCAGGAGCCGGTGCCGCCCGTGACGGGCTTCACCTCCGTGGCCAGGGACGGCGACGGCGGGCTCGTCATGGCCAGGCCGGTCACGGGGGCCGTGGCGGACGCCAAGAAGGCCACGGCGGAGGCGGCGGAGCTCTACTCCCGGCTGCTGCTCAAAGGAGACCGGGTGACCGTCGTCGAGGACAAGGAGCTCCCCGGAGGCCACACCCGGGCGCTGCGGGCGGAATATCAGGATGTGGTCAACCGGCCGGCGTTCCTGAGAGTGACGCTTCTCACTCGCGCGGGCTCCGCCGTCATGCTCCTCGGGCTGCTCCAACCCGAGGAAACCGCACGCAGACAGGCCCTCGACACGGTCATGACGAAGATCAAATGACCCGCATAGCACGCGGGGAAGACCTTGGCCAGAATCCTCAACTCACGGCACGTCTTGTCGGTCGGCCCGATTACTATCGGGTCACTGTGAGAGAGCGAAGCACACCAACCCCAGAGGTGATGCGGTGAGCACCTTCGCCGCGTCCCACCTTTCGCCTTCCTATCCCGACCGAGCAGCATGGGGCACCGCCCCCAAGCTCCGCGCGTGGCAGCAGGAGGCGTTCGACCTCTACTTCAGGCGCGAGCCGCGTGACTTCCTCACCGTGGCGACCCCGGGCGCGGGCAAGACGACCTATGCCCTGCGCATCGCCAGCGAGCTGCTCGCCAACGGCGTGATCAGGTCGATCACGATCGTCACGCCCACCGAGCACCTCAAGCGGCAGTGGGCTGACGCCGCCGCGCGGGTCGGCATCGGCATCGACCCCGAGTTCAAGAACAGCCAGGGCACGACCTCGCGCGACTACACCGGGGTGGCGGTGACGTACGCGCAGGTCGCCATGCACCCCGCGCTGCACCGGGCGCGCACGGAGGCGCGCAAGACGCTGGTGATCTTCGACGAGATCCACCACGCGGGCGACGCCAAGTCGTGGGGCGACGGCGTGAGCGAGGCGTTCGAGCCCGCCACGCGCCGCCTCCAGCTCACCGGCACGCCGTTCAGGTCCGACGACAACCCGATCCCGTTCGTCGGCTACGAGGAGGACGCCGAGGGCCTCAAGCGCAGCGTCGCCGACTACTCCTACGGCTACGGCCCGGCGCTCGACGACGGCGTCGTGCGCCCCGTCATCTTCCTGGCCTACTCCGGCGAGATGAAGTGGCGCACGCGGGCGGGCGACGAGATCGCCGCGACCCTCGGCACGCCGCTCACCAAGGACCAGCTCTCGCAGGCGTGGCGGGCCGCGCTCGACCCGAAGGGCGACTGGATCCGCCAGGTCATGCAGGCCGCCGACCGGCGGCTCACCGAGGTGCGCAGGGGTGTGCCCGACGCGGGCGGCCTGGTCATCGCCACCGACCACGAGACGGCCCGGGCCTACGCCCGCCACCTGCGCAACATCACCGGCGAGGGCGCCACCGTGGTCCTCTCCGACGACCCCGGCGCGTCGAAGAAGATCAAGCAGTTCACGGCCTCGCCGGACCGCTGGCTGGTGGCCGTGCGCATGGTGTCGGAGGGCGTCGACATCCCCCGCCTGTGCGTGGGCGTCTACGCCACCTCCACCTCGACCCCGCTCTTCTTCGCCCAGGCCGTGGGCCGCTTCGTGCGGGCCCGCAAGCGCGGCGAGACCGCCTCGGTCTTCCTCCCCTCGGTGCCCACGCTCATGGGGCTGGCCAACGAGATGGAGGTCGAGCGCGACCACGTGCTCAACAAGCGGCCTCCCGAGGACGGGCTGGACGACAGCCTCCTGGAGCAGGCCAACCGCCAGAAGGACAACCCCGACGTCCTGGGTGACGAGCTTCCGTTCGAGACGATGGAGACGTCGGCCACGTTCGACCGGGTGCTGTTCGACGGCGGCGAGTTCGGCACGGGCGCGGCGGTCGGCTCGGCGGAGGAAGAGGACTTCCTCGGCCTGCCGGGGTTGCTGGAGCCCGACCAGGTGGCGACGCTGCTGCGCAAGCGGCAGTCCGACCAGCAGGCGGCCAGGCGCAAGCAGGAGGAGGAGCAGCCGCGCGAGACGCTGGCGCCGCACGAGCAGATCGCGGACCTGCGGCGCGAGCTCAACGGCCTGGTGGGCGCCTGGAACCACCGCACGGGTCAGCCGCACGGGGTCATCCACTCGGACCTGCGCCGCTCGTGCGGCGGGCCGCCGATCGCTCAGGCGACGGCGGAGCAGATCCAGGAGCGGATCGACACCATCCGCCGCTGGGCCACCCAGCGCCGCTAGCCCCGTTTTCCGCATGTGAGTGATCTTCAGCGGAGGTCTCGTGGATCGATGTCGAGGAGGTCCAGGAGATCGAGTTGGAGATCGGTGGG
>NZ_JBFAWA010000066.1:0-36236 GCF_040680035.1 Nonomuraea sp. NPDC052116 | reverse complement strand
TTCTCGCCGACGAAGGCGATGACCTCGCCGCGTTTGATCTCGATCGAGACCTCGCGCAGGGCGGGCTCCTCGGAGCCGGGGTAGGTGAAGGTGATGTCCGTGGCCGTGATGCGTTCGAAGCTCTCGGGCACCGACGCCTCGCGCGCTGCGGGGACGCGGCGTTCGGCGTCGGCGCAGAACTCGAGGAAGTCGGTGAAGTACAGGCCCTCTTCGTACAGGCGGTTGGTGGCGTACATCAGGTTGGACAGCGAGGACTGGGCGGACCTGATCGCCAGGACCGCGGTGCCCGCCACCGCCAGCGGGATCGCGGCCAGGGCCAGGAGCACGCCGAGGGCGACGTAGACGAGGGCGGAGCCGAGGCCGCCGAGGGCCTCGCCGACCAGGCGGGCGAAGGTCTGGCGCCGGGCGAGCTTGAGCAGGACGTCCTGCTCTGCCCTGGCCACCGCGTCGTACATGCGCAGCAGGAAGCCGCGCATCGTGAACGAGCGCACCTCGGCCGCCGGCGCGCGGTTGGCCAGCAGCTCCGCGATGATCCACTTGCGGCGGTTGGCGGGGATGAGGGCGTAGAGCGTGGTGTAGCGCATCTTGGCGCTGCGGACCGCCGCCCAGGCGTCGGGCAGCACCGCCAGCAGGAGGAGCGGGAGCAGCACCGGATGGAGCACGCCGAGGACGCCGGCCACGGCCGCGATGCCGACCGCGGCCGTGACCACGTTGATGGCCGAGGTCACCACCGAGTCGGCCATGGCCACGCCGCGTAACCTGGCCCGCTGCAGCGCGTCGTGGAACTCGGGGTCGTCGTAGGCCACGAGCTCCACCCGGCTGGTCAGCCCGTACAGGCGCTCCTCGGTGAGCCGGCTCACCTGCGGGTCGAGGCGGGACTGCGCCCAGCCCGCGCCGGCCTGGACGCCGGTGCGGAGCGTCGCGGCCACCCCGACCAGCACGAGGCTGGGCAGCGCGGCCAGCACGCGATCGGGGGTGGGGCCCTCGCTGAAGAGGGCGCTGAGGACGCCGGTGGTCGCCAGCAGGCCGAAGGCCGTGAAGACGCCGCCGAGGAGGTTGAGCGTGATCGTGGCGAGGGTGTCGCGCCGGCCGGCCTGCCAGGCCATGCGCATCGCCTGTGCCACGAGTGACGGCAGCCGCCTGGCGATGGTCAGGAAACCGACCTCCGCCAGCTTGTCCTGATGGGCATGCCAGTCGGAGAAGGAGATCTCACCGAGCTCGAGCGGCTCATCGACCATGACTCGAGTGTGCCCACGGGCACTGACAGATCTCCACCGATTATGTCTGGGCGCGCGGCGTAGTTGGTGACACACTCACAGTGATGCTGCGATTCGCCGACTTCAGCGACCTGCCGGCCGAGCCGAACGCGTTCGTGGGCCGGGAGTCCGATCTAGATGAGCTCGCCCATCTGATGCGCGTCTCCCGGGCCGTGACCCTCTGCGGCGCGGGCGGCATCGGGAAGACCCGGCTGGCGATGCGGCTCGCGGCCCGGGTGGGCCCCGACCACCCGGGCGGCGTCTGGCTGATCGAGCTGGCCGACCTGGAGAAGGGCGAGCTGAGAGAGTACGTCGCCGCCGCACTCGGCATCGCGGGCGACCTGGCCGAGTCGATCGCGGGCCGGCGCGCGCTCCTGGTGCTCGACAACTGCGAGCCCGTGATCGGCGAGTGCGCGGAGCTGTGCCGTGACCTGCTCTGCGCCTGTCCGGGGCTCACCGTGCTGGCCACCAGCAGGGAGCCGCTGCGCGTGCCCGGCGAGACCGTGTGGCGGGTGCCTCCCCTGTCGGTGGGCGGGGAGGACAGCGAGGCCGTGCGGCTGTTCGTGGCCAGGGCCACCGCCGCCCGGCCCGACTTCGAGCTGACCGACGAGAGCCGGCCGCTGGTCACGGAGCTGTGCCAGGCGCTCGACGGCCTGCCGCTGGCGATCGAGCTGGCCGCCGCCATGGTGCGGGTCCTGTCCGTCCGCCAGCTCGTCGAGCGGCTGGACGACCGGTTCAGGCTGCTGGCGGGCGGCGCGCGTACGGCTCCGGCTCGGCACCGCACGCTCAGGGCCGCCGTGGACTGGAGCTACCGGCTGCTCTCCCCGCAGGAGCGGCTGCTGCTGCGCCGCACGGCCGCCTTCCGCTCCTCCTGGACGCTCGACCTCGCCGAGGCGGTCTGCTCGGGGCCGGGGCTGCCCGAGGAGGACGTGCTGCTCCGGCTGTGCGATCTGGTGGACAAGTCGCTGGTCGCGCTCGACGGCGAGATCGCCGGTCAGGCGCGCTACCGGCTGCTGGAGACCGTACGGGATTACGCGCTGGAGCAGCTCGCCGAGTCCGGCGAGGAGACGGAGCTGCGGCGCAGGCACCTGACGGCGCTGGCCGCGATGGCGAGCGGGTTCAAGGAGGCGATCGCGCCGGGCGCGCGCACGTCGTGGCCGGTGATCGAGCGGTACGTGAACCTGTTCGACGCGCTCAAGGTCGAGGTCGGCTCGGCCTGCGAGTGGTCGATCGCCATCGGCCTGCCGGAGACCGCGTTGAGCCTGCTGACCGACCTGCGATACCTGCTGGTCGGCAGCGGCAGGAAGCTCGACATGGCCGAGCGGCTCGACCGGCTGCTGGCCCTCGACGTCCCGCAGCTGCGGCCGGCGCTGCGTGGCCAGGCCACGATCCTGCGCGGCGAGCTGGCGCTGGCGGCGGGCGATCTCGAACTGGCCACGTGGTGCACCCGCGCCGGGCTCGATCTGTGCAGGTCCGTCGACGACGCGTACGGCGAGGCCGTCGGCACGATCGTGCTGGCCCAGCTCACCGGCGAGCCCGACACCCTGGCCCGCGCGCTGGAGCTGGCCAGGCGCTCCGGCGACCTCATCCTGGAGTCGCTGGCCCAGGGCACCCGGGCGCAGTTCGGCCTGCACCACGGCCGCCTGCGGGAGGCGCAGCGCGGGTTCGAGGAAGTGCTGGCGATCAACGAGGGGCTCGACAACCACGTGGGCCGGTCCTTCGCCCACATCGGGCTGGCCCAGGTCGCCAGGCGCTCGGGCGACCTCCCGACGGCCAAGCGGCACTACGAGTCGGGGCTGAGCCTGCTGCGGCACGTGGACGTCAGGCAGCAGATCGTGAGCTGCCTGGCCGGGCTCGGCAAGGTGGCGCTCGACCAGGGTGACCTGGTGGAGGCCAGGGCCAGGTTCACCGAGGCGCTGGTGCTCAGCCGCGACGCGGGGCTGCGCGCGGGCATCGCCAGGCGGCTGGAGGAGTGGGCGGTCCTGGTCTCCGCCGAGGGTGACCACCGGCGCGCGGTCCTGCTGGCCGCCGCCTCGGTGGCGCTGCGCAGCCGCCAGCCGGACGCGCGTACGGAGGACGTCCTGCGACCGGCGCGGACCGGGCTGGGCGAGGCCGTGGTCGGCAGGTTGTGGGCCGAGGGCGCGGGGATGACCGCCGAACAGGCCGTGGCGTGTGCCCTGGACGGCGCGCTGCCCGAACGCCCCACGGAGCCGGTCGTACCGGTCAACCAGGACAGCAGGCTCACCGTCAGGGAGCGCGAGATCGCCGAGTTGATCGCCCGAGGGCTCAGCAACCGGGCCATCGCCGACGAACTGGTCATCAGCCCGGCGACCGCCGCCCGCCACGTGGCCAACATCCTGTCCAAACTCGGCTTCTCCACACGTACACAGATCGCCGCATGGGTGATCGAGAGCCGCTGATCCGCGTACCTCTCTACACATCACGGAGCCTGCCGGTTTACATCGTCGAATGGCCATGTCAGCGCATGTGCGGCACCCATCTGCACACCTACCGTTGCTACGTGTGATCGGCCGCACCGACGTTCCACCCTTTGCGGTGCGGCCGATCCATCGGGGACGTCACGCGTCCACGCGGAGCTGGGCCTCCTCGGAGGGGTGGAGGTCCGGTTCCGGGCGCGTGGCAGCGGGCTCGAGTCGCGCAGGGCTCGGGCCCGCCCGCGGGAATGCACATCCGCCTACATAGATCGGTGGATGCTGTGCATGCCCGGCGGCCGTACGTTGGCGGTCATGAAGCCTGCCGCCTCGACCACCGGGACCGTGATCCATGAGGTGTTCCGCCAGGCGTACGAGCGCGGGGAGCGGCCGGCGCTCGTCGATCTGCGCGGCGGCCACGTCTACGGCTACCGCAGGCTGGTGACCGAGGTGACCCGGGCGGCCTCGGGGCTCGTACGCAGGGGCGCGCGGCGCGACCAGGTGGTGGGCGTGCACGTCTCGACGGCCGGCGCGCAGACGCTGGCCGTGCAAACCGTGCTCGCGGCGGGCGGCGTGGCGGCGCCGATCGACCCCGCGCTCGGCGCCGGGGAGATGGCCGCGTGGCTGCGCGAGTGCGACGCGCGCACCTTGATCACCACCCCCGACCTGGCGGAGACGGCGGTGCGGGCGGCCGACGAGTCCCGGGTGCGCCAGGTCGTCTCGCTGGGCACGGCGCTCGACACGATCGACTTCCGCTGCCTGCTCATGCTGGAGCCCACCCCGCTGCCCGCGCTCGACGCCAAGCGCCAGGACGCGCTGCTGACGGCGGACGGCCGCCGGATGTCCCACGCCGACCTGCTGTCCAGGATGGCGGAGCTCGACCTGCCCGTGGGCCTGGCCGAGTCCGACGTCGTGCTGACCACGTGGCCGCCCGACGGCCGGTGCGACCTGGTCGTCCTGGTCTGCCTGGGCGTGTCCAAGGGCGCGCTGGTGGTGGCCGCGGGCGGCGGCGATCCGCCCGGCACGAGCTACGACTTCAGCGTCACAGTGGTGACGAACCCCGACGGCGGGCTCGAGCGCGTCCGCTGAGTATGCGGAGCTGTTATCCGCCCATCCCTTGACGCCGCGCGGCGGGAAGTGGGTAGATGGCCGTTGGTTGACAACGTTGTCAAATCACCAACTTCGGGGGCTTCGAAGGGATGGTGTGCGATGCGACGGTGGTTAGCGACCGTCTCGATCTCGATCGTGAGCGCGTTGAGCCTGGTGGCCTGCGGTGGCGGCGGAGGCGGGCAGGCGTCCCAGTCTCCGGCGGCCAGTGGCGGCGGCGGAGAGAAGAAACAGGTTGAGGTCTTCTCCTGGTGGACGGGCCCCGGCGAGGCCGACGGCCTCCAGGCGATGAAGAAGATCTTCGAGCAGCAGAATCCGAACTACACATTCTTCGACGCCGCCGTGGCGGGCGGCTCCGGTGACAAGGCCAAGGCGCTGCTCCAGTCGAAGCTTCAGGCCAACACCCCGCCCGACACCTTCCAGGGGCACGCGGGCGCCGAATTGCAGGGCTACATCAAGGCCGGCAACCTTGAGGACCTGACCTTCCTGTACGACGAGCTGAAGCTGAAGGACGTCTTCCCCGCGCAGCTCGTCGATCAGATCAGCGTCGACGGCAAGATCTACTCGGTGCCGGTGAACATCCACCGCTCCAACGTGCTGTGGTTCAACCCGGCCGTGCTCAAGGACGCCGGCGTGGCCGCCGCGCCCAAGACGATCGACGAGTTCATCGCGGACCTGGAGAAGGTCAAGGCCAAGGGCAAGATCCCGCTGTCGATCGGCTCCGAGTGGACCGTCACCCATCTGATGGAGAACGTCCTGCTCGGCTCGATGGGCACCGACGCCTACAACGCGCTGTTCAAGCCGGGCGCCGACTGGAACAGCCCGCAGGTGACCAAGGCGCTGGAGAGCTTCGCCAAGATCATGTCGTACGCGGGCGACCCGCAGGACGACTGGCAGCCGGCCGCCAAGCAGGTGGCCGACGGCGAGGCCGCGTTCAACATCATGGGTGACTGGGCGTACGGCTACTTCCACAACCCGCCGGAGGGCGGCCTGGGCAAGAAGTCGAAGACGGACTTCGACTGGGCGCCGGCTCCCGGGACCGAGGGCACGTACATGTGGCTGTCCGACAGCTTCACCCTCCCCAAGGGCGCGAAGAACCGTGACGGGGCCATCGCCTGGCTGAAGGTCGCGGCCAGCAAGGAGGGCCAGGACGCCTTCAACCCCAAGAAGGGCTCCATCCCCGCCCGCAAGGACGCCGACCAGGCCCTCTACACCGACTACCTGGCCGACGCGCTGAAGGACTGGTCGAGCAACAAGCTCGCCGGGTCGATCCAGCACGGCGTCTCGGTCAACCAGCCGTGGCTGGCGGCGATCACCGAGTCGGTCGGCCTGTTCATCGGCAGCAAGGACGTCAAGGCCCTGCAGCAGGGGCTCGCCGACGCGGCCAAGTCCAACGCTCAGTAGCGAGGTCCGGCGGGCGCCGACCGGCGCCCGCCGGGTCCGTGGGAGGGAATGCTTGTGAGGCGGGCACGCACGTGGCTGCCCGGACTCCTCCTCGTCACGCCGTCGATCATCCTGATCGGCGTCTTCGTGTACGGCATGCTCGGCTGGAACTTCCGGCTGGCCATGACGGACAAGCACGATGAGGTGTCCGAGGGGAAGTTCGTGGGGCTGCGGAACTTCATCGACATCTGGGACCAGCCGCGATGGCACCTCTCGGTGAACCACGCGATCGTCTTCACGGTCGCGTTCGTGCTGGGCGCGCTCCTGCTCGGGTGGCTGCTGGCGTTCCTCATGGAGAAGGGGATCAGGGGCGAGGGGACGTTCCGGGCGATCTACCTGTTCCCGATGGCCATCTCGTTCGTCGCGACCGGCATCGTGTGGCGGTGGCTGATGAACTCGGGGACGGGGGAGCGGGCGGTCGGCCTGAACCGGCTGTTCGACTGGATCGGGCTGCCGCAGTGGCAGTGGTTCAGGGATCCGGACTGGGGGATGGCCGCGATGGCGATCCCCGCGATCTGGCAGATGTCCGGATATGTCATGGCATTGTTTTTGGCGGGCTTCCGCGGCGTGCCCGAGGAACTGCGGGAGGCCGCGCGGGTGGACGGCTGCACCGAGTGGGGCGTCTACCGGCACGTGGTGCTGCCCCTGCTCCGGCCGGTCACCCTGTCCGCGCTGATCATCCTGGGGCACATCTCGCTCAAGGTGTTCGACCTGATCGTGGCGGTGTCGGGCAAGCAGATCATCACGGACGTGCCCGCGGTGTTCATGTGGGTGGCGGTCTTCGACTCGCACGACCCGGCCAAGGGCGCCACGATCGCGTCGTACATCGTGCTGAGCGTGGCGATCTTCGTGATCCCGTACCTGATCTGGTCCGTGCGTAAGGAGAGGCGCTCATGACGGCGGTGGTCACGCGCCGGGCGGCCTTCCCCTGGCTGCGCTTCGGGCTGCTGATCCTCTTCGTGGTGATCTTCCTGATCCCCATCTACGTGCTGCTGGTCACCAGCTTCAAGCCGCTCACGGAGGCCGACCCCGGCCAGGCGTGGAACCTGCCGCGGACGTGGACGACCGAGGCGTGGCAGGTGGCCTGGGAGAAGCTGGCCCCCGGCCTGTGGAACAGCGTGCTGCTGGCCGTGCCGGGCTCGCTGCTGTCGTGCGCGCTCGGCTCCATGAACGGGTACGTGCTGTCCAAGTGGCGCTTCCCCGGGGCGGACGTGCTGTTCACGTTGTTCCTGTTCGGCATGTTCATCCCGTACCAGGGGGTCATGATCCCGCTGGTGCAACTGCTCGTGGGGCTGAACGAGCTGACCGGGCTGCAGGGCGTCTTCTACGGCGGCATCCCCGGGCTGGTGCTGGCCCACGTCGTGTACGGCATCCCGATCTGCACGCTGATCTTCCGCAACTACTACGTCACGATCCCCGACGAGCTGATCGAGGCCTCCCGGGTGGACGGGGCGGGCATGCTGAGGGCGTACTGGTCGGTGGTGCTGCCGGTGTCGGCGCCCGCGATCGCGGTGGTCGTCATCTGGCAGTTCACCTCGCTCTGGAACGACTTCCTGTTCGCCGTCTTCCTGACCGGGCCGACGAGCTGGCCCACGACCGTGATGCTGAACAACATCGCCGGTGCGCAGGCCACCCCGTACAGCCAGCAGATGGCGGCGGCCATCCTGTCGTCGATCCCGACGATGCTGATCTACGTCCTGCTGGGCAGGTTCTTCATGCGCGGGCTGATGGCGGGGGCGCTCAAGGGGTAGCCACGTGGGACAGGGGCTCGCCGCGTACGTAGCGGGCCACATCGGCGGCCACGATCGAGGCCGCCTTCATGGCCGTCTGCTTGCTGGCCCCGGCCAGGTGCGGAGTCATGATCAGGTTCGGGGTCGTGAGCAGGCGCGAGCCGGCCGGGATGGGCTCCTCCGGGAAGACGTCCATGGCGGCCCCGAACAGGTGGCCCGAGTCCAGCGCGTCGCACACGGCGCCGTAGTCGACCAGCGCGCCCCTGGCGCAGTTGACCAGGACCGAGCCGCGCGGCATGGCGGCGATCTCGGCCGCGCCGATCATGCCGTTGGTCTCGGGGGTGGCGCGGGCGTGCAGGGAGACGAAGTGGGAGCGCCGGAGCAGCTCGTCCAGCTCGACCCGGCCGGGCACGTCCACGTACGGGTCATAGACCAGGACCTCCGCGCCGAAGCCTTCGAGCATGCGGGCCACGCGGCGGCCGATGGCGCCGTAGCCGACCAGGCCGACCGTGTTGCCGTCCAGCTCGGGGCCGACGTTGTCGTACATGTAGTAGTCGCCCCGCCACACGCCCCCCGCCAGGTCGCCGTGCGTCTGGGGGATCCGGCGGGTGGCGGCCAGCAGCATGGCCAGGGTGTGCTCGGCGGTGGCCACCGCGTTGCGGCCCGGCGCGAACGTCACCGCCACGCCCGCCGCCGTGGCCGCCTCCAGGTTGGCGTTGACGGGCCCGCCCCGGCTCACGCAGAACAGCCGCAGGTCGGGAGAGGCGTCCAGGACACGCTTGGTCAAAGGGGCCATCTGGGTCACGCAGACCTCGACGCCGCGTAGCGCCTCGATCAGCTCGTCCTCCACGTCCGAGGCCTCGTCCACCTCGCCCACCCGGCCGAACGGCTCGACCGGCCACGGCAGCGTCAGCTCGCTGATGTCCAACTCGCCGGGGACCTCGCGCCTGAGCGCGTCGATGAGCAGGCGATTCTGGACGAAGTGGTCGCCCGCGGCAAGCACTCGGATGGTCAACGAACGGCTCCAATCGGGGAGTTGTACTGCAGCATCGCGGCCCGCCGCCCGGTGCGCAGGCGAAGCTCGGTCAGGGCACAGTTGTCCAGGCGCGGGAACAGCCGCCGGTACTCGCCGAGCGGCACCCCGATCAGGCGGCACAGGGTGAGCCTGATGGCGGTCGTGTGCGCGACCACCAGCACGCGCCCGTCCGGGTGGGCGGCGGCGATGTCGTCGAGGGCGGCCACGAATCGGTCGGCGGCCAGGCTCGGGTCCTCGCCGCCGGGCAGCGGATGCGCGGCGGGGTCGGACTCGAACGCGGCGCGGGCCTCGGGGAAGCGGGCCGACATCTCGGCCGAGGTCAGGCCCTCGCCCTCGCCGAAGTCCAGCTCGCGCAGCCTCGGGTCGGTCCGGAGCTCCACCTTCGCCTGGTCGGCGGCGGACGCGGCGGTGATCCGGGCCCGGCTGAGGGTGGAGGCCCACACGGCCGCCAGGCCCGCCTGACCGGCCCACTCGGCCAGCTGGACGGCCTGGGCGTGGCCGCGCGGGGTCAGCTCGATGTCGCTGATCCCCGCGTAGCGGTTCTCGGCGTGCCAGACGGTCTCGCCGTGGCGGACCAGGACGAGGTCGGTCATCGGGCGGTCCTCTCGCGTGCGTGCCGGGCGGCGGCCGGGTCGAGCCAGCCGCGCCCTTCCAGCTCGGTGACGAAGCGCAGGTAGGGCTCCGTGAAGTCGGCTCCCGACGGGTCGACGACCGCGCGGGTCCTGATCATCCGGCCGGGGTCGCCGCCCGCCAGGACGGCCATGCCCAGGGCGGGCTCGGCGTTCTCCCGGAGCGTCACCGGACGTCCCAGGACGTCCGCCCTGAGCCGGGTCCAGTACGCGCTGCGGGTGGCGCCGCCGGTCAGGATGATCTCGCCGTCCACGGGCGCGCCGAGGAGGTCGAGGTAGTCGAAGCAGAGGCGCTCGACGAAGGCCGCGCCGAGCAGGATCGCCGTGTAGCGCTCGACGTCGTCGGCCGGGCTGCCGAGCGTGAACCCCTCGGCGCCGGGCGCGTCGAACGGGAAGCGCTCGCCCCGCGAGACCAGCGGGTACGTGACGCTCCCGGGCGGGCCCGGCCGGGCGGCGGCCTGGGCGCTCAGCGCGTCGAGGTCGCGGCCGGGCAGGTCGCGGGAGAGCACGCCGGCGCCGGTGCTCGACGCGCCGCCCGGCAGCCACGAGCCGTCCGGCGCGCGGTGCGAGTAGACGACGCCGAGCGGGTCGTGGATCAGCTCCTTCGTCACGCCCTTGAGCACCAGCGTCGTGCCGAGCACCGAGTTCCAGCTCC
This sequence comes from Nonomuraea sp. NPDC052116, assembly GCF_040680035.1. Lineage (NCBI taxonomy): Bacteria > Bacillati > Actinomycetota > Actinomycetes > Streptosporangiales > Streptosporangiaceae > Nonomuraea > Nonomuraea sp. NPDC052116. Next base: position 25,948 of record NZ_JBFAWA010000066.1, on the reverse strand, counting down.
CGACCCGGGTGGCGCCCGCGCCGAGCTGGGCCGCGCACCCGTCGGTGGTCCCGGCGATCACGGGCGTGCCCGCGGGGATGCCGGTCTCCTCGGCGGCGGCCGCGCAGACCACGCCCAGGCGGGTGCCGGGCCGTACGACCTCGGGGAGGATCTCCGCGGGCACGTCCAGGGCATCCAGCACCTCGGACGGCCAGCGCTCCTCGATGAGGTCCACGCCGGTCTTGAGCGCGTTGCTGAGGTCGGTGGCCACCTCGTGGCCGACGAGGCGCCGGTTGACGAAGTCGTTCTGGTGCGCGAGCCGGGCCCCGGCGGGGGCGTCCTGGAGCAGCCACAGGAGCTTGGGCAGCGCCCAGTTGGGCTGCATGCGCCGGTAGCCGAGCCGCTCCCACACGCGGGCGCCCGCCTCGTTGGCGCGACCGGCGTCGGCGCGCCGGTCGTCGTACATGAGGGCGGGCGTCAGCGCCCGGCCGTCAGGGCCGGTGAGCAGGATCGTTCCAGATGTGGCGGCCACGGCGACGCCCGCGACCTGCTCGGGAGGCACGTCGCGCAGCGCCTCTCGGGTGGCGGCGGCCAGCTCGCGCCACCACTGCTCGGGGTCCTGCTCGTGGCGGGGTCCGTCGCGGTGGCTGGTCAGCGGCCGGCCGGCCGTGCCGACCACCTGCCCGTCCCCGGAGACGGCCATCGCCCGCACGCTCTGGGTCCCGAGGTCGATGCCGATCCAGACACTCATGTACGGCCCCTCATCTCGGCCAGCAGCGGCCAGGAGACCGCGTTCGCCTGGCGCAGGGTCAAGAAGTCGTCGAACAGCCGGTCGTACGACGCCTGGCGGGCGGGGCTGGGTTCGAGCGCGTCGCGCAGCCGTACATGCTCCGAGGCGGCCGCCGCGATGGACGGGGCGGCGGCGGTGGCGGCCAGCCCCACCAGGTACGCACCCCGCGCGCCCACCTCGGCGTCGGCCGGGCGGCGCACGGGCAGGCCGGTGACATCGGCGATCAGCTGGAGCCAGGCGGTGCTGTTCGAACCGCCCCCGCACACGCGCAGCTCCGTGGGCGCGGCGCCGGTGGCGGCAAGGCAGTCGCGGATGACCATCGTCAGCCCTTCGAGCACCGCCCGCGCCACGTCCGGGCGGCCGTGCTCGAACGACATGCCCAGCAGCGACCCCCTGGCCAGCGGGTCCGAGAACGGCGCCCGCTCACCGGCGGGCGACATATACGGCAGGAATGTCAGCCCGCGCGCGCCCGGCTCGCTCAGCAGGGCCAGGTCGCCCAGCTCGGCCGGGCCGCTCAGCCCCATCATGCGGCACGTCCACTGCACCACCTCGGTGCCCGCGAACGTGGGGAAGGCCCGCAGGTAGCCGCCGGTCAGCGCGATCGTGATCCCGATCGGCTCGCCTTCCAGGTCGGCCGAGTCGACGATGACCTCGGTGCAGAGCGTGGTGCCGAGGATGCCGCACGCCTGCCCGGCCCGTACCGCGCCAGCGCCCAGCGCCGTGGCGGCGATGTCGTACGGGGCCATCACGACCGGCGTCCCGGCGGGCAGCCCCAGCGCGGAGGCCGCGTCCCGGGACAGCTCGGCGACGTGGCCGGAACGGATCGGGGGCAGCAGCCGCTCGGCCCACTCCGTGCCGAAGAGGGTCAGCAGCGCGGGGGAGTACGCCCGTGCCCGCAGGTCCATGAACGGCGCGGAGGCGTCGGACTCGTCGGCCGCCAGCTCCCCGGTCATCCGCGCGAAGATCCAGCCGCCGCAGGTGAGCATGGCGCTCGACCGCTCCAGCCGCCCGGGGTCGTTCGCGCGCAGCCAGGTCAGGATCGCGTGCGGCAGCCCGGAGGCGGCCGACGAGCCGTTGAGCCGGAACGCCTCGGCGGCGGTCCCGGAGCGGGTCCAGTCGTCCACGGCCGAGGCCGCCCTGGCGTCGTTCCAGAGGATCGCGGGGCCGGTCGGCTCGCCGTCCGGGCCGACCAGCCAGCAGCCGTCGCCCTGGGCGGTCACGGCCACGAAGTCGACCCCGTCCACCTGGGCGGCGACCTCGCGCACGGTGGCGGCGACCGCGTCCCAGACGGCGTTCATGTCCTGCTCGGCGTGGCCGGGCAGGGGCCTGGAGACCACGGTCTCCCGCCGGGCGACGAACGCCTCCGCACCCTCGGCGTCGTACCCGACCGCCTTGATGACCGTGGTGCCCGCGTCAACGCAGATGATCGCCATCAGGCCCTGCCGTGGGAGGTCCTCGACCGGCGCGACACGGAGTCGACGATCACGGCGAGCAGCAGCACCGCCCCGGTGACCACGAACCTGATCGACGAGTCGAGGTTGAGCAGGGTCAGGCCGCTGGAGATGGACTGGATGACGATGATCCCGAGCAGCGCGCCGAACGCGGTGCCGCGCCCGCCGAACAGGCTCGTCCCGCCGATCACGGCCGCCGCGATGGCGTTGAGGTTGACGTCGCCGCCGCCGCTGGACTGGTTGGCCGCCGCGAGCCGCGCCGCGGCCAGGATGCCGCCGACCGCGGCGAACGTCGAGCAGAGCACGAACACCGAGGTGTAGACGGCCCTGACGTTGATGCCGGCCCGGCGGGCGGCCTCCACGTTGCCGCCGACGGCGTAGACGGCCCGGCCCCACTTCGTCCGCGACAGCAGGTAGTGCATGATCAGCACGAGCGCCACGAAGAAGACGAACATCCAGCCGACACCGCGCGTCTGGCCCAGGTACCAGACCACGAAGGCCAGCACGACCAGCAGCGCCGCGCTCCTGACGGCCAGCGTGGACACGCTCCTGGCCGACAGCCCGGCCTTGCGCCGCTCCTGCGCGTGCAGGTATCCGGTGACGAACAGCCAGACGGCCGCGACGACCGCGAACGTGTACGACAGCCAGGCCGGTACGAAGTCGAGCTGCGCGAAGTTCACCAGGCCCGAGTCGAAGGGCAGGTTGATCGACCCCTTGGTGCCCAGCACGTACAGCTGGAGCCCGAGGAAGGCGAGCAGGCCGGCCAGCGTGATCACGAAGCTCGGCACCCCGAACCGGTTGAACAGCTGCCCGTACAGCCAGCCGACGACCGCCCCCATGATCACCGCCGCGGCGATGGCCAGCCAGACCGGCAGCCCCTGGCCCACGAACAGCACCGCGAGCACCGCTCCCGACAGCCCGCTGACCGAGCCGACGGACAGGTCGATCTGGCCCACCAGCAGCACGCAGACGATGCCGAGCGAGATGATGCCGACGGCGGCGGACTCCAGGGTGAGGTTCACCAGGTTCGCGCTGGACAGGAAGATCGGGTTCAGGACCTGCAGGACCGTCCAGATGACCACGAGCCCGACCACGACGGGGATGACGCCCAGGTCGCCGCCGCGGGCCCGCTCGATCACGTCGGCGAGCGCGCCGCGCAGGCCGTCGCGGTCCTGCAGCCGCTCGTCCTGGCGGTCTGTCGTCACTGTGCTCAAGACCGAGCTCCCTTCTGCGCCCGCCTGGAGACCACGTTGTCGGTGGCGCCGGTGATGGCGGCGATGATGTCCTCGGCGGAGACCTGGTCCACGTCGAACACGCCGTTGTTGCGGCCGAGCCGCAGGACGGCGACGGTGTCGGCGACGGCCTTCACGTCGGCCATGTTGTGGCTGATCATGATGACGCCCAGGCCGTTCTCGCGCAGCCGCTCGACCAGGTTGAGCACCTCGGCCGTCTGCGCCACGCCCAGCGCGGCGGTGGGCTCGTCGAGGATGATGACCTTCGGGTCGCCGAGCAGCGACCGGGCGATGGCTACCGTCTGCCGCTGGCCGCCCGACAGCGCCGCGACCGGCACCCGTACGCTCGGGATCTTGGCGGACAGCTGGCGGAGCAGCTCCCACGAGCGGGTCTCCATGGCCACGTCGTTGAGGCGCAGCGGGCGGATCTCCTGGCCGAGGAACAGGTTCTGGATCACGTTGAGGTTCTCGCAGAGCGCCAGGTCCTGGAAGACCGTGGCGATGCCGAGCTTGTGCGCGGCGGCCGGGGTCGGGATGTGGACCTCGTTCCCCTCGAACGTGATCGTGCCGCCGTCCGGCGGGTGCACGCCCGAGAGGATCTTGACCAGGGTCGACTTGCCCGCGCCGTTGTCTCCCACGACCGCGACGACCTGGCCGGCGGCGACGTCGAGCTCGATGTCGGTCAGCGCCGCCACCGCGCCGAAGGTCTTGCTGATCCCGCGCAGAGAGAGGACGCTCATCACTTGATTCCGAGCTCGCCGCAGCCCTTGGCGTACTCGCCGGCGCAGGCCTCGGCGGCCTTCATGATGCCGCTGTCGAACAGCACTTCCTTGATGTTCTCCTTGGTCACCACCGTGGGCACGAACAGCTCCGACGGGGTGTTGTAGAGCGTGGCCTTGCCAGCGGGCTTCTTGCCCTGCATGAACTCCCACGCCACGTTCGCGGAGGCCTCGGCCACGATCTTGATCGGCTTGGAGATCGTGTTGTACTGGTCGCCCGCGATGATGCGCTGGGCGGCGGCCAGCTCGGCGTCGTTGCCGGTGATCGGCGGCACCTTCACGCCCGCGGCCTTGAACGCGGCGATCGAGCCGCCGCCGGTGCCGTCGTTGGCCGCGACCACGCCGACGATCTGGTCCTTGAACTGGGTGATCTGGCCGCTGACCCAGGTCTGGGCCTTCTCCGGCTGCCAGTCGGGGGTGTCGTACTCGGCCAGCAGCTTGAACCCGCTCGGGTCGGCCGCGCTGTGGATGCCCTTCTTGATCAGACCGGCCGCCGCGTCCGTGGGCGAGCCGTTGACCTGGAGGATCCCGCCCTTGGCGTTCTCCTTCTTCAGGTGGTCGACCAGGGACTGGGCGATCATGGAGCCGATCTTCTCGTTGTCGAACGAGATGTAGTAGTCGGCGGGCGTGGCCGGGATCGGCCGGTCGTAGGCGATGACCGGCACCTGCTGCGCCTGGGCCGACTTGACGATGGTGGCCGCGGCGGCGGAGTCGACCGGGTCGATCACGATGGCCTTGACGCCCTGGGCGAGCGCGGAGTTGGCCTGTTGCTGCTGCTTGGCGGCGTCGGAGTCGGCGTTCTGGTAGATGACCTGGCAGGTCGGGCAGAGCTGCTTCATCTTGGCCTCGAACAGCGGCTTGTCCGCCAGCTCGTACCGGGTGGAGGCGAGGTCGGGCATGAGGAAGGCGACCTTGGCGTTCTGGACGGCGCCGCTGCCGCCGCCGCTGGTGTCCCCGCCGGTCGAACCGGAGCCGGAGCCGCACGCGGCCAGCACCGAGCCTGCGAGCACTGCTGCTGCGGCGAACGCGGAGGTCCGCATCTTAGCTCTGTTCACGGGTTTCGTTCCTCACTTGCTACCGGGATCCATGACGCACTTCCCCCCGAAACAGGACAATGCCCCTCACAACCAGGCACATCCTGTGGTGCGGCTCACGGTAGCGCGGGTGCTGAAACTTTGTCCAGCAAAAATGTTCAGAGCTGGCGGGCGGCGGCCACCAGGCCCTCTGCCGTCGGGACATCCGTGACGAGCTGGTTGAAGTAGCCGCCCCTGGCGCCCGCGACGATGGACAGCACCTTCTCGGCGCCCACCGCGACCGCGATCGTGGCGGGGATGCGGCGCAGCTCCTCCGGCTTCGTGGCGACCAGGCGCTCGCTGCCCGGGTACGTGACGGGCTCGCCGTCGCGGTCGTAGACCCGCATGCACACGTCGCCCACGGCCTGGCGCAGGCTGTCGGCGTCGCGCGGCATGAGGGAGGGCGTCATCTGCCGCATCAGCGGGGCCGAGCCGACGCCGACGATGGCGCACTTGGCGTGTGCCCACAGGTCCATGACCCGGCGCACGGACGGCTCGTGCTGCAGCGAGTAGAACAGCTCGGGGCCGGGCAGCGCGGGAGCGTAGAGGTAGGCGGGCACGCCGCCGGCGCGTTCGGCCAGGATGCGGGTGGTCTCGTTGGTCTGGAACCAGGGTTGCGGCTCCTCCTGGCCGCCCACGGCGGGCGCGATCGTGACGCCCGGATACTGGCCGAGCCCCTCGCGGGCGCACTCGTAGACCGTGGTGCCGGACGAGACGAGCACGACGTCGCCGGACTCCAGCCCGACCGCCGCCAGCGCGCGGGTCACGGCGGGGGCCAGCCACGGGCCCAGGGTGGGGCCGCTGACCTTGGGGACCAGGTAGACGCGCTCCAGGTCGAGCGCCTCGGCCACCTCGGCGGCCAGTGGGCCGTCCGCGAGCGCGGCCGGCCGGTGCACCTTGATCTCGACGATGCCCTGCTTGCGGGCCTCGGTGAGCAGCCTGCTCACGGTCGCCCTGGAGACGCCGAGCCGCTGGGCGATGTCGCCCTGCGTGGCCTCCTCGATGTAGTACTGCTGGGCGGCCGCGTACATCAGCTCAAGCGGGAACCTGGCCTGCGTCTCGGGTGCGACGTCGGCGGCATTCATGCGCGCGCTCCTGTGAACATTTTTGCTGAACCGATGCGCAAACGACTATAGGCGGTGATGTCCCCGGGGGCCACTGCCGCGTTCTCCGCTGGAAAGGCTAGCCGCCATGACGTTCCCCAGACAGGGCTACTACTCTGCGCTTACGATCGGCTGCGCACAGTAATACGGGGGACAGGGGAGAGGCAATGTCCAAGGGGATGTACGTCGCGGTTGCCGTCGGCCTGGTGGTCGGGAACATGGCGCCGCCCGCCGCGGCGGCGGCCACGGTTCTGCGCTGCGACACCTACGTGCACGCGCAGGACCGGGACCTCGGCATCGCGTCCTGCACCAACCCCACGGGCCAGACCTGGAGGTTCCGGGCCGTGGTGGTCTGCGGCCGGGCGCCGGACGTCGTGGGCGAGTGGGTGACGCTCGCGCCGGGCGCGTCGGGGGAGTCTCGGGGATACTGCGGCGGCATCTTCACCAGCGGCGTGGGCGCCGTGGGCGTGGACGAGCGGATCGTCTGACCGGGTCAGCCCGGTGGGGGGAGCTCGCCGGAGCCGCGGGCGATGAGCCGTACCGGCAGCTCGATGTGCTCCGGCGGGCCCGCGTCGCCGCGCAGGCGGCGGAAGAGCAGCTCGGCCGCCACCCGCCCCATCCACGCGGGGTCCTGCGCCACCACGCTCACCCCCGGGGTCAGCAGGTCGGCCAGCTCGAAGTCGTCGAACCCCACCAGCGCCATCCGGCGCCCCGCCAGCGCGCGCAGCGCCGTCACGGTGTAGCGGCCGTTGCCGGTGAACAGCGCGGAGGGCGGATCGTCCAGGGCGAACATACGGGCCAGGTCGGCGCGTACGCCCTCCAGCGAGGGCGGCCGCATCGACACCAGCCGCTCGTCGAACAGCCCTCCGAGCGCCTGCCGGTAGCCGTTGAGCCGCTCGGCCGCGGTGAAGATCCCCGGGGCGTCCCCGAGGAAGGCGATCCTGCGGTGGCCGTGGCCCATGAGGTGGCGGATCGCCTCCTCGGTGCCGCCCAGGTTGTCGGCGAGCACCGTGTCCACGTCGATCCCCGCGCCCGGCGGCCGGTCGGCGAACACCATTGGCGTGCCGGCCTCCAGCTCGGGCCGCAGGTACGTGTGGTCCTCGCCGGCGGGCACCATGATCAGCCCGTCCACGCGGCGCGCGCAGAACGTCTCGACCAGCTCGCGCTCCCTGAGCGGCTCCTCGCTCGACGACCCGCTCAGCAGCAGGCAGCCGTGCTCGATGACGACGTCCTCGACGGCCCGGCTCAGCCCCGAGTAGAACGGGTCCGCCACGTCCTCGATGACCAGCCCGACCGTGGCGGTCCTGCCCCTGCGCAGCACCGCCGCGCTCTCGTTGCGGCTGTAGCCCAGCCGCTCGATGGCCGCGCGCACCCGCTCGGCCGTGGCCGGGTGGACGCCGGGCTCGCCGTTCACGACGCGCGAGACGGTCTTGAGCGCCACGCCCGCCGCCGAGGCGACGTCCTTCATCGTCGGTCTCACGCCAGGATCATTCCTCACCTGGACCAGGCAGACAACGTTGTCAGGGCTTATGCGAGAGTGGTGCCCTATGTCGTTGAGATCTGCCGTGCTGGTCACCGGGTTCGTCCTGGCTGCGCTCAACCTGCGCCCCGCCATCGCGGGGGTCTCCCCGCTCCTCGACGAGATCATGAAGGACGTGGGCCTGTCGCCCGCCGGCGGCGGCGCCGTCACCACGGTCATGGTGGTCTGTCTCGGCGTGTTCGGGCCGGTCACGCCGCTGCTCGCGCGGCGCTTCGGGCTCGACCGCACGCTGCTGGCCGGACTGCTGGTCATCGCGGCGGGCGTGACGCTGCGCGGCCTCGGCGGCGCGCCCGTGCTCTACCTCGGCTCCGCCCTGGCCGCCACGGCGATCGCCGTCATGAACGTCTCCATGCCCGCCGTCGTCAAGGAGCACTTCCCCACCCGGGTCAACCTGCTGACCGGCGTCTACGTCGCCGCCGTCGTGGCCGGCGCCACCCTCGCCTCCGGGCTGGTCGTCCCCATCGAGCACGCCACCGGGTACGGCTGGCGCGGCGTCTCCGCGCTGCTCGCCGTGCCCGCCCTGCTGGCCGCGCTGCTCTGGCTGCCCCAGGCGCTGCGCAAGCAGAGCGGGGCGCAGAACGGGCCCAGGCCGTTCGGAGTGGTGCTCAGGAGCCCCGTGACCTGGTCCGTGACCGCCCTCATGGGCCTGCAGTCGCTCACCTTCTACGTCATGCTGGCCTGGCTGCCGACGATCTTCCTGGAGGCCGGACTCCCCGCCGACCAGGCCGGCTACCTGCTCAGCCTGACGAACCTGGTCCAGGTCGGCACCTCGCTGGCGATCCCCGTGCTGGCGGGCCGGCGGGCCTCGCAGGTGCCGTACGTGGTCGGCGCCGGCGTGCTGACCGTGCTCGGCTACCTCGGCATGCTGCTGGCCCCCACGGCCGCGCCCTGGCTGTGGATGATCGTGCTGGGGATCGGCCAGGGGGCCTCGTTCGCGCTGGCGCTGCTGATCATCGCGCTGCGGCCCGCTGATCCGGCCACCGTGACCGCGCTGTCGGCCGTGGCGCAGTCCGTGGGGTACGGGATCGCGGCGGTGGGGCCGTTGCTGTTCGGGTTCCTCAGGGAGGTCTCCGGCGGCTGGACGGTGCCGCTGCTGGCGGGGCTGGGGGTGCTCGTGGTGCAGATCGCGGCTGGGTGGTTCGCGGGGCGGCCTGCTACTTTAGGTAAGGCTAACCTTTAGGGGGTTCAGGGTGCTGACCGAGACGCTCCAGCGGGTCGCCGACGCGCGTGGCGGGGTGCTGGGCGTCGAGCCGCGCCTGGTCATCGAGCCCGACGGCAGCTGGACGCCGGTCACCGAGCTGCTGCGGGAGCCGTACGCGACGCTGCTCGGGCTGATCGACGAGACGGCCGCGCGCTGGAACGCGCCACGCCACGTCGGCGCGGCGCTGTTCTGGAAGACGTACGGCTACTGGCACACCATGCCCATGGCGCTCGGCTGGGCCCTGGACGGGCGGGTGCCGATCATGCGGCCGGCGGACACGTACTTCAAGGTGTCGGACGCCGGGGTGACGATCGCGGCCACGCGGGTGAGCTGGTCCGAAGGGGCCGCCGCGATCCGCGAGGCGCTCGCCGAGTCGCAGGCGCCGCTGGTGCGGGCCGTCGGGGCGATCGCGAAGGTGGGCGAGCGGACGCTGTGGGGATCGACGGCGGAGGCGCTCGCCCATCCGCTGACGTCGATCGTGCCGGGCGACTACATGCGGCTGCTGAAGGAGATCGGCCCGCCGGTCGACGGGCTGATCGAGCCCGCCGGCGACGGCTACTTCCGCAGGACCTGCTGCCTGTGGATCACACTGCCCGATGTCGAGCCCTGCGGAAGCTGCTGCGTGCTCAGGCCACCACCACGTCGTCCAGCGGCCTGAGCTCGTCGGCGTAGCTCACCGAGACGCGGCGCATGACGCCGGTGCCGTCGATGGAGTACTGGCCGAGCCGCCACAGCGGCGGCGAGTAGGCGTGGATGGAGACGCTTTCGTCCACCGCGCCGTTGAGCCGGTGGATGTGGTCGGGCCCGAACGAGAACGACTGCCCCTCCGTGACCACGGTCTCCAGGTGCTCGCCGCCGATGCGCGGGTTGCACTCCAGGAGCGCGCCCTGCACCACGTGGACGGCGCCGGAGGAGATGTCGTGGTCGTGCCAGCCGGTGTCGTCCTCGGGACGCCAGCAGAGCAGCCAGACGTCCACGTACGCGTCGCGGTAGAGCGAGGCGTAGTGCCTGCCGCCGTCCTCGGGGAACTGCACCTGCTCCCGCCACTCCTCGGGGTTGGCGGCCAGCTCGTTCACCAGGTCGCGCAGTTCGCGCCGGTCAAGCGTGCGCTCGGGCAACCGTGCACAGGTGCCCCGGTCCTGGATCTGCTGAGTGCTCACGTACGAGTCTCCTTTCTGCTCAATAGACGACGGGGGTTGACGACCCGGATGGCGTGGCCGGCGGCCGCGCCGAGTCCGGGCTCGGGTGCGGTGGCGTAAGGGGCGTCGGAGCCGTTGACGACGACGTCGATGCCCAGCTCGCGGACGATCGCGTCGATCGCCCGCGGGCCGTAGGAGGAGGTCTCCACGAAGAAGTTCGGATCGACCAGGCCGCGGCTGCCGCCGCCCCTGGCGATCAGGCGCTCGGAGTGCAGCGGGGCCAGCCCTGCGAGGAGGGCGAAGCAGACGCGCAGCTCCGGGTGCCTGGGGCGGACGACGGCGTGGAAGTAGTGCCATGCGGCGTGCATCTGCTGGACGTACGGCACCACGGCGGGCCACCAGGGCGGCGTGCCCGGGGTCTTCGCGGCCGGGCCGGGGTGGACGAACAGCGGAAGGTCCAGGTCCGTCAGCACCTCGAGCAGGCCGTCGTCGGGCACGGCCGTCGCGGGGATCTGCAGCCCCGCGAAGCCGCGGCCGAGGTCCCGGGCCAGGCGCTCGGGGTCGGGCCGGCTGAGGCACGTGGACGCCCAGGCCCCGAACGGATCGCCCAGCGCGAGCGCGCCGTCGTGGTAGGCGTCGACGACCGGCCAGGACTCCTCCGGCGGCAGGAACTCGATGCCGAGCGGGCTCGACGGCGACACCAGCGCCAGCTCCAGGCCAGTGGTGTCGCGGTGCTCGAGGTCCTGGGGGTCGATCTCGTACGGGGGCTCGTCGTCGAGGAACAACGTCCAGCCGTCGACGTGAGGAGGGGAGGAACGGGCGCGCAGGGCGTCGACGAGCGGGCGCGTCCAGACGTGCTGATGGACGTCGATGCTCACGGCCCCCTCCTTCCCCTATTCCCTACTAACATTACATGTAACCCGCGCCACCTTGCGACACTGAGCTGTGAAGCGTTTCAGTGATACGGTTCAGTGAACCGCTTCACAAGGCCGTTGTCAACGGGCCCGACGCCGCCGGAAACACCGGCGGGCCCGGCGTTCCGGGGTGGCGCACGTGCGGTGAGGAGCGCGAATCGTCTGACTGGAATCGGTTCTGTCGGCGCTAGCGAATAGGCTGGCTTAATGCCTCGCAAGAGAGCCACGATCCGGGAGGTGGCTCAGGCCACAGGCCTGTCACCGGCAGCCGTCTCGTACGCGCTGCGCGGCCTGCAGGTTTCCGAGGAGACCATGGAGCGCGTACGCGCGGCGGCCGCCGAGCTGGGCTACGAGGCCGACCCCATCGCCAGGGCCCTGGCCAGCGGTCGCACCGGCATGATCGGCCTGCTGTGCGGCTCGCTGGAGGACCTGTGGCAGCAGTCCCTGGCGGTCGGCATCAGCAGAGGGCTGCGGGAGAAAGACCGCTATGCCCTGATCCTTGACGCGGTGGGGGATCCCGCCCGCGAGCGGGCCTTCGCCCAGCGGCTGCGCGACCAGCGCGTGGACGGGCTGATCGTCCAGCCGATCGATCCGGTGGCGGCGTTCTGGCCCGAGCTGTGCGAGTCGCTGCCGGTGGTCGCGATCGGCGACTCGATCGCGGGCACGGCCGGGGAGGTCGTCTTCGACAACCGGCGCGGTGTGACGCTGGCGCTGGAGCACCTGCGCGCGCTGGGCCACCGCCGCATCGCCGTCCTCACCCCGACCCGGGCCAGCACCCCCGACCGGCCCGCCGACCTGCACGTCACCGCCGAGGCCGACCGACTGGGGCTGGACATCGTGGTCGCCACCGCCCCGCACGGGCTGGCGGGGGCCACCGCCGCGGCGCGGGAGCTGCTGGCGGGGCAGGGGCCGAGCGCGGTGTTCTGCTTCGCGGACTCGATCGCCTACGGGGTTTACGCCGCCGCTCAGGAGCTGGGGCTGGCCGTCCCCGACGACGTGTCGGTCATGGGGTATGACGATCACCCGATGTCCGGGCTGCTCACGCCTGGTCTCACGACCGTCGATTGGGACATCGACGGGATCGTCAAGGCGGCTGTTCGCCTCATCTCGGCGGCGGCGGACGGGGGGACCCGGCGGCGGCGCGTCGTCCAGGAGCCCACCCTTCGGGAGCGGGGATCGGTCGCCCGCGTTCCGTGACGCCTTCCCGGCCTCGGTGCGGCGCTCTCCGAGAGCGGGCGGCCTCGGGTGGTCAGAGGGGTGGGTGGCGGGTCAGGGCGTGGCGGGAGGTGGTGAGGTCGTCGGTGAGGGGGCGGTCCGCGGTGGGGGTGTTGAGGGCGCGGACGGCGGCGGTGCGTTCGCAGGCCAGGACGATTTCCAGGGGCTCCAGGCAGCGCAGGGCGTTGCGGGCCGCCTGGGTGGCGAAGCCCGCGTGGTCCTCCGTGCCCAGGGAGATCACCGCCGTGCCCGTCGTCACCGGCGTCGCGAGGAGGCGGAGCTCGGCCAGGGCGTCCTGGGCCACGTACTCCAGGATCAGCGCCCCCGACGACCCCGGGCGGTCGGCGAGAAAGGGGTGGTGGCCGGTGTAGGCGGGGTCCATGAGGGTGGCCAGGCGGGCGGCGCTGAGCTGGGCCGTCTGTACGAGCGCGGCGCGCGCCGCGTCGAGCGCCAGCGCCAGCGGGGCCGAGTGGAAGTTGCCGTTGTGCCAGGCCAGGGAGCCGGCGATGAGGGGGTTCTCGGCGGCGGCGTTGAGGTCGATCTCGACGGCGGCCGTGGCCCGGTCGAGGGCGTCCACGGCGGCCCCGTGCACCTGGGCGAAGGCCCGGTAGCCGTACGGGTCCTGCACGCGGGTCGCCAGCTCCTGGGTGAGCAGGCCGCGCAGGCGGGCGGCCACGGCGGCCTGGCCGGGGTGGGGGCGGGCCTCCTGTACGGCGGCCGCCAGCGGCTCGGCCGAGGCGCCCACGGCGGTGAACGACATCGCCGCCACGTCGATGACGGCTTCCAGGAGGAGCCGGAGGCGGTGGCAGGCGATGGCGGCGTCGGCCAGCGTGGCGGCCCCCGAGCTGATGAACGGCAGCGCGTCCTCCGGAGCGAAGGGGAAGCGCGGCGCGGCGACGTCGAGCGGGGGTGTGGTGTCGGAGGAGGGGAGCGGGGGTTCGTGGTGCCAGGGGAGTTCGCCGAGCAGGCACAGGGCCGTGGTGGCGAGGGCGGACAGGTCGCCGGTGCCGATGGCGCCGTACGTCTGGATCGGCGGGGTGAAGCCGCCGTTGATCGCCTCGGCCAGCGCCGGCAGGACGGCCGGGTCGATGCCGGAGCCGCCGGTGAGGAGCTGGTTGAGCCGGACCACGAGCATGGCCCGGGCGCGGGCCGGCGGGATCATCGGGCCGGCGCCGCACACGTGGCTGCGGAGCAGGTCGAGGCCGGGCTTGTCGAGGATGACGCCTCTGTTGGCGCCCACGCCGGTGCTCCGCCCGTACACGGGGCCCGTGAGCTCCTGAGCGGTGGCCCACGCGGCCCGGGCCCGATCGAGGGAGGCGATCGTGACCCGGGCACCGTCGTACGCGGCCTCGTGGACCTGCGCGCAGGTCAGGCCGGCGCCGTCGAGCTCCACCGGCGGTTCAGTCGCCGTCGGGAATGAACAGGCCCAGCAGCCAGCTCACCACGCTGATGATGATCGCGCCCCAGAAGGCGGCCGGATAGAAGTTGTCGACGTGGAAGGGGATGTCGAGCTGAGTCGAGATCCAGCTCGTCAGCAGCAGCATGGCCGCGTTGATCACGAGGAGGAACAGGCCCAGTGTCAGAACGATGATCGCGCATCCGAGGGCCTTGACGATGGGCTTGACGATCGCGTTCACGATGCCGAAGATCAACGCCACGATCAGCAGCACGCCCCAGTATTTGGCGGAGTTGGGGGAGGTGCTGACCTCGATGCCTGGGACCAGTTGGATGGCCACCCAGAGGGCCGCCGCCGCGGCGATGGTTCTGATGATGAATCTCACGCTGCTTGATCCTCCCACTTGAGATCGGCACTTCGATAGTGGCGCGGCCACTACGATTCTCCGCTGCTACTGTGCGTAGTCGTCGGTTATGGTTGGCCCAACTCGGGAAGAGGCGTCCAGGGGAGGGAGCGAGATGGACGCGAACGGGCTCGAGTCGTTGCCGGCCGACGAGTTGCACGACCGTGCGGTGCGGTACGCCGTACGGCACGGGGACTTGGGGTTTCTTTGGGACCTGTTGAAGGTGATCCCGGCCGCCGAGGCCGCCAGCGGTCACGGGACGGAGGCCGCCAACGACCTCAGCAGGGTCTCCGCGCTGCTCAGCGATGCCATCGCCTCCGGCGAGGGGCAGCTGGGTGAGGCGCTGCGCCCGATCTACATAGAGTATTTGCGTAAACATCCCGACGCCTGACCGTGCTCCCAGGGCGCCGGGGGTGACCGCGCAGGGCCGATGCGGGCCACCCTCCGTAATCGCGCGGGCGCGCTCAGCCCGCCAGGCGGGCCTCGCTGCCGCTGTATTCGGCGAAGCCGGGCGTGCTGACCTCCTGCCCGTCACGGGTGATGATCATCGTCTGGTACGGCCCCGCCGCCGCCAGGTCGGCGGCGAAGCGCCTGGACAGCATGGGGCCCATGGCGTAGATGGCGGTCGCGTACGCGTCGGCCTGGCCCAGGTCGGGACCGACCACGGTGACCGAGCCGAGCCCTTCCTCGACGGCTCCCGTGTGCGGGTTGACGATGGGCGCGCCGCCGGAGGTGGCGATGCCGAGGTCGTGGGCGAAGACGACCTTGCGGATCACGTCCTTGCGCGGATCGCGGATGCCGACCCGCCAGCGCTTGCCCGGGGCGGCCGAGCCGCGCACCCTGATGTCCTCGCCCGCGCTGATGCGGTGGTCGCCCGCGCCCGCGTTGACCAGGGCGCGGGAAAGGCGTTCGAGCGCCCAGCCCTTGATGTAGCCCGACGGGTCGGTGACGCCGTTGATGCGGGCCTCGAAGTAGCCGTCGGTGGCCTGGCTGATCTCGTCGCAGCGGTGGAGGACCTCGATGAGCTCGGGGATCTGCTTGATCGTCTGGCCGCGGTTGAGGCGGCCGATCTGGCTGTCCTCTCTTACCGGGCTGAAGGTGTCTTCCACCCACCTCAGCCAGGAGAACGCGTCATCCAGCAGGGGTGTCATCTCACGCACTGGGAGAGCGGTGCGGATGTCCACACTGACCGGCATGCCCATGACCATCTCGACACGGGCGCTTCCGGGGAAAGTCGTCACCTTGCCTCCTTGTCCGCAGCCCACCGTTGCAGATGGCGCGTAATGTGGAGCTAAACCTTTTGCCGGGATTTGAAATGAATCTGTGATCTTGGGACAGCAAGGCGTGACAACGCGCCGCGTACGTACCTCTTGAACTGCCGCGGACCGGCCACCACCACGTCGCGCTCGGCGATGTCGGGAATCTGGCGGCTCAGGCCGGAGGCGCTCAGGCGCTCCTTGGCGCGCGGGTCGTGCTCGGCGCCCTCGACGAGGATGAGCCCGTACCGGGCCTCCAGGTCGCGCAGCTCGTCGGTGGCGCGCTCGGTGCGGTAGACGGCCACGGTGTCGGGCGTGCCGGCCAGCCGTTCGCGCAGGGCGGCCGCGTCGAGGCCGGTGGCGATCAGCAGGGTCGGCCTGGTCGCGTGGGAGAGCTGGTGACTCCAGACCGCCATGACGGCCGCCATCGTGTACAGGATGAGCGAGCCGGCGCGGCTGAGGTCGGTCACGTACGCCGTGGAGCTGAACTGGTGGGCCACCAGCAGCGCGCCGGCGAGATAGCTGCCGAGCCGCAGGCGCTGCCTGGCCTCCTCGGTGCGGAGGTAGTCGGCGGCCTTGACGGTGATCAGGCCGCACGCGACGAGCAGCGCCGCGGCGGCGTAGGCACTGGGTCGCCACGGGTAGCCGAATCCCGGCTGGATCGCACCGAACTCGGCCACCGCGACCCCGCACCAGAAGAGGATGGGACCTTGGTTCGCATTCGCCTCGCTAGCCATGCCACTCACGATGCTGAACGAACATTAAAGGTTTCTGAGTAGGGTCTGAAACATGGCTAACGTGCGTGTCGAGCGAACTGAGGACGGCGGATTCCGGGCCACGAACGCCCGCGGCGCCGAGGTGCGGATGGGCGGCGGGGACGAGGACGGAGTGTTCACCCCGGTGGAGTTGCTGCTGGCGGCGGTGGGCGGATGCAACATCGTGACGGTCGAGCCGCTGACCGCCAAGCGGGGTCACCGGCTGGTCCGCCTGGCGATGACGGTGCAGGCGGAGAAGGTCGAGCCCAGCAAGCTGGGTCCGGTCACCGTCACGTACGACGTCGAGCTGCCCTCGGAGGAGGCCGACGAGGTGTTCAGGGCGGTCGCGGAGCGGGTGCACGAGAAGTACTGCACGGTGAGCAGGTCGCTTCAGGAAGGTACGGAGGTTCGGTTGGAGCTTCCGTAGTCGGATTAAACAGATATTCGACCCCGTTATGACGCGACCGTTGCATTCGTCTCGGTAACGTTGTAGCAGGTCAAGAGGCCAATAGACCTTCACCGAAGCGGACGCGGAGGGGGACCGCGGTTCGCCAGTGCGGGACCGCCGGCGTTTTGGGGGAATCGCCGGCCTGGACCGCCGCCGATCGGGCCGGGCAGCTTTGGGGGAACTGCCCGGCCCGATCTATGCGTATCCTCCACTTTCGTGAAGAAAGTGCTGATTGACTGCGACCCCGGCATCGACGACGCGCTCGCTCTGGCCCTGGCCGCCGGCTCCCCCTCCTTGGACGTGGTGGGCATTACCACCGTGGGGGGCAACGTTGACCTCTCCCTGACCACCGCGAACGCCCTCGCGTTGCGCGAGTTCCTGGAAATGGGGAATGTCCCCGTGACGCCGGGCAGCGCCGGCGCCCTCCTGCGCGAGACCGTGCGCGCCACCCGCGTGCACGGCGCCACGGGTCTGGGCGGTGTGGTGCTCCCCACCCCGAAGCTGGGACCCTCGGACGGCCACGCGGTCGACTTCATCGTGGAGACCCTGAAGGCCGCCCCGGGCGAGATCACGCTGGTGGCCGTGGGCCCGCTGACGAACATCGCCCTCGCCGTACGCCGGGAGCCGCGCGTCGTGGAGTGGGCCCGCGAACTGGTGATCATGGGCGGCTCGTTCACGCGTGGCAACCACAATCCGGCGGCCGAGTTCAACATGCTGGCCGACCCGGAGGCGGCCGCCATCGTCTTCGGCGCCGGATGGACGGTGCGGATGCTGGGGCTGGACGTCACCCTGTCCGCCACGGTCACCTCGGACGTCCTGGACCGGATGTGGCCGCTCGGCAAGCTGGCCGAGCTGCTGGTGCCCGCCGCGCAGTTCTACGGAGTGGTGACGGCCGACGGCGGGCCCGCCATCCATGACGCGTGCGCGGTGGCGTACGTGCTCGACCCCTCCCTCTTCACCTGCGTCCCCGCGATGGTGAACGTCGAGACCGCGGGCCTCTACACGCGGGGGATGACCGTGACGGACTTCAAGGTGAGCGAGCAGGACTCGAACGCGCTCGTGGCCACGTCGATCGACGTCAACGGATTCTGGGAGCTGGTGCTGGGGGCGTACGAGAGGCTGGCGGGGCGGCTCGGATGATGTGCGGGCAGGGCTCGGCGGCTGATACAGTTACACCTGTTGCGCCGCTAGCTCAGTTGGTCAGAGCAGCTGACTCTTAATCAGCGGGTCCGGGGTTCGAGTCCCTGGCGGCGCACAGCGAAAAGCCCAGGTCACTCAGGTGGCCTGGGCTTTTTTGATCAGGCGGGAGCCGGGCATCGTCGCGTCAGGATCGGGAAGGTCTCGGCGCACACCCGGCCGAGGCGGCCGCGGTGGAAGACGAGCGGGTCGTCGTCGGAGTCGTTCACGGTGAGCGACACCACCTTGGCGAGGATCAGCTCGTGATCGCCCACCACGTGGCTCAGATCGAGGACGCAGTCGATCCACGCGACCGCGTCCGTGATCGCCGGGTGCCCGCTCTCCCGCACCGACCAGCCGACCCCCGAGAACTTGTCGCTCCCCTTGGCCGCGAACGACCGGCACACCTGCTCCTGCCCGGCCCCCAGCACGCTGATCGTGAAGGCGCCCGCGGCCTTGATGCGGGGCCAGGTGGCCGAGGTGTGGGCGGCGCAGAAGCTCACGATGGGCGGGTCGAGGGAAACAGAGGTGAAGGAGTTGACCGTGAAACCGTGCGGTTCGCCGTCCTCCAGCGCCGCGATCACGACGACCCCCGTCGGGTAGTGGCCGAGGACGCGCCTCAGCCTCAGGCTGTCGATCATCGTGTGCTCCAGCGCCGCTTGAGCTCGTCGAGGTGGCGCAGCCCGTCGAGGACGGTGTCCGTGTCCGGGACGAAGTCGATGAGACAGGCCACCTCGTCCACGCCGATCTCCTGGAGCGAGCTCAGCACCGCCATGCCGTCGTCGACCGTGCCGAACAGGCCGCCCGTGTCGAAATAGCGGTCGAACGAGACCTCCAGGAGGAACTCGATGTCCTCCGGGTCCATCGAGTCCGGGTCGATGCCGGGCATCAGATCCTCGGCCGCCTTCAGCACCAGGCCGAGAGAGCTGCGCAGGTAGTCGGTGAAGGGCTGGTGGACGATCTCGCGCACGCGGGCGCGGTCCTCGCCGATGAAGGTGTGCAGCATGAGCGCGACGTGGCCGGTGCCGTTGTGCGCCCTGGCGTAGTGCTCGCGGTAGTCGGCGACCTTGCGTACGAGGTCGTCCAGGCTCTGGCCGAGCAGGTGCGTCAGGATGCCGTAGCCGAGATCGCCCGCTTGGCGGAACGTCTCCGGGTTGCCCGAGCTGGTGAGCCACGT
This sequence comes from Nonomuraea sp. NPDC052116, assembly GCF_040680035.1. Taxonomy (NCBI): domain Bacteria; kingdom Bacillati; phylum Actinomycetota; class Actinomycetes; order Streptosporangiales; family Streptosporangiaceae; genus Nonomuraea; species Nonomuraea sp. NPDC052116. The sequence continues at coordinate 6,921 of NZ_JBFAWA010000066.1, read as the reverse complement.
GGGCAGCTCCGGCTGGACCGGCGCCGGGTAGGCGCGCAGCTTGACCGACTCGCCGGCCCCGTCGACCAGCTCCACCTCCTCCTGCCGCCACAGCCGCCGCACCGTGTCGATGGTGTCCGTCGTCACCTGCCGGCGGCCGGCGTAGTTCTCGGGCCGCAACGCGAAGTCGACCACATGCCAGCCCGGGGCGAACGACACGCCGACCCGGCCGCCGGACAGGTTGTCCACCATGGCCCATTCCTCGGCGATGCGAACCGGGTGGTGCAGCGGCGCCACGACGCTTCCCGCGCGGATGGCGACCCGCTCGGTCACGGCGGCGACGGCCGCGGCGCTGACGGCGGGATTGGGATATCGGCCGCCGAATTCATGAAAATGCCGCTCGGGTGTCCACACCGCGGAGAATCCATGGGTGTCGGCGAACCTGGCCCCTTCCAGCAGCAGCCGGTACTGGTCGGTTCCCGCCCTGACATCGTCCGCGAAATAGAATAGACCAAAGTCCATCGTTTCTCCTTGCGTGCCGCGTTGATGCGCCCGGTCCGGGTGTCACAAGTATTTGTGAGCGGAGAAAGCGGGGTAACCCCTAGCGCCCACTAGGCGTGCCGACTGCCGGGTGTCCGCCCTGCTGAGCACGGCCTGACGCGCTCGGGCAACCCTTACCGCCCCTTATCCCGACGCGGCTTCACCACGCGCCGGACCGTCGGCGGATTCGTTAGGGGAATGCCTCCGGACATTAGGGGGCGAATCCCGTGGCTATGCCGCGGCCGCATGGGCTGGAATGAACGGTGATATCCCGCGGCGTGGTGCCGAATTCCCTGTCGGCCGAGGAAGGAATGTCCAGTGATCACCGAAACCGGAGCGTGGGTACGGCGGTTCTTCGCCGCGCCGGCATCCGCCACCCGTCTGATCTGCTTCCCGCACGCGGGCGGCTCCGCTTCCTATTTCCACCCGGTCGCCAAACAGCTCGCACCGCGGTTCGATGTCCTGGCGATCCAGTATCCGGGCCGGCAGGAACGCCGCCTGGAGCCGTGCATCGACGACATCGGCACCCTCGCCGATCGCCTCACTGGGGAGATCCTGCCCCTGGCGGACCGGCCGATGGCCTTCTTCGGGCACAGCATGGGCGCGGTGGTCGCGTTCGAGGTGGCCAAGAGGCTGATGGGCGACGGCGTCTCGCCGCTGGTGCTCTTCGCGTCCGGCCGGCGCGCGCCGTCGAGCGTACGCGTCGAGACCGTGCACAAGGAGGGCGACCGGGCGCTCATCGCCGAGGTGCGGCGGCTCGGCGGCACCGACACGCGGATGCTGGACGACCCCGAGCTCGTGAACATGATCCTTCCGTCGCTGCGCGGCGATTACACGGCGATCATGACCTACCGCTGCCCGCCCGGCATCAAGATCGACGCGCCGATCATCACCCTGGTCGGCGACTCCGACCCGCACGTGTCGCTGGACGAGGCCAAGCGCTGGAAAGAGCACACCAGCGGCCCGTTCGACATGCACGTCTTCCGCGGCGGCCACTTCTACCTGAACTCACACGCGGCAGCGGTCATGCGGAAGATCACCGAGAACATCCCCGCCGTCCAGGCGTAGGTCCCCCTTTCGGTTGCAGGAAGAGTACGAGGCGAGAATGGCTGCGAACGACACCAAGCTCATCGAGGCCCTGCGTTCCTCATTGAAAGAGACGGAACGGCTGCGTGCGCAGAACCGTTCTCTCGCCGAGGCGGCGCGCGAGCCGATCGCGATCGTCGGAATGGCCTGCCGCTATCCGGGCGAGGTCCTGTCACCGGAGGACCTGTGGGACCTGGTGGCCACGGGCGGGGACGCGATCGGGGAGTTCCCCGCCGATCGCGGCTGGGACCTCGAGAAGCTGTACGACCCGGATCCGGACAGCCGTGGGACGTCTTACTCGCGGCACGGCGGCTTCTTGTATGACGCGGGGGAGTTCGATCCCGGATTTTTCGGGATTTCGCCGCGTGAGGCGTTGGCGATGGATCCGCAGCAGCGGTTGCTGTTGGAGGCGTCGTGGGAGGCGATCGAGCGGGCCGGCGTCGATCCGGCCGGGTTACGCGGCAGCCGTACCGGCGTGTTCGCCGGGGTGATGTACCACGACTACGCCCCTCAGGTGTCCTCCGTGCCCCAGGAGCTGGAGGGCCTGGTCGGGACCGGTAACTCGGGCAGCATCGCCTCGGGCCGGGTGGCGTACACGTTCGGGTTCGAGGGCCCGGCGGTGACCGTGGACACGGCGTGCTCGTCGTCGCTGGTGGCGCTGCACCTGGCGGTGCAGGCGCTGCGGTCGGGGGAGTGCGATCTGGCGCTGGCCGGTGGTGTCACGGTGATGGCCACGCCGGGCACGTTCGTGGAGTTCTCGCGGCAGCGCGGGTTGTCCCCTGATGGGCGGTGCAAGGCGTTCTCGGCTTCGGCGGACGGCACCGGCTGGGCCGAGGGTGTCGGCATGCTGCTGGTGGAGCGGCTGTCGGACGCGCGGCGCAACGGCCACCGGGTGCTGGCGGTCGTCAAGGGCTCGGCGATCAACCAGGACGGCGCCAGCAACGGTCTGACCGCGCCGAACGGTCCTTCCCAGCAGCGGGTGATCCGGCAGGCGCTGGCCAACGCCGGGCTCGCGGCCGGAGACGTGGACGTGGTCGAGGCGCACGGGACCGGGACGACGCTGGGTGACCCGATCGAGGCGCAGGCTTTGATCGCGACGTACGGTCAGGAGCGGGACCGGCCGTTGTGGCTGGGGTCGCTGAAGTCCAACATCGGTCACTCCCAGGCTGCGGCCGGGGTGGGTGGCGTGATCAAGATGGTCATGGCGATGCGGCACGGGGTGCTGCCGCAGACGTTGCACGTGGACGAGCCGTCCCCACATGTGGACTGGTCGGCCGGGGCTGTTGAGCTGCTGACCGAGGCCCGGTCGTGGGACGTTCAGGATCATCCGCGCCGGGCCGCCGTCTCGTCGTTCGGGGTGAGCGGCACCAACGCGCATGTGATCATCGAGCAGGGTGAGGAGACCGACGCGGTCGCCGGCGACGGCACGGGGCTGCCGGTGGTGCCGTGGCTGATCTCGGCGAAGACGCCCGAGGCGCTGGCCGGGCAGGCCGAGCGGCTCGCGTCATGGGTGGAGGAACGCCCGGAGCCGGACACCGCCGGGGTCGCGTGGACGCTGGCGACCGGTCGTACCGTGCTGGAGCAGCGTGCGGTCGTGGTCGGTGCGGATCGTGACGAGTTACTGGCCGGGTTGCGGGCGCTGGCCTCGGATGGGGTTTCCGGGAGTGGTTCTGGCGGAAAGCTGGCGTTGCTGTTCGCCGGTCAGGGGAGCCAGCGGGCCGGGATGGGCCGGCAGTTGGCTGAGGCGTTCCCGGTGTTCGCCGAGGCGCTGGAGGAGATCAACCAGTTCCTGCCGGTCCGTGAGGTGATGTTCGACGACCCGGATGGGGTGTTGAACGAGACGGGGATGACCCAGCCGGCATTGTTCGCCTTCGAGGTGGCTTTGTATCGGCTGCTGGAGTCCTTCGGGGTCCGGGCGGGTGTGCTGGTCGGGCATTCGATCGGGGAGATCGCCGCCGCGCACGTGGCGGGGGTGTTCTCGCTGGCGGATGCGTGTGCGCTGGTGGCGGCCCGAGCGCGGTTGATGCAGGCCCTGCCGACGGGCGGGGCGATGTTGGCGATCGCCGCGCCCGAGGCGGAGGTTCTCCCGATGCTGGGGGACCGGGTCGGGATCGCGGCGGTCAACGGTCCGGCTGCGGTGGTGATCTCCGGCGACGCGGAGGCGATCGCGGAGATCGAGGAGCGGGTCAGTGTACGGACGCGCAGGTTGCGGGTCTCGCATGCTTTCCACTCGCCGTTGATGGAGCCGATGTTGGCTTCCTTTGAGGAGGCCATCTCCGGGTTGACCTACCACGAGCCCGCTCTTGCGATCGTCTCCAACCTGACGGGCCGGCCGGCCGAGCCGGGGCAGCTGACCACCCCTGGTTACTGGGTGGAGCACGTGCGGCAGGCGGTGCGGTTCGCCGATGGGGTGACGGCTTCAGGGGCGAGCCACTTCCTGGAGGTCGGCCCGGATGGGGTGCTGACGGGGCTGGCTCAGCAGAGCATCGCCGACGGTGTGTTCATCCCTGCGAGCCGCAAGGACCGCGACGAGGTCCGCTCTCTGATCGAGGCGCTCGGCCGGCTGCACACCCACGGCATCGCCGTGGACTGGACCGCGGTACTGGCACCGGTCAGGCAGGTCGATCTGCCCACCTACGCCTTCCAGCACCAGCGGTACTGGATGTCGGCGCGGGCCGACGCCGGGGACATGGCCGGGGCCGGGCTCGCGGCAGTCGATCACCCGCTGCTGAGCGCGGTGACCGAGATCGCCGGCGGCGAGTCCGTGATCTTCAGCGGCCGGCTCTCCGTGGCCGCGCAGCCGTGGCTGGCCGACCACGCCGTCAATGGCACGATTCTCCTGCCCGGAACGGCGTTCCTGGAGCTGGCGCTGCAGGCCGGGGACGAGGTCGGCTGCCCGGTCGTACAGGAGCTCACTCTTCAGGCGCCGCTGCTGCTGCCCGCCGACGGCGGGCGCCAGCTGCAGGTGCTGGTCGGCAGCGATGACGACGCCGGAGTGCGGCCGGTCTCGATCCACTCCCGCGCCGACGGCGACGCCCCCTGGGTGCTGCACGCCGACGGCACGCTGGCCGATGCCGCGCCCACGCCCGTGGAAGGGCTGGAGCAGTGGCCGCCGTCCGGCGCCGCCGTGATCGACGTGTCCGACGCCTACGACCTCCTCCTGGACATGGGATACGAGTACGGGCCCGTCTTCCAGGGTCTGCAGGCGGCCTGGTCCCGAGATCGTGACGTGTTCGCCGAGGTCGCGCTGCCCGAGCAGGCGCACGCCGACGCGGCCAGGTCGGGACTGCACCCCGCCCTGCTGGACGCCGCCATGCACGCGCAGCTGATCGCCGGGGACGGGCAGACCGTCCTGCCGTTCTCCTGGGGCGGAGCGCGGCTGCACGCGGCAGGCGCGAGCAGCGTCCGGGTGCGGATCTCCCGCATCCGGGACACCTCCATCGCCCTGACCATCGCCGACGCCGACGGCGCGCCGGTGCTGTCGGTCGAGTCGCTGGCCGTGCGGCCCGTCTCGGCCGGTCAGCTCACCGCCGCTCGCGGCGACCATGCCGACGCGCTCTTCCGCGTGGACTGGACACCGCTCTCGCTCGCCCCCGCCGGGGTCGAGGAGCTGCCCGAGCTGGCGGCCGTCGCCGAGGGTGCCGCCGTGCCCGAGGCTGTGACGTACGTGGTGTCCGCGCCGGAGGGCGAGGTCCTCGACGCCGTCCACGAGATCACCGCCGAGGCCCTGGGCGTGATCCAGGAGTGGCTGGCCGACGAGCGGTTCACGTCGTCGCGGCTGGTCGTGGTGACGCGTGGCGCGGTGGCCGTACAGGCCGCCGAGGGCCTGGACGTCGGCACGGCCCCGGTGTGGGGCCTGGTACGGGCGGCCGAGGCGGAGAATCCGGGCCGGTTCGTACTGGTGGACGTGGACGGCAGCGCGGAGTCGTGGCGTGCCCTGGGTTCGGTGGTCGCTTCGGGGGAGCCGGAGGCGGCCGTTCGCGACGGGCAGGTGCGGGTTCCCCGGCTGGTGAAGGCGCAGGCGTCGGCGGGCGAGCCGGTGTTCGGCCCGGACGGCACGGTGCTGGTGACCGGTGGCACGGGCGGACTGGGTGCCCTGGTGGCCCGGCACCTGGTGACGGCGCATGGAGTGCGCAGGCTGGTGCTGGTGAGCCGGCGTGGCCTGGAGGCGCCCGGCGCCGCCGGCCTCGTGGCGGAGCTGGCCGAGCTGGGAGCCGAGGTGGCGGTCGAGGCGTGCGACGTGGCCGACCGGGAGGCGCTGGCCCGCGTTGTCGCTTCGGTGGCGGACTCGTTGACCGGGGTGGTGCACGCGGCAGGGGTGAGTGACAACGGCCTGGTGGGGTCGCTGTCGGTGGAGCGGCTCGCGCGGGTGCTGGGGGCCAAGGCGGCAGCGGCGTGGCATCTGCATGATCTGACGGCGGGTCTGGACCTGTCGGCGTTCGTGCTGTTCTCGTCGGCCGGTGGCCTGGTGCTGGCGGCGGGGCAGGCCAATTACGCGGCGGCGAACGTGTTCCTGGATGCCCTGGCGTCGTACCGGCGGTCGATGGGGTTGGTGGCGACGTCGCTGGCGTTCGGCCTGTGGGACACCGACGCGGGCATGGGCGGCGCGCTGAGCGAGGCCGACTTCGAGCGCATGCGGCGCCAGGGCCTGCCGGCGCTGTCGGTGGAGGAGGGGCTGGCGCTGTTCGACGCAGGGTCGGCCGGTGACACCGCGGTGCTGGTGCCGTTGCGGGTGGACGCGACGGCCCTGCGGAACCGCGGCGAAGGGCTTCCGGCGCTGTTGCGCGGGCTCGTACGCGGTCCCGCGCGGCAGGTAGCGCGTGCGGCGGGAACGGGGCTGGCACGGCGGCTGGCGGGGCTGGAGGCCGACCAGCGGGACCGGATGCTGCTGGAGCTGGTCCGGCAGGAGGTCGCCAAGGTGCTCGGACACGCTTCGATGGACGCGGTCCAGCCGGATCGCGCCTTCCAGGAGCTGGGCTTCGACTCGCTGACCGCGGTGGAGTTCCGCAACCAGCTGATCGCCGCCACCGGGCTGCGGTTGCCGGCGACGTTGGTGTTCGATTTTCCGACGGCTGAGGCGGTGGCCGGGTATCTGGCGGGCGAGCTGGCCGGCGGGCGGTCGTCGGAGGCCGTGGTGGCGGCGGCTGCGGTGATGGATGAGCCGATCGCGATCGTGGGGATGGCGTGCCGGTATCCGGGGGGCGTGACCTCGCCGGAGGGTTTGTGGGAGTTGGTGTTCTCGGGTCGGGATGCGGTGGGGGAGTTCCCCGCCGATCGCGGCTGGGACCTCGAGAAGCTGTACGACCCGGACCCCGA
>NZ_JBFAWA010000065.1:0-41765 GCF_040680035.1 Nonomuraea sp. NPDC052116 | reverse complement strand
ACGAGAGTCCTCTCGGGCGGGCGACCGGCAGTGAAGCAGGAAGGCCAACCGGCGACGGTTGGAATCCCCCTCGTTCACGAGGGGGAGGAGGTCAAGGGTGGCGCGGCCTACGCCGCCGCGCGGACAGGGGTTCAGGGCGCTGCCGCCCACGCGATCCTCACGTCGCTGGCCGGGCCCCTCGGCCTGACCGCCTTCGCCGTCGGGCAGGCCGCGACGCCGGAGATCGCCAGAGCGACCTCCCCTGGCGAGGCCCGCCGCGTCAACCGGGCGGCCATGACGGTCGCAGCCATCGGCGTGCTCGCGGGCGCGCTCATCGTCCTCTCGCTCGGCGAGCCGGTGTTGGGCCTGTTCACCTCCGACGCCCGGGTGCTCGCCCTGACCCTGCCCCTGTTACCGCTGCTGGCGGCCTACACCCTGGCCGACAACTGCGGGATCGTGATGGCCACCGGCCTGACGGGTCTCAAGCGCTCGACCTGGACCCTGGGCTCGGCCATCGTGGGGAACGGCCTGCTCGCTCTGGCCATGACACCGGTGACGACGGCCTGGGGCCTGGCCGGCCTGTGGATCGCGTTGACCGCCGGTCGCCTGCTCGTTCTGGTCACGCAGACCGTCGGTTTCATGCGGCACAGCGCACGCGCTCAATGACAAGCTCAGCGGCTCGACGGCACGTCCAGGCCCATCAGGGGCAGGCAGGGCTCAAGCCCGTCGATCTGGACGGGAACGGTGCGGTGCCGCTCCCACGCGTCCCTGGTCAGGCGCAACCGGTGCTCCACGACCATCCTCCCGTCGAGCGCGTGCCGCCAGTGGCCGTCGGGCTCGTAGCCGAGCTTGCGGGAGACGGCCAGGGAGGCGGCGTTGTGCTCGAGCGCGCCTGACAGCGCCACCTCGGCGGCCAGACCGGCGAAGGCGAGGTGGAGTACGGCGGCCCGCATCTCGGTGCCGATCCCCTGCCCCTGGTGGCGGCGGCCGAGCCAGGAGGTGGTGCGTACCTGACGCGTGATGCCCAGGTCCCGGGCGGAGAGGCTCTGCTGCCCGGCCACCACGCCGTCCCGGAACACGGTGAGGTCGAGCGACCACTCCTGCGGCGTCCACGCGCCGAGCTGCCGCCAGTGGTGGTGGACCACACTGCGGGCGGCCTCGGCGGGCGGGGCGTCGGTCCACCGCACGAGGAACGGTGAGGCGTCGGGGTCATGGACGCCGTCGGCGGCCAGCTTGGCCAGCTCGGCCAGTTCCTCGGGCGAGGGCAGCCGCAGTTCGAGCCGCGGCGTGGTCAGGCGCAGCCCGGCCGGCGGAAAGTGATCGACCAGCATGACCCCATCGTGATCGCTGACCGGCGGCACGTCATCCGAGTTTCCGCCCATCCCGAGACCACGTTCGACGACCGCTTCATTCGCGTCGAAGGGGTCAGAGGTTCGAATCCCCTCATCTCCACCAGACCAGGAAGATGCAGGTGAGAAGGGTCTTTGGAGTAATCCAGAGGCCCTTTTCGCATGTCTGGAAGTCGATGGGAGCCAATCGGGGAGCCATCTCAGTCGGATTCTCTACCCGTGTCGGCTGTCGCCGAAGATGGTGTTCATCGTGTGGGCACCCTTGGTGATCACCGGTCTGAGCTGGTGCCGGTAGACCGCTTCCGTGACGCTGGTGCCCGCGTGCCCGCGTGCCCGACGAGATCGGCGATGGTCTCGATGGGTACGCCTTGGTCACTCATGATGGAGACGAATGAGTGACGTAGTTCTCGGGGGCTCCAGGCGGTTCCGGGTCCCGCTCGTTTGGCGATCTTGCGGAATGCCCGCCGCACGTTCGAGGCGTTCAACGGGGTGCCGACGCTCGTGCAGAACACCAGTTGGTGATCTTGCCAAGCCTCGCCGGCCTTGAGCTTGGGCACGGCTTGGCGGGTGTGGTGTTGTCGGAACGCCTGCGCCGCGAGCTTGGGCAGTTCGAGCGTGCGACGTGACTTGCGGGTCTTGGTGTCCCCTCCTTCTCGATCGGCACGCCATACGTGGATGGCGAACTTCCTGTGCTTGAACCCCACCTCCGTCACCGGATGCCAGGTCTTGAGGCTCGGTATCCAGGCGACGACGTGATCCCAGCGCAGCGCGCGTGCCTCCTCGGTGCGGACTCCCGTGGTGAGGCTGATCACCACGTAGGCATGGAGTTCTGAGACCTCGGCGGCCTTGAGCACGGCCTCTGCCTGTTGCCGCGTGAGTGCCTTGCTGGGGCGTCCATCCGTACCGGTGGGGGAGGTGACCAGCGCGGCAACGTTCCTGAGGACCATGTCGCGTGCCTGAGCTTGCCGGATGGCTCGCTTCAGGACGCTCTGAATCTCCCGGAGAGTGGTGGTGGCCAGCGTGTTGGCGAGCTGGTCAAGCCACTCATCCACATGATCGGCACATAGCTGCTTGAGCTTTCTTCTCACGCCTGTCTTCGGGTTCGGGGACAGGACGGCCAGGCCACTTGCGCCATGTGAGCGGGGAGAGCCGGAAAGGTGGGCGGGGAGGGGGCGGGGGGCGGCCGCGAGGTGTTATCGCACCGTCGAGCTCGTCAGAAGTGCTTGGAGTTCGGCGGGGCCGGGGGCTCCGGAGAGGACGGGTGTGCCGTTGATGGGACCTGGTTCAGCGGTACGTCGGACTCCTCGGCGCGCCTCTACGCGGTCAACCAGTGGACGGCGGACACCTGGCGCAGGTGAACGAGCACGTCGAACGCGGCGGGCAGGGAGGCGACGGCGAGGTGTTCGGCCGCGTCCCTGGAGGGGTCGTAAACGCCGCTGATGACGCGGGCCTTCATCGGCCCGTCCCATCCGCCGTCACGCAGGTCGAGCCAGTGGGCGGGCTGGTCCGTGGCGCCGAGGCGGGCGTCGAGCCAGTCGGGGGCCGGTTCCGGGACGGTGACGGCACCGAGGTCGCCGTGGTGGAAGCCGATCGCCACAGAGACGTAGCGGGTGCCGTAGTGGTCGCGCAGCACACTGCCGAGCGTGGGCTGGGGGCCGCGTTGGGGTGCCACACCCAGGGTCGCCGGAGCCGCCGAGGTGTGCGCGATGCCGTCCCAGTAGGCCACGCGGCGGCCGGTCCGGTGCTGGTGGTCGATGATCGTGTCGGCCCAGGTCTGGGGGTCGTCGCCGGCATAGTTGTCGCGTCCGGCGACGCTGCGCTGGTGGAAGTCCACGATGAGGCGCATCCGCTCCAGGACGTCGTCGCCGGGCAGTTGCTCGATGATCGCGAGTGCGTCGCGGGCGTGTTCGGCGAAGGGACGGCCCGGGTGCAGGCCTCTGGCCCGCTGTACGTGCTCGTCGGTCTCGTGGGCGGTGCGGATGGGCTCCAGGTGGGCGGCCAGTTCGGCCAGCCGGTGCGGGGCGGTACGGCGAGCGTGCTCCATGACGGCGTCGTAGTCGGCGGGCTGTGCTTGGGCGGGCTTGACCCCGAAGATCCGGACCGGGTCGTCCGGGTGGTCCTGGTTGAAGGCGCGGATCCACTCCAGCGCCGCGGCCATTTCGGCGGTGCGCCAGGGCCGCCAGGCGCCGGCCAGGGCGGATGGCGCCGTGCCCGCGCCGCCGGTGACGTACGCGTCGAGGGCCGTCCCGACGGAGGCGTTGTCCTGTACGGCCAGCGCGCGGAAGCCGTGCCTGCGGACGAGGCGGCGGAAGAGCTGGTCGCGCACCTGGAAGGTCTCGTGAGCGAATCTGGTGGACTCGCCAAGTCCGGCGACGGTCGCGCCGGTGGCGATCGCGTCGGCCAGGTCGTCGAGCGCGGTCTCGGTCATCAAGATGGTCATGCCGGAACTCCTTCACGGATCGGTGCGAGCGCCTGCGACCAGGCGACGACGTCGTTCAGCAGGGCGGTGAGGGCGGTGTGCTGGTGCGGGCCGGGGGTGAGGTCGCCCGGCTCGGTGGGGGCGGTGAAAGCGAAGTCGTGGTGCAGGGACAGCGCCACCTGGCTGCGTACGGTGGCGACCTTCAGCTCGGCCAGGATCAGCCGGAGGTGCTCGACCGCGCGGGTCGCGCCGTGCAGGCCGTAGCCGACGAAGCCGGCCGCCTTGTCGTTCCACTCGGCGTAGACGAAGTCCAGGGCGTTCTTCAGTACGCCGGGGATGGAGTGGTTGTACTCCGGCGTGACGAACACGAACCCGTCGTAGCCGGCGATCGTCTCCGCCCAGCGGATGGTGTGCGCCTTGCCGTACAGGCCGGACGCCGGCGGGTGCGGCTCATCCAGCAGCGGCAGGCCGAAGTCGGCGAGGTCGATGATCTCGAAGTCGGCCGCCGGCTGCTCCCGCGCGGCGACTTCGGCCACCCACTCGGCGACGGTGCGGCCACGGCGGCCGGGGCGCGTGCTGCCGACAATGATGCCGATCTTGGTCATGGATGTCTCCTCAGCTGAAGGGTGTTGCACCGATCGGTGTAGACGTTACGCCGATAGGAGTAGCGAATGCAAACGTCGGTGTAATCGGTTAGGCTCGGGGAGCGTGACCGAGAGAAAGAAGCCGGTCGGCCAGCCGGACAAGCGCCGGGCGATCATGGCCGGGGCGCTGGCCCTGTTCGCCCGCGACGGCTACACGCGCGCCGGGCTGGACGCGATCGCCGTTGAGGCGGGGGTGTCCAACCGCACCATCTACAACCACTTCACCGACAAGGCCGAGCTGTTCCAGGCGGTGATGCAGGAGAGCACGCAGCGGGTCGCGGACACCATGGTCGACATCATCGACCGCCATCTGACCAAGGTGATCGATCTCCAGAGCGATCTGATCGACTTCGGACTGGCCTGGCTCGGCGTGCTGACCTCCGACCTGGCCCCGCACTTCGCGCTCATCCGCCAGATCAACGCCGAGATCGAGCACATCCCGCCGGCCGCGCTCAAGCTCTGGCAGGAGACCGGCCCCGGCCGTACCCGGCGCGAACTGGCCGAACGCCTGCGCCGGATCGCCGAGCGCGGCGACCTCACGATCGATGACCCCGCTCGCGCGGCCGGGCACCTGATGCTGCTCCTCTCCGCCGACAACCTCACCGACCGGGCGGACCTCCACAACGAGGACGCGCTCCGGAAGATGGTCACCGCAGGGGTTTCGACCTTCCTGTACGGCTATGCGGAACGGACCGCGGCTGGCGGGCGCGCTGCCGCTGACGGCTCGTGATGCGGTTGCCAGGACGGGAAACGATCAGTTCGGTTGCGGGAAGCGATCTTTCTGAGCCTCGGTTTCGCGAGGTCGCACCCTCTCGTGAACACCCCTGGTGGCCCGGGCCAGCCGCTCGGGCGTCAGAGGGCAGGCCTTTGTCGGGGCGGGGCGGGCCGGGGTGGGCGGACCGCGGGGGCGGGGCGGGGGCGGGTTCGCTTAGGTGGGCAGGGCGGTGGCGTGAATGCCGACGTCTCCCTCGTAGCGCTCGCCCTTGATTGCCGGGCGCGTTGACCGGCAGCATGATCGCTTGGTCGAGGAGGTGCAGGTGGCATGGCACTGTCGTACGTACGCGGCTGCCTGAAGAGCATCGTGGTTCCGTTGGCTGTCGTGCTCTTGATGGTGGGCCTGGGGTGGGCCGCGCCGCGCTTCTTCTTCGGCCCCCATGTGTCGCGCGTAGACCCGGCCGTGCTCTCGGAGTTACGGGCCATCGGCCGGGTGGTCGGCGAAGACGCCAGCGTGGGTCACGCGTGGGAGAACACTTACGTCGAAATGAACGACCTCGTGGTCTTCCTCGATGGAAACGCTAAGGAGGACGTGGTCACCGAGGTCGAGCGTCGGCTCAAGCAGCGTGGCTGGCACATATCGCGCAGGGAGCCGCCCGAGATCTGGCTGGAGTCGGCCAGATGGCCTTCCGCCCTCGTCACGGTTGAGCGGCTCGAAGAGACGCACATGAGCAGCGAACTGCGCGTGCAGGTCACAGGCGCAGGGCTGCCCGTGAAGAACATGGCGTACATAGGTGTCCAGCCGTGAGCCTGTGGCCCCCTGAACAGGAACGCCAGTGGAGATTTGGCCGCCTCCCGCCCTGCTCCGACATGAGCCCGAGCGGTAAGCGATCTTCCCATCCCTCTCGCGCGCGGCCGGAGTGACGCTCCCCTGCGCCATCGCCCTGGCGAACGAAGGGGTTGGGGAACGCCCTCACCGTCCCCTGAGGCTGGGCGATCTGCTCACACTGTCGCCGAGCGGCCCGGTGCGAATTGCCGGATTCCGGCCTCGGTGGCGCCGTCCGCCAGGAGGTCGCCCAGGGCCTCGCCGATCGCCGGTGCGTACTTGAATCCTCCGCCCGAGAACCCGACGGCGACCGCGACGTGCGCCGCGCCCGGGAGCAGCCCCACGACGGGCCGGCCGTCCGCTGTGTACGACTCCACGTGCACCGAGGCCTGCACCGGACGCGGGTTGAGCCCGGGCAGCCAGCGCCCGACGACATCGCGGATCTCCGCCAGGTGGTCGGCGGTGAGGTGGGGATCCGGGCGTGCCGGGTCGGCCACCTCCGGGTGCGGGCGGCTCTTCACGCCGATCTTCACCGTGGCGCCGTCCAGGCTGGGAAAGCCGTAGATGGAGGCGCCGTCCGGCATGGCGACGCGTTCGAAGACCGGAAAGCGTTCCGCGTCGTACAGCGAGAGGTCGTCCGGCACGAACCAGGTCTGCGCCAGCCGGCGCGCGGTCAGCCCGGCCACTCCGATCGCCTCCCGCAGCCCGTCCGGCAGCAGCGTGGCCGCCCAGGCGCCGGGGGCGATGACCACCGCGTCGAACGTCTCGCTGTGCGGCCGGTCCGCGCCGCTTCGGCAGGTCAGCCCGACGGTCTCGGACCTCACGTCGATGTCGAGGACCTCGGTGTCGTGGCGCACGGTCGCCCCGAGCGTCGTGGCCTGTTCGATCGCGGCGAGGATCGCCGGCTCGGGACGGAGAAAGCCGGTCGCGGGGTCATGGACGGCGATGTCCTCGTCCTCGACGGCGTGCTGGGGGAAAGCCTGCCGCAGGTCCTGTGCGTCGAGGACGCGATGGACCAGCCCCCAGTTCTCGCAGCTGGTCACGGCCTTCCGGACCGAGGTGCTGCCGGCGGGGCCGAGGATCAGTCCGCCGGTCTGCTGGAGCAGACGCCGTCCGGTCGCCTCCTCCAGCCGGCGCCACAGCTGCTCGGCCCGGAGGACCAGCGGCGGCAGGTCCGGGTCGCCCATGCTGATGACCGCGAACCGGCGGCTCTGCCCGCCGGAGGCCCCGCGGTGGTGCGGGACGCCCCAGCGGTCGAAGGCATGCACCTCCAGGCCGCGCTCGGCCAGCTGCCAGGCGGCCATGCTCCCCGCCGCTCCGGTCCCGATGACCGCCGCCCTCCTTCGAGCGGTTCCGGCGAGTCTCATGAGGCCAGCGCCGGGGCGGCGAGGTACTTGAGGTTCTGGTATTCGACGAGTCCTTCGGCGCCGCCTTCCCGGCCGAGCCCGGACTCCTTGATCCCGCCGAACGGCGCGGCCACGTGGGACAGCAGCCCCCGGTTGATGCCGACCATGCCGCTGTCCAACCGGCCGGCGACCCGGGCGATCCGGTCGCCGTCGCGCGCCACCAGGTACGCCGCGAGCCCGAACGGGGTGTCGTTGGCCAGCGCCACCCCCTCGTCCTCCGTCCGGAACCGGCGGATGCCCGCGACCGGGGCGAAGACCTCCTCCTGCTGCAGGAGAGCGTCGGCGCTGAGGTGGTCCAGCACCACCGGGGCGAACCAGCTGCCGGGTCCGCCAGGTACGTCGGCACGCCCCAGCAGCGTCGCCCCCTTCGCGACGGCGTCGTCGACCAGCCGGTCGGCCTTGGCCACCGCGCGGTCGTCGATGAGCGGGCCGAGGTCGACGTCCGAGGTTCCCAGCCCGACCCTGATCGCGGTGAGAGCCTCGGTGAGGCGGGCCGCAAACTCGTCGGCCACCGGTTCCTGGACGAGGAACCGGTTGGCCGCCACGCACGACTGACCCCCGAGGCGCATCTTGGCGATGACCGCCTCACGGACCGCGAGGTCGAGGTCGGCGTCGTCGAAGACCAGGAACGGGGCGTTGCCGCCGAGTTCCATCGACGTGCGCAGCACGTGCGCGCCGGCCTGCTGCAGCAGCAGTTTCCCGACGGGGGTGGACCCGGTGAAGGACACCTTCCGCAGCCGTGGGTCGGCGATGAGCGTGCCGCAGACCGCCCCCGGGTCCGTGGTGGTGACCACGGTGAGGACTCCTGCCGGGACCCCCGCGTCCCGCGCGAGTTGTGCGAAGGCCAGCGTGGTGAGCGGGGTGAGCTCGGCCGGTTTCAGCACGACCGTGCAGCCGGCGGCCAGGGCGGGCGCGACCTTGCGGGTGGCCATCGCCAGCGGCACGTTCCACGGGGTGATGAGCAGGCAGGGGCCGACCGGGCGCGGGGCGGTGACGATGTGCCAGCCGCCGTCGGGGGTCGGGGTGCTACGGCCGGAGCTGCGGACCGCCTCCTCGGCGTACCAGCGGACGTACTCGGCGGCGTAACGGACCTCGCCGCGCGCCTCGGCGAGAGTCTTGCCGACCTCGAGGGTGATGAGGGCCGCCAGGCGCTCCTCGTCGGCGAGCATCGCCTGGTAGAGCCCGTACAGGATGTCCGCCCGCCGCCGGGCCGGGGCGGCCGCCCAGGCGGGGAAGGCGTCGTTCGCCGCGGTCAGCGCGAGCAGCGCGTCACCCGGTTCGCAGTCGGCGACGGCCGCGACCGGCCGGCCGAGCGCGGGGTCGGCGACGTCGAAGGTCCGCCCGGAGCGCGGCGCCGTCCACCCGGCGGCCAGGAAGCCGCCGGGCAGCGACGCGGCCGCGGTCTCCGTGAGGTCGCGGTGCCGGGCGATGTCAGCCGGCCGCAGCGCCGACGACTGCGCGGGCTCAGGCGGATTCGAGGGTACGGGCACGGTCGAGAGCAGACTTGAGGACGTCGGCGGCACGGGAGATCTCCTCGGCGGTGATGACGAACGGGGGACTGACGTGCAGGGAGTTGTCGGCCAGCAGCCGGGTGAGGACGCCCTGCTCCCGCGCGGCGCGCAGTACGGGCCGTGCGTCGACGTCGGGGGCGAGCTGGACCGCCGCGAGAAGTCCGGCACCGGCCCGGACGTCGACGACGGCCTCGTGGTCGCACAGCGGGGTGAGGGCCTGGGCCAGGACGGGCTCGAGGTCCAGGACGCGCTCCAGCAGCCCTTCCTCCTCGAGGATGCTCAGGTTCACCTCGGCGGCGACGCAGGCGGCGGCGTGGCCCGAGTACGTCAGACCGTGGCGGAAGGTCGGGGCGTCGGGGGTTTCGGCGAAGAAGGGCTCCCAGACGCGCCGGGACACCAGCACGCCGCCCAGCGGCAGGTAGCCGGAGGTGATGCCCTTGGCCATGGTGAGGAGATCCGGCTCGATGCCGAAACGCTGGCAGGCGAACCACTGCCCGACCCGCCCGAAACCGGTGATGACCTCGTCGGCGATGAGCAGGATGTCCAGGCGGCGGCACAGTTCGGCCAGCCCGGTGAGGTAGCCGGGCGGGGGCAGCAGCACGCCCCCGGTGCCGATGATCGGTTCGGCGATGACGGCGGCGACGTTGTCGGGTCCGAGCCGGAGCAGCTCCGTCTCGGTGGCGGCCAGGTCGTTCCACGGCACGCGGGCGGTCTCGGGGATCAGCGAGTCGCTGCCGTACCCGTCGCGGTTGCTCTGGATGCCCGTGATGCTCGTACCGAACCCGTGCAGACCGTGGTAGGCGTGCTGCCGGGAGACGATGACGCGCTTGCCGGGCCGCCCGGCCAGCTGCCAGTGCCGGCGCGCGAGCTTGCAGGCGGTGTCGACGGAGTCGGAGCCGCCGCTGGTGAGGAAGACCTTCGCGTCGGGGATGGGGCTCAGCTCCGCGAGGCGCTCGGCGAGCCGGATGGCGGGGCGGTTGGCCATTCCCTGGAACAGGTGGTACGTCTCCAGAACGGTCATCTGCCGGCGGACGGCGTCGGCGATGCGGGTCCGGCCGTGTCCGACGTTGGCGTGCCACAGGCCGGCCGGCAGGTCGAGCAGGTCCTGGCCGTCCTCGGTACGCACCGAGGCGCCCCGCCCCGACGCGATGACCGTGAGGGTTTCCTCGATGGTGGACATCGCGGTCTGCGGATGCCACAGGCTGGTGCTCGTCAAGAAAGGCTCCTCATCACATCGGGGTGGGGACTACGGGTGGGGAACGGTGCAGGTCAGGCGGCGACCACGACGTCCTCGACGACCTCGGCGTGGATGTGCAGCATCCGGGCCACCAGGCCGTTGCCGCGGGTGAACCTCAGGTCCTCCGGCGCCACGGGAGCGTCCGCGCCGGTGAAGAACGCGGCGCCCTGGTCGATCGACTTGTCGGACTTGTCATCGGGGTAGAGCGGGTTGATCGTGTTCTCGATCTTCGGCCACAGGGCCCGGGCGGCCTCGGTGCTCTCGAACTCCAGCGTCATCACCAGCGTGTTCGGGATGAGCTCGCCGGCGCACTCGCGCAGGACCGAGCCCCCGAGGTAGCCGGGGTGGCCCTCGAGGCTGCGCAGCCAGTCGACGAGGCTGGTGCGGGCATCCTCGATCTTGGTGGGCTCGGCAACGAAGATGAAGACGTCACGACGCTTGGACATGGTGTTCTCCTGTCTCGCCAGTGCGGTGGGGGTGGCTGTGAGGGCTGCGCGGCAGGTCGTAGAAGACCGCGCCGCTGGCTCCCTGCGTGTCGTCATGGACGAGCCGGGCGCCGAAGGACTCCCAGAAGGCGATGGCGCCCGGGGAGTGGCGATAGGTGTGCAGAGCGATGGCCTGGTAGTGCCCCTCCTGGTCCGCGCGGTCGAGAACCGCGCGGACCAGGGCCCTGGCGATGCCGGCGCGGCGGGCCTCCTTGCGGACGTAGACGCGTACGAGCTGGCCGTGCCGGCCGTCCTCGTACCGGTCGACGACGTGTTGCGGGGTGAGGCCGGGCTTCAGGCGTCCGCTGCGGATGCCGCCCGTCGCCAGGACCTCACCCGTGCCGTCGTCGGTCACCACCAGGAGGAAGGGGCCGTTTCCCGGGGCGTAGTGGGTCAAGGGGTCGTCGACGTCGGCGTGGATCCGCGGGTCGTAGGCGTCGCCGAAGTCCTCGGCGATGCTGCGCCGCATCACCGACTGGGCGCCGGGCAGGGTGCGCTCGCTCAGCGGGTGGATCGACCATTCCACGGGAGTCACCCCGCTCCCTGCGTGGCGACCTTCGCCCGGTACGCCTCCCTGGCCTCCTTCGAGGCGTGGTGGCCGGACAACTCGTGGAGGTCGTCGGGGATCACGCCGTCGAAGGTGGGATGGACGTGGACGGTGACCCGGTCGAGGTTGCCCACCGCGTGCATCAGGGAGTGCTGGACGTTCTCGGCCACGGCGTGGGCCTCGATCATGCTCAGCCCGTAGTCGAGGCCGATCTCGGCGTCTCCCTCCATGCGGTGACCCGACCAGCGGACGCGGACCTCGCCGACGGACACGACGCCGTCGACGCCCGCGATGGTGGCGCGCATCCGGTCGATCGTCTCCGGCTCCACACCGTCCATGAGGCGGCGGACGATGATGATCAGGGAGTTGACCAGGATGCCGCTGATCGCCACGGCGATGAGGAGGCCGACGATGGCGTCGGCGCGGTCGAACCCGAGCCACACGCCGACCACGCCGGCGATGACGGCGATCGAGGTGTATCCGTCGGCGCGGGCGTGCTGGCCCTCGGCGATCAGCGCGGCCGAGCCGATGCGACGGCCGGTCCGGATGCGGTACACGGCCACCATCTCGTTGCCGAGGAAGCCGACGAGCCCCGCGGCGAAGACCCACCACAGGTTGGTCAGCGGGTGCGGGTTGATCAGCGCGTCGATCGACTCCCAGATGATCAATCCGATCGAGGCGACGATGACCAGGGAGATGAACAGCCCGACCAGGTCCTCGGCGCGCCGGTAACCGTAGGAGTACTTCTTGGTCGCCGCGCGCCGGCCCAGCCGGAAGGCGATGATCAGGGGGATCGTGGTCGCGGCGTGCCCGAGGTTGTGGATGGTGTCGGCCAGCAGGGCGATCGAGCCGGACACCGCGACGATGACCATCTGGCCGATCGCGGTGGCCATCATGCCGGCCAGCCCGATCCAGGCCGTGCGGATCCCGTCCTGGGCCGACTCCTCGGCGCTCTGGATCGCTTCGTTGGCGTCGTGGGCATGCGGGATCAGCGTGTGCTTGACCCGCGCCCACAGGCCGGTGCCGTGGTCGTGGCCGTGGTCGTCGCCGTGGCCATGTCCGTGCCCATGTCCGTGGCCGTGCCCGGTTGCGGCCGAAGCCTCGGGCTCGTGTCGATCGTGATCGGAGTGGCCGTGCCCGTGCCCGTGGCCGTTCGCGGCGGCGGCGGGAGCGTCGTCGTGCGGGTGGTCGTGGCCGTTCACGGGGGCGGCGGGAGCGTCATCGTGCGGGTGGTCGTGGCCATGTCCGTGGCCGTGGCCGTGGCCGTGGCCGTGATCGTCTGGGGTCGTGGAAGCTCGCATCGAGAGTCCATTCATGCCGGCGGAGGGTGAGTCGCGGGACTGGGTGAGTGAGTCGCGGGGGCCGGAGGGGGGTCGCGGGGCCGGGAGGGTGAGTCGCGGGGCCGGGAGAGGGGCGGTCGGCTGCCGAGTGGCGTCTGCCGCGCCATCACATCTTGTCCACAATAGCCAGCGACGGTCAACTGTTGTCAACAATCTTCCGGAGATGAAGGCCGTACGGGCAGTGAAAATCAGCACCAATACCAGGCAATCAGCTCCTGAAGATCGACAGAAGCTGCGGAAACATACTCGTTACAAGCAGGCGGCTCGGAATTGTTGACAGCAGAGAAACGGATGCTTAGCGTTCCAGACACCACACGGCCGGTCGCCTCGGCGGCTGACACCGAGCGTGACATCTCGCCGCTCGCACCGACGGACTCCGGCTCTCACCGGACCGACCACCGACGCTCCCACTCCCACCGGACCGACCCCCACCGGAGGAACTGCTCGTGGACCTGACCAGCGTGCGCCCCAAATACATCACCTTCGACTGTTATGGGACCCTGACCAGCTTCGATCTCAACCTCACCGTCAAGCCGCTGGTCGCCGACCGGATCTCCGAGGAGGACATGCCGCTCTTCCTCAAGGACTACCGCGCGTACCGGATGGACGAGGTGCTCGGCGAGTTCAAGCTCTACCCCGACGTGCTCAAGGACTCCTTCAGGCGCACCTGCGAACGCTGGGGCATCGGCTACCGTGCCTCCGACGGCGAGGCCATCGTGGCCTGCGTGCCGACCTGGGGTCCCCATGCGGACGTTCCCCCGGCCCTGGCCAAGCTCGCCGACGCCTACCCGCTGGTGATCCTCTCCAACGCCGTCGACGAGACGCTGCGGCACAATGTCGACCAGCTCGGCGCCCCCTTCCACAAGGTGTTCACCGCCGAGCAGGCCAGGGCGTACAAGCCGCGCTACCAGGCCTTCGAGTACATGCTCGACCAGCTGGGCTGCGAACGCGACGAGATCGTGCACGTCTCCTCGCACATCTGGTACGACCTGATCCCCGCCCACGAGCTGCGGATCCCGCACAAGGTCTACGTCAACCGCGGCTACGACCCCTCCACCCCCTTCTACCGGTACGCCGAGACCGCCGACCTGTCCGGCGTCCCCGCTGTGCTGGGTCTCTGATCGGAAGGAGGACGTCGTGAAGCTGACCAGCTACTGGCTCGACACCGCCGAACCGGCCGGCGACTTCCGCCGTGCCGAACTCCCCGAACAGGTCGACGTCGCGGTCATCGGCGCCGGGTTGACCGGCCTGTCCGCCGCGCTGCATCTCGCCCGCCGCGGCGCCAGCGTCGCCGTGCTGGAGTCGCACACCGTGGGCTGGGGAGCCTCCGGCCGCAACGGCGGCATGGCCACGACCGGCCTGGCCATCTCCTTCCCCGCCGCGGTCAAGCGGTACGGCGCGGAGCGTGCGACGGCGATGTTCACCGCCTACGACGACGCGATCGACACCGTCGAGAAGATCGTCACCGACGAGGAGATCGCCTGCGACTTCGTGCGGTCCGGCAAGCTCACCCTGGCCGCCAAACCGGCGCACTACGCCGCACTGGAGCGTTCGGCGGAGATGATCGAGAGACTCATCGGCCGTTCGGTCCAGCTGGTCCCCCGCGGCCGCATGCGTGACGAGCTCGGCAGCGACCGCTACCACGGCGCGCAGGTCGACCCGAACGGGGCGGGCGCCCACGTCGGGAAGCTGGTCATGGGGCTGGCCCGCGCCGCGGTCGGCCACGGGGCCCTGGTGGCGGAGAACGCCGCGGTGACCGGCGTCCGCCGCGTCGGCCCGGGCAACGGGCATCGGGTGCAGACCACGCGCGGCGTCCTGACCGCCTCCGACGTGCTCATCGCCACCAGCGGGTACACGGGGTCGCTGACCCCGTGGCTGCGCCGCCGCATCGTGCCGGTGGGCAGTTTCATCGTCGTCACCGAACCCCTGCCGGACGACCTCGTCGCCCAGCTCATGCCGCACCGGCGGATGGCGTCGGACACCAAGAACCTGCTGTACTACTTCCGTCCCACGCCGGACAACAGGTTGCTGTTCGGCGGGCGGGCCCGGTTCGCCCTGTCGGACGCCCAGTCGGACCTCAAGAGCGGCGAGATCCTGCGCAAGGCCGTCACCGAGGTGTTCCCGCGGCTGCGTGACGTCCGCCTGGACTACTGCTGGGGCGGGCTGGTCGACATGACGATGGATCAGATGGTCCACGCCGGCGTACGGGACGGGATGCACTACTCCGTCGGCTACAGCGGCCACGGGGTCCAGATGGCCACCCACATGGGCAAGGTCATGGCCGACGTCATCGGCGGCGACCCCACGGTCAACCCCTGGAAGGGGCTGGCGTTCCCGCCGGTTCCCGGCCACTTCGGGCCGCCCTGGTTCCTGCCGGCCGCCGGGGCGTTCTTCCGCGCGCTCGACGCCGTGCGCTGATCGATCCGCGAACGTGTGACGACCCGGAGGTACCCGAGTGTTGTACGTGCTGAGACGGTTCGCCGTCCTCGTGACGACCCTGCTGGTCGCCTCTTTCCTGGTGTTCCTCATCCCCTACGTCACGCCCGGGGACCCGGCCGCGCGGATCCTGCGGGCCAGGGTGGGCGACCTGGTCCAGGACCCGCAGACGCTGGCCCGCCTCCGGGTCGAGTACGGGCTGGACCGGCCGCTGCTCCAGCAGTACCTGTCCTGGCTGGGCTCGGCGCTGCAGGGTGATCTCGGCCGGTCGTTCACCAACGGCACGGAGGTCCTCCCCCAGCTGATGCGGGCGTTGTCGGTCACCGCCTCGATCGCCGTCATCGCCCTCCTGCTCGCCCTGTTCGTGGCGGTCCCGCTGGGAGCCGTCTGCGCGGTACGGCGCGGAACCCCGCTCGACGGCGCGATCACCGGCGTCACGCAGGCATTCGTGGCCGTCCCGGAGTACTGGCTCGGCCCGGTCCTGGTCCTGGTGTTCGCCCTGCAGCTCGGCGTCCTGCCCTCCTCCGGCTGGCACGGGGTGGAGTCGATGGTGCTTCCCTGCCTGACCGTGGCGCTGCGGCCGATGAGTTACTTCACCCAGGTCGCCCGCTCGTCGATGATCGAGGTGCTCGAGGCGCCCTACATCACCGCCGCCCGCGGGCGCGGGCTGAGCTTCGCCCAGACCATGCTGCGACACGGGCTGCGCAATTCCGTCCTGCCGGTCCTGACCCTGTTCGCGGTCTGGCTGGCCGGCCTGCTCGGCGGGTCGGTCGTCGTCGAGGTCATCTTCGCCGTACCAGGGGTCGGGCGGCAGATGTACGACGCGGTCATCAACAACGACGTCCCGCTCATCCAGGGTGGGGTCGTGGCGGTCGTCGGCCTGGCCGTGCTCATCACCACCCTCACCGATGTCCTTTACACCGCCATCAACCCGAACGCGAGGACGAGCCGTGTCCGTGCTTGACGTCTTCGGCGACGACGCCCGTCGCGACGAACCCGGCGCCGCGCCGCCGCCGTCACCGTCGCCGTCATCGGCCGAGACCGCCACCGCCCCGGCGCGCCGCGGGCGCGGAACGTGGCCGCCGGCCTTGCTGGCCGGGTCCGTCCTGTTCGGGGTGATCGCCACGCTCCTGCTGCTGGCACCGTGGCTGGCGCCCTATCCGCCGGCTCAGCAGGACCTCGTCGCGCGCCTGGAAGGCAGCTCCGCGGCCCACCTGCTGGGCACCGACCACCTGGGCCGCGACGTGCTCAGCAGGCTGCTGGACGGGGGCCGGTTCTCCCTGGCCGTCGCCTCGGTCACGCTGTTGATCTGCGCCGTCACCGGCACTCTCGTGGGGTTCGTCGTCGCGCGGCGAGGTGGCTGGCTCGACACCGTCGTCATGCGCGTCACCGACATCCTGCTGGCCTTCCCCGAGATGGTGGTCGCGCTCTTCCTCGTCGCGATCCTCGGCACCGGTGACCTGACGCTGGTGCTCGCCCTGACCATCGGCGGGTGGACGCCGTTCTGCCGGCTGGCCCGCGGCGTCGCGCTGGAGATCAACGGCCGTGACTTCATCGAAGCGGCTCAGGCTCTGGGGTGCTCGGGGTGGTTCATCATCCGCCGCCACCTGCTTCCCAACGCCCTGCCCCCGTTGCTGGCCCACGCGGCAGTGCGCTTCGGCCACAAGCTCATCACCGTCGGCGCCCTGTCCTTCCTGGGACTCGGCGTCCAGCCACCGTTCTCCGACTGGGGGTCGATGTTGTCCGAGGCCATCCCCTACCTGGACCGCTTGCCCATGCTGGTCCTGGCCCCAGGTGCCGCGATCTTCATCGCCGCCCTCAGCGTCACCCTCGCCGGTCGCGGCCTGGAGACGCGCCGGGCCCGGGCAGGGCGGTCCACATGAGCTGCGGAGTCCCGCCGCACCCGCGCGGCGGTCACACTGGAAACGATCACGCGCTCCTGCGGCTGGAGAGCGCGAGCGGTGGGAACGGACCACGAACCCGGAGAAGCACACTCATGAGCCAACAGACCCCGGCCCCGGCGGGCAGGACCTCGAAGCGGACGCTGACGGAGGTGGTCACCGGGCTGTTGCGGGACCGCATCCTCGGCGGGGAGTTCCCGCCAGGGACCCAGATGAACGAAGTCGAGCTCGCGGCGTACTTCGAGGTCTCGCGCGGCCCGTTGCGCGAGGCGATGCAGCGTCTGGTGCAAGAAGGCCTGCTGGTCAGCTACCCCCGCCAAGGGGTCTTCGTCCCCACCCTGACCACGGAGGACCTGGAGGACATCTTCGTCGCCCGCCAGGCGATCGAGCGGGAGGCACTGCGCCGGGTCACCGCCCGAGGGGTTTCCGCGGGCCTGGTCGCCGACCTCGAGGTGATCGTCGCGCGGATGAGGGACGCCGTCGGCCACGCGGACGAGAGCGCGCTGGCCGCCCTCGACCTCGCCTTCCATCGCCGGCTGGTCAGCGCCGCCGGCAGCACCCGGCTGGATCGGCTGTACGGCCTCATCGCCAACGAGATGCAGCTGTGCTTCCGGATGATCGTCGACAGCTACAGCGACCGTTCCAAGCTGTGGGCCGAGCACGAGCAGTTGCTGCACGTCATCGCCAGCGGCGACAGGTCCGCCGCCAAGGCGCTTCTGGACCGTCACTTCGCCGAGGCCGGCGAGCTCCAGCCGGGGGCATCGGACCAGCCGCCCAAGCAGCGCCTTCTCCCTCACTCGCATCGCCACCAGGATCCGTCGGCCTCTCATGAACACGCCGACGGCTACCGCCACGGCGACGACCAGGAAGCCCCACCGCATCCCCGGGAGCAGCCATGAGCGCGCGTCTGGAGGTCCGCGACCTCACCGTTCACGCCGGGCGGCCCGGACAGGCCCCACCCATCCTCGACCACGTCAGCCTGACCCTCGATCCCGGCGAGGTGCTGGCCGTGGTCGGCGAATCGGGGTCGGGCAAGAGCATGACCGCCCACTCGGTGCTGCGCATGCTGCCGGCCGGATTGCACATGCACGCCGAGGGCCTGCGGCTGGGCGATCTCGACCTGCTCGCCGCCTCCTCACGGGCGTTGGACGGCGTACGCGGCCGGCGGATCTCCATGCTCTACCAGCAGCCCAAGCGCATGCTCGACCCGACCGCGACGGTCGGCAGCCAGGTCGCCGAGCCGCTGCGCAGGCATCTCGGCATGGGCAGGCAGGCCGCCCGCCGCCGGGTCGTGGAGCTGCTCGCCGCGGTCGGGATCCCCGATCCCGACCGCCGCGCCGGTGAGCATCCACACCAGATGTCCGGCGGCATGGCCCAGCGCGTCATGATCGCCATGGCGCTGGCCGCCCACCCGGACGTCCTCATCGCCGACGAGCCCACCACCGCCCTCGACGTCACCGTCGAAGCGCAGATTCTCCGGCTGATCGCCGCCATGCAGGTCGAGACCGGAATGTCGGTCCTGTTCATCTCCCACGACGTGACCACCGTCGCCTCCATCGCCGACCGCATCGCCGTCATGTACGCGGGCCGCATCGTCGAGGACGGACCGGCCGCCGAGGTCATCACCGCCGCCGAGCACCCTTACACCCAGGCGTTGCTGCGCTGCTCCACCCTGCAGACCGACGACACCGGCCATCTGCACACCATCCCCGGCAACGCCACCGCGGCACGCGCCGTCAGTCACGGCTGCCGCTTCCGCCCGCGCTGCGACGTCGCGGCCAGCGACGGGGAACTGGGCTCCCACTGTGACACCGAGGAACCCGATCTCGCCGGCTGCGGCACCCGTCGCAACTCACGCTGCTGGGTCACCATCGACCCCCGACGACAGGTCCCGGCATGAACGACCCCGCGCAGAGCTCCCACATGAGCTCCGAGATCGCCGTCATCGACCATGTCACCAAGCACTATCCGTTGGCGCGGAACGGCTTCGGACGCCGGCCGCACGTGCACTCCGTCGACGACGTGTCCCTGACCATCCGCGAGGGGGAGGTACTGGGGCTGGTCGGCGAGTCCGGCTCGGGCAAGAGCACTCTGGCCCGGCTCCTGCTCGGCCTCGTACCGATCGACTCCGGACGGATCGAGGTCGATCGGCTGAGGGTCGGCAAGCTGCGCGGCGCCCAGCTCCGTCAGCTGCGCCGGTCGGCGCAGCTGGTCTTCCAGGACCCGCACTCCGCGCTGGACCCGCGCATGACGCTGCGGGAATCGATGCTCGCCCCCCTGCAGCAACACCGCATCGGCACGCCGCAGGAACGCCTGCTGCGGGTGACCACCGCGCTGGCGGAGGTCGGCCTGGACCACAGCTTCCTGGAGCGCCGGCCGGGCGACTGCTCCGGAGGGCAGCTGCAGCGGGTGGTCATCGCCAGAGCCCTCCTGCTGGAACCCAAGCTGCTCGTCTGCGACGAGCCCGTGTCGGCCCTGGACGCCTCGGTGCAGGCGACCATCCTGAACCTGCTGGTCGATCTGCGCCGGTCGCGCGGGCTGAGCATGCTGTTCATCTCCCACGACCTGAGGGTGGTGAAGTTCCTCGCCGACCGGGTGGCGGTTCTCTACCTCGGGCAGATCGTGGAGACGGCCACGCACGACGACATCTTCACGGGCGCCCTGCACCCCTACACCCTGGCGCTGCTGCACTCGGGTCAGGGACACCGCATCGACGCCGGTGAGCCGGACCAGCTGAAAGGCGAACCACCCAGCCCCGTCTCCCCGCCTCCCGGCTGCCGCTTCAACACCCGCTGTCCGCTGGCCACCGACCATTGCCGCACCGAGCAACCCGACCTCGTCGACAACGGAAACGGCCACTACGTCCGCTGTCACCGCTCCGCGGAGAGCCGGAGCCGGCTGGTCGTTGAGGAGATCCCCGCATGAGCCTGATGACCGGACAAACCGCCCCGTCCGCCGCCACCCGCTGGACTCCGCCCGGTAAGGCGTTCGCCGGCGGACACTGGCGGGAGACCGAACGGCACACCGCCGTCACCGACCCCGAGACCGGCGCCTTCCTCGGCGAGGTCGCCGACAGCACCGCCGCGGAAGTGCGCGCGGCCGTCGACGCGCTCGTGGACACCTTCCGGGCCGGCACCGCCGCCGACCGTGCCGACTGGCCGCTGTGGCAGCGCCGGGAGGCCCTGCACCGTGCCGCCGACCTGCTGAGGCGGCAAGCCGAACGGTTCACCGCCATCGTGGGCTCCGAGGGTTGCAAGACGATCAGGGATGCCCGCCGGGAGGTGGCCCGGGCGGCGGAGACCCTGCAGCTGTCCGCAGGTGCGGGACACGCCCTGCAGGGCGCCAGCGTGCCGTTCGAGGACACCTCCCGCGGCGCGGACCGGCTCGGGTGGAGCAGCAGGGAACCACTCGGGGTCGTCGCCGCCATCACCCCGTTCAACGACCCGCTGAACCTCGTGGCGCACAAGGTCGGCCCGGCACTGCTGTCCGGCAACGTCATCGCGGTCAAGCCGCACGAGGCGACGCCGCTGTCCGCGCTCGCCCTGGCCGAGCTGCTCCTCGAGGCGGGCGTTCCCGGCGACCGGATCGCCGTGCTGCCGGGCGGCCCGACCGCCGGGCGGGAGCTGGTGTCGCACCCCGGCGTCGACGTCGTCTCCTTCACCGGCGGGATCCGCACCGCCGACGAGGTGGCCCGCCTGGCCGGCGCCCGAACCCTGCTGATGGAGCTGGGCGGGTCCAACCCCGTCATCGTCGACCACGGCGTGGACCTGATGGCGGCCGCGCAGGCGATAGCCGAAGGGGCGTTCGGGTGCGCGGGACAGAACTGCCTGTCGGTGCAGCGCGTCTACGTGGTCGCCCGGCACTACGACGAGCTGCTCGGCCACCTGACCCATATGACCTCGCACCTGAGCGTCGGCAGCAAGCATGACGAGACGACCGACGTCGGGCCGCTGATCGACGAGGCGGCCGCGCGCCGCGTGGAGCGCCGGGTCGAGGAGGCCGTCGCCCGCGGCGCCGTCGTACGCGCGGGAGCGGTCCGTCAGGACGCCACGTACCAGCCGACCATCCTCACCGACCTCGCCCCCGACGACCCCATCGTCACCGACGAGATCTTCGGCCCCGTGGTCAGCGTGCTGCCCGTGGCCGATCTCGACGACGCCGTGAACCAGGCCAACCGCGCGGCCACCGGCCTGCAGGCCGGGGTCTTCACCCGCGACACCACCGCCGCCCTGCGCACGGCCCGCCGGCTGCGGGCCGGCGCCGTAATGATCAACGACACCTCCGACTTCCGCATCGACGCCATGCCGTTCGGCGGTTTCCACCGCAGCGGCATCGGCCGGGAAGGCGTCACCAGCGCCGTCGTGGCGATGACCGCACCCAAGGTCATCGCGGCCCGGCTGACCTCCATCAGCTGAGCTCCCTCACCGGCAACTCCTCATCCACTGCCCATCCGACCGGGACACCTGAGCGTCGACCGGTCATGCCGTGGTGCCCGATCCCTTGCTCTCCCCCCAACGACGTTCAGAAGGAACACCAGCATGGCACGCACCTGGAAAACCCTCGCCGGCATGTCGACAGCCCTCGTCGTGCTCGCCGGCTGCTCGTTCGACTCCGGCACTCCCGAGGCCACCGCGAGCGGCGGCGGCTCCAAACTGATCATCGCCGACCTGTGGGCGCCCGACTCCGGGTACGCCCTGGAGACTGACGACGCCTTCACCCTCACCCGCGCCGGCTGCCTGGAGACCCTGGTGGCCGTGGACAAGGACAACCACGCCCAGCCCGCCCTGGCGACGGAATGGAAGCAGACGGAGCCCAAGTCCTGGACGTTCACCATCCGTGACACCAAGTTCCAGAACGGCACCGCGCTCACCGCGAAGGTCGTCGCCGACGATCTCAACCGGCTGCTGAAGGCCACGGCGCCGCCGCGCAGCTTCGCCCCCAGCGTCATCTCCGCGGTCACGGCCGTCGACGACCGGACCGTACGGATCGACACGCCGGAGGAGGATCTGTTCCTGCCGCTGCGGGTCAGCGTCCCGAACACCGGGATCCTCGCCCCCGAGGCGTTCTCCGGCACCACCACGAACCCGGTCGGCACCTGCACCGGACCGTTCAAGATCACCAGCATCGGCACCGGCCAGTCGCTGTCGCTGGCCGCCAACGACGGCTACTGGGGCGGGGACGTCGCCCTCGGCAGCGCGGAGATCCGCTACGCCGAGAGCGGCGCCACCCGCGCCACGCAGCTGCGTGCCGGTGAGGTGTCGGTGGCCGCCAACCTCCCCGTCACCACCCTCACCACCCTGAAGGGCGACAACAACATCACCCTGCAGCAAACCGCGCTGCCCCGCACCACCGGCCTGTACCTCAACACCCGCAAGGCCCCTTTCGACAAGGTCGAGGCGCGCCGCGCGATCCAGAAGGCCATCGGGCTCGACGCCATCGTCAAGGCCGTCTACGAGGGCACCGCCACCGCGGCCGCCGGGCCGTTCACGCCTGACGAGCCGTGGACGCCGGCAGGGCTGCAGCCCGTGCAGGGGAACGCCGCCGACGCCAAGGCCGCCATGGCCGCCGCCGGCATCGACCCCGGCTCGCTCGGCTTCGAGCTCATCGCCTATTCCGACCGGCCCGAGTTCGCCGACCTCGCCCAGGTGATCCAGGCGCAGCTGGCCGAGGCCGGCATCACCGTGAAGATCCGCACCGGGGACTACGCCTCGGTCGAGGACGACCTCATGGGCGGCAATTTCCAGGCG
Source organism: Nonomuraea sp. NPDC052116 (assembly GCF_040680035.1). NCBI lineage: Bacteria > Bacillati > Actinomycetota > Actinomycetes > Streptosporangiales > Streptosporangiaceae > Nonomuraea > Nonomuraea sp. NPDC052116. The sequence continues at coordinate 19,224 of NZ_JBFAWA010000065.1, read as the reverse complement.
ACCCTGCTGTCCCGCAACCACCTCATCGACCTGCCCGAGCCCATCAGCGTTCTGCGCTCGGACGAAACCTGCAAGGGCAGCTTCAACCTCGCCGGTTACTGCAACCCGAAGGTCGACGAGCTCGTCAAGGAGGCCGGGAGCACGGCGGACCCGGCCAAGCGCCACGACCTCTACGGTCAGATCGCCACCCAGCTGGCCACCGACGTGGCCTTCGTCCCGCTCGTCCACGAGAGCCTCACCATGGGCGTCGCGGACACCGTCAAGGGCCTGCCGACCGACCCGCTGGAGCGGACCCTCCTCACGAAGGACACGAAGCTGTCGTGACCACGACCTCCCCGGAACACACCGGCCCCGGGACGGCACGGCGCTACGTCGTCGACGTCGTCCCGGGTGACGGGATCGGCACCGAGGTCGTCCCCGCCGCCGTGCGCTGCGTCGACCACCTGGCCGCGACCTTCGGGTTCACCGTCGAGTGGCGCGAGCGCGCGTGGGGGTGCGACCACCACCGGGCGCACGGGCGCATGATGCCCGTCGACGGCCTCGAGCAGCTCGCCTCCGCCGACGCCATCCTGCTGGGCGCCGTCGGCGCGCCGGACATCCCCGACGACGTCACCCTGTGGGGGCTGCTCATCCCCATCCGCCGGGAGTTCGTCCAGTACGTCAACCTCCGGCCGGTCCGTTCGCTGCCCGGAATCCGCTCGCCGTTGCGCTCGGACGCCCCGATCGACCTGGTCGTCGTACGCGAGAACGTCGAAGGCGAATACAGCGAGGTCGGCGGCCGGGTCAACCGCGGCCGGCCCGGCGAGTTCGCCGTCCAGGAGGCGGTGTTCACCCGCGCCGGCATCGAACGGATCGCGCGCTTCGCCTCCGACCTGGCCCTGCGGCGTTCGGGCCGGCTGATCTCGGCGACGAAGTCGAACGGCATCATCCACACGATGCCGTTCTGGGACGAGGTCGTGGCCGAGGTGGCCGACGGCAGCGGGGTGCGGCTGGAGAAGGTCCTCATCGACGCGCTGGCCGCACGCCTCGTACTGCGGCCGGAGAGCGTCGACGTCATCGTCGCCTCCAACCTGTTCGGCGACATCCTCTCCGACCTCGCCGGCGCCCTGGCCGGGTCGATCGGGGTCGCGCCCAGCGCCAACCTCGACCCGACCAAGACGTACCCGTCGATGTTCGAGCCGGTGCACGGATCGGCGCCCGACATCGCCGGCATGGGCATCGCCAATCCGGTCGGCACCCTCTGGGCGGCGGCCATGATGCTGGATCATCTCGGCGAATCCGACGCCGCGGCCGGTCTCGTGTCCGCCTTCGAGCACGTCCTCCGTGCGGGGACCGCCACCCCCGATCTCGGCGGCACGGCGAGCACCGAGCAGTTCACGACCGCCGTCGTCCACGCCCTCGCCGCTGGAACATCGTGAGCACGCGCCGGCGATCCGGGGCCCGGCCGGATCCGCTGGACGCGACCGCCGTCCGGCGTCAGCTGCACCGGCGGCCCGAGGTCGGCTTCCTCGAGATCGAGACCGCGGATCTAGCCTGGAGCCTCCTGTCCGACCTGGGCTGGCGGCTGCGCGGCGGCGGCGACCTCGTCGACGTGCACGACCACCCCGGACTGCCGGGCCGCGACGAGCTCGACGCCGCCGCCCGGCGGGCCGCCGCGCAGGGCGTGCCGGCGGAGTCGGTGCACCGTTTCCGTGACGGGAGCACCGCCTTCGTCGCGGAGCTGCACGGCGCTCGCCCGGGTCCGCTGGTCGGCCTGCGGGTGGACATGGACGCCCTGCCGATCCAGGAGAGCCGCTCCGGCGGCCACCACCCCGAGGCCGGGGGTTTCGGCTCGGACATCGACGGCGCGATGCACGCCTGCGGGCACGACGGGCACGTGGCCATCGCGCTGCGGGCCGCGGCCCTGCTGTCCGACGGGCAGTTCGCCGGCACCGTACGGCTGCTGTTCCAGCCCGCCGAGGAGGGCGTCCGCGGCGCCGCTCCCATGCTGGCCGCCGGGCTGGTCGACGAGGTGGACGTCCTGCTGGCCGTCCACCTCGGCTTCGGCACCCCGGACGGATGCGTCGCGGCCGCGACCGAGCTGTACGGGACCTCGAAACTGCGGGCGGAGTTCACCGGGATCGCCTCCCACGCCAGCGGGGCGCCCGAACAGGGCCGCAGCGCCCTGCTGGCGGCGGCGTCCGCCGTTCTGGGCCTGCACGCTCTGCCCCGCTACGCGACGGCGACGACCCGCGTCAACGTCGGGACGCTGCACGCGCCCGGCGCGGCGAACATCGTCAGCGCCCTTGCCGTCCTCGGCGCGGAGGTCCGGGCCGACGCCGCCGCCGAGCACGACGACCTGGAGCGGCGCGCCCGCGACGTCCTCCACGGCGCGGCCGCCATGCACGGGGTCACCGTGGACATCGCCAGAACCGGCTGGGCGACCAGCGCGACCACCGACGTCGCGATCCTCAGCAGGATCGAGACCCTCGCCCCGAGCCACGGCCTGCGGCTTCTGCCGCCGCGTCCCCTGCGCGCGAGCGATGACGCGACGCTGTTCATGCGGCGCGTCCAGGAACGCGGCGGGCTCGCCGGATACCTGCTCGTGGGCGCGGGAACGTACGGACCGCATCATTCGCCGACCTTCGACCTGGACGAGGCCGCGCTGGCCCCGGCCGCCAACCTCCTGGCCGCGCTCATCCGATCCTGGTGACGTCGCCCGGGCATGGCGACCGCCCGTCAGCGGGCGGTCGCCGTCCGGCCTTCAGCTCTGAGAGGCCGGCCGGACCTCGAAGGCCGTCTCGGGGTCGAGCGTGCCGCGGATCAGCAGCACGTCGGGCCCGTAGGCGTTGGACACCGCCACGACGCCCTCCCCGTTGCGGATCCGCGGGTCGTCGGGCAGGTCGCCGTACTGGAACACCATGCGGCCGTCGGGGTGGAGCACCGCCTCGAAGGTGAGGCGCAGGCCGGTGCCCTTGAGCAGGACGCCGCGCCACTCGACGACGAACGCGCCGTTCACCGTCGCGGTGCGCACCGAGGACTGGTCGTCGTAGTCCAGGTTGTCGGTGTACGGCGCGGCCCAGGACCACTCGCCGGTCAGCGCGTCGTAGAAGAGCAGCATGCCGAGACCGGTGACGCCCACGCTGGTGAAGGTGTCGCCGGAGAGCGGGAAGGAGAAGGGCAGCGGCACCATCTCGCTGGTGGTCGCGTTGACGTTGCGCACCTCGGTGCCCTCGACCCACGCGCGTGGCTTGCGCGTGCAGGCGAAGCCGGAGTCGTCGACGGGCATGCCCTGGGTCAGGTCGACGACGAGGTCGCCGGTGACCGTCAGCCGTTTCTGGACGATCACCTCGCAGGCCCGGGCGAACACCTGGATCCACTGGGTGCCGCCGTGGACGCCGGTCAGCCGGTAGGCGCCGGTCTCGTCCGTGGTCGCGGCCGCGATGTTGCGGTCCATGACGGCCACGCTCACCCCGGGGAGGGGTTTGCCCGAGCTGTCCCTGATGACGCCGGAGATGTCGCTGCTGCTGGGATACAGGGTGATGTCGAGGTCGATGACCTGCCCCTCTTCGCCGAGCGTGACCTTGGAGGAGTAGTACTCCCAGTCGGCGGCGGCGATCGACACCGTGTACTCGCCCGGCAGGGGGAACAGGCGGTACGCGCCGGTGGCGTCGGTGACGGCCTGCTCCATGAGCGTCGAGTCGTTCGGCATCGCGTAGCCGACCTCGATGCCCTTGAGAGGCGTGCCGGCGGGGTCGCGCACCACGCCCTGGACGACGCCCGCGCCGTAGAAGCGGATGCCCATGCCCGAGCGCAGCACGGGCACGTTGCTGGAGTACTCGAAGCCGAGCGTCCCCGTGCTGTTCTCGATGCCGATCGTGGCCGAGGAGCCGCGTGGCATCAGGCCGCTCGACAGCGATTTGTACTGGATGAGGATCTGCCCGTTCTCGTGCAGTTCCGCGGAGAAGGTGAGGCGCGCCGTGGGCTGGGAGACCAGGGTGACGTTGCGCCACTCGACGAGGTAGCGCCGGTTGGGCGCGGCACCGAGGGTGGCGGTGAGCACCTGCGCCGAGGAGTCCACGACGAGGTCGTCCCAGAAGGCGTAGATCGCGGAGTTGGGCAGGCCGCCGCTCGGGATCGCGCTGTTGATGGACAGAGTGCTGAGCCGCTGGAAGTTGATGAAGCCGTTGGTGGAGATCCACGCCTTGGTGTACGGCTTGCCGTACAGCGGGAAGGAGAAGGGCAGGGTGACCGCGACGCCCGCGTCGTCACCCGTCAGCGCCAGCGGGGTGGTGCCCGACTCCCAGGTGAGCGTCGGGATGACGTCGCACTTGTTGTTGAAGGCGTCCTTGCGCAGCGGGGTGTCGATCTGGAGGACCTCGTCGGAGTCGACCACGAGCGTCACCGTGGTGGAGGCGCCGCACCGGGCTCCCTGCACGTTCACCCGCCAGGTGCCGACGGGGACGCCGAGCATGGCGAAGGCGCCGTCCGACTCGGTGGTGACGGGGGCGTAGGGGGTGCCCTCGATGCTGACCACCGCGCCGGGCAGCGGCTCGCCGCCGGACTGCCGGACCTCTCCGTAGACGTCGTAACGCGGGACCGTGGCCAGGGACAGGTTACGGGTGGCGGTGGCGCCGGCGACCACGGTGGCGGTGCCGGTGGCGGGCGCGAAGCCGAAGGCCCAGGCGGTGACCTCGTAGGAGCCGGGAGGCAGCGGGATGCTGAAGGTCCCGTCGGCGCCGCCGGTCAGGGTCCGCTTGACGCCGGAGGCGGTCAGGGTCACGGTCGGCTTCGGCACGGCCGCGCCGGTGGCGTCGCGGACGGTTCCGGCGAGCGTGCCGGTCTGGCCGCGCGGCGCGAAGGTGACGGCGGCGAAGGCGTCCAGCCGTCCCTGCCCCCACACCCGGTTGTTCGCGCTGTCGCCGCCGCAGCTGTAGTCGGTCACGTCCACGGCGGTCTCGTCCAGCGCCCGCCTGGTGGCGGCGATGTCGCCGCGCAGGGTCGGCGCGGCGGACCACAGCAGCGCCACCGCTCCCGCCACGTGGGGCGTGGCCATGGACGTGCCGCTGTAAGCCGAGTAGCCGCTGCCCGGCACGGACGAGCGGATCGCCACGCCGGGCGCGGCGATGTTGGGCTTGATCGCCGTACCTTCCGGGTCGCCGCGGCTGGAGAAGTCGGCGATCTTCCCGTCGGACTGGTAGGCGCCGACGGCGTAGGTGTTGGCGTAGTCGCCGGGCGAGTGCGCGGTGGCGCACTCGGGGCCGGCGTTGCCCGCGGCGAAGAGCGGGAAGATGCCCGACGCCACCCAGGAGTTCACGATCTCCTGGTAGAAGGGGTCGCCCGCGTCACCGCCCCACGAGTTGCTCACCAGGTGCGGCGCGAGGTCGGGGCGCGGATTGTTGCCTTCCAGGTCGGTGGGCGCCAGCATCCACTGGCCCGCCTCCAGCAGGAAGACGTCGCTGCACCTGCTCGTCTCGCAGCCCTTGGCGCTGATCCAGGTGGCGCCGGGCGCCACGCCGATCCCGCCCGCGCCGACGATGGTGCCCATGGTGTGGGTGCCGTGCCCGTTGTTGTCGCACGGCGTCGCCGAGGGGACGCCGCAGACCAGCGTGGGGTCGAACCAGTTGTAGTTGTGGTCGTAGCTCCCGTCGGCCTTGCGCCCGCGGTACTGCCCGGCCAGGGCGGGGTGGTCGTACTGTACGCCGGAGTCGATCGTGGCGACGACGATGCCCTCGCCCTTGGCTCCGAAGCCGGACCAGACGCGCGGGGCGCCGACAGAGTCCACGCCCCACTCCACGCCCGCGACCTGGGCCGCGGCCTTGGCCGCGCGCTCGGGCTCCGGCAGCGAGACGCTGCCGGCCGGCCGTACCCGGGCCACGTCGGGCCGCTCGGCCAGCCGCTTGACCAGGCCGGCGTCGGCGCCGCGCACCAGCACGGCGTTGACCAGCCAGTACGGCGTGAAGATCGCCTTGGAGTCCTGGAGGAAGGAGCGCAGGCCGCGCTGGCTGCGCTCGGCGGTCGAGCGCAGCGTGCGGAACCCGTGCTCGGCCTTGGCGGCATGCCCGCGTAGCGACTTCCCGCCGGACAGGTCCGCCTTCTCCTTGAGCATCACGAACACGTCGGTGGTGTCGTGCTCGGCGAGCTTGGCGGCGACCGCGCGGTCGAGCCGGTCGGGCAGGGGGTCGTTCGCGGCGGCGGCCGGTACGGCTGAGCCCAGCAACAACGCGGGCACCAGCCAGAGGGCCGTCAGGAGGCGGCGGCGCATGTGTTTCCTTAGTCGAAGAGTGATTCGAGGTAGGCGTACGCCTCGTTGACCGACATGCCGACCATCGACTGGATGTTGGCGTACTCGAGTTCCGAGCGGGCCAGAGCCGTCCAGGTGCCGTCGCTGCCCGCGTCGATGTCAGCCTCGAGGTAGGCGTCGACCAGCGCGTTGATCTCGTCGATCTGCCCCTGCGTGACGGTCGTCAGGTCGCCCTGCGGCGTGTTGACCGTGCGGAAGGCCGGTTCCATGCTCTGCATGAGGTGGGCGGTCTGCCTGCGGAGCGTGTCGCTGGTGGTGAGGAGTTCCATGGCGCGGCTGTTGGCCCGGGCGTACAGCTGCGCGTAGTGCATGACGGCGCCGGACTCGGCGTTCTCGAAGATGTCGCGGACGCGCAGCAGGCTGGCCACCGTCGCGTCGGTGCCGGCGCCGCCGGGGTCCAGCGCCTCCAGGCCGACGCCGGTCAGCGACTCGTCGGCGAAGCACATGCACTCCTGGCGCGGCGACTCGTAGTTGCCGTCGATCCCGACCGCGCCGAAGGCACGCCAGGCCTCCAGCATCTCGGGCGAGTTCTTGCCGTACAGGTCCGAGGCCGCCTGGATGGCGCCGGCGCGTGTGTCGGAGAAGCGCGAGCGCGGGCCGAGCTGGGTGGTGAGGTCGCGGTAGGCGATCTCCTGGGTCTTCTCGATGCCGATGCGGGTGGCCAGGATGTACCAGGCGTGGCTGGGGATCAGGCTGTTGAAGTGGACCCAGCCGCCGTCGGCGCAGCCCAGCCAGTACTTGCTGTAGTGGTCGGGGTGCGGCTTGCCGTCATAGCTGAGCGCGCTGGGGTTGGCCAGGTCGCGGATGACGCCGAGCGAGCTGCCCTCGCCCGCCTTCCAGTTGGTGCTGCCCTTGACCTTGTACTCGGTGAAGGCCGCGAAGACGTCGGAGAAGCTCTCGTGGAGCGAGCCGCCCTGGAAGAAGGAGAACAGGCCGGCGCTGGAGTGGGTGACGCCGTGCTGCCACTCGTGGGAGACGATGGTGAGCGTGGCGGTGCCCTCGCCGAACATGGTCTCGCCGGTCAGCGGGTCGAAGAAGGCGTTCTTGACCGGCTGGTGGTTGCGGTCGTTGGAGTAGCGGGCGTAGGAGTTCATCCTGGCGCCCTCGCCGTCCCAGCTGTCGCGGCCGAAGGTGCTCGACAGGTAGTCGTAGAAGCGGCCGCTGTGGTCGTAGACGGCGTTGACGTCGGGCTCGGACACCGGGCCCTCGCCCTCGGTCCTGGCCGGGCCGCCGCTGGGGCGCGGGTTGTTGTTCAGGTCCCAGACGCTGCGGTTCTTGTACTCCAGGTGGCCGGGCTCGAACTTGACGATCCGCCCGGTGCTGAGCGCGTCGACGTAGAAGACCGTCGAACGGCCGTCGTCGGCGGCCATCGGCACCCGCCAGACCAGCGTGGCCGCCACCGGCTTGCCGGGGTCCGGCTCGTCGGGCAGCAGCAGGAGCTCGGGCGCCGCGCCCGCCTTCGCGCCCGGCATGGCCCGGCCGGCGGCGGTCACGGCGGATCCGGCGTCGAGGGTCGGCTTGGTGCCGGTGGGGGCCAGGTCGGGGATGAAGTTGTTGGTCAGGCTGAGCACGGTCTTGCCCTTGGCGTCGCGGTGGACGCCGACCCGCGCGCCGTACACCGGCACGCCGTCGACCTGCTGCTGGAACCAGTCGTGCTTGAGTCCCAGCGGGTCCTTGGGCCTGGCGGGCAGCTCCGTGAGCTGGGCGACGGGGTCCTTGGACGCGAGGAGCCCGGCGTTGGCGCGCAGCCAGCTCTTGACGTCCTTGCCGGCGGGGCTCTGCAGGCTCAGCATCGTGGGCACGCCCAGCCAGGGGTCCTTGGCCATGGTGACACCGGTGTCGGCGGCGATCTTCGCTCCGTCGGAGGCGTTGGAGACCCCCACCTTGGCGAGCGCCTCGGTCACGCCCGGACGGAAGTAGCCGACCGGGGCGGGCTCGGGCGGGCCCGCGGCCGCCATGGTCACCGGCAGCTCGGTCCTGGCCTTGGCCGGAGGGGCGGCGACCGCGGAACCGGAGACGGAGAGCTGCGCGAGCAGCAGGACGGCCGCGCCGGCGGCCACGACCTTCACGCGGCGCGCCGCCTGGCCGGCCAGCCCCACGGCGAAGCACCAGGCCAGGGCCAGCACGAACGCGATCGGCCAGGGTGTGCTGACGGCCGCGAGCTCGCCGGGCGCCACCAGGGCGGTGACCGTGGCCGTGGTGGTGATCACGGCGGCGTACCCGGCCGAGACGGCGAGCAGCCGGGCCCTGCCCCGGGTGAGCAGGCCGGCCGTCAGCCCGGCCGCCACGGGCCCGAGCGCGAGCAGCACCATCGGCGAGCCCTGGAGCAGGAAGCGCAGCGGCCAGATCCGGCCGCCGGAGGAGAGCGTGGCCGACCACCAGTCCACCGGTCCGCCCGTGGCGGCGGCCGCCGCGGTGGTGACCCCGTTCACGCTCCTGGCCAGGAAGCTCCCGACCAGTCCTTCCGCGCCGCTCACGAGCAGCGCCAGCATCCCCCAGGTCACCGCGACGCAGGCCGCGGCTGCGAGCCCACCCGCCCATAAGGCACGGAAAACGTTTTTGGCCAAGCGCATGGCATGCTCCACACAGGTGCGGGGGGTAACGGGAAGGGTGCAGACCGCCAGCACACAGGCATGCGTCGACCAGTGCTCACGGGGGCTGTAGGGAGGCCAGGGGATTGATCACCTGGAGTATTGAGCCTCCGTCATGTTCCGTCAATATCCATTTTTCGGACTTGACCGCGTACGTGTTGATGTATACGTTTTCTCCGCTTTGATCTTGGTGTCGCTGGTCCCGGCCCGCCGTGACACGAACGCCCGGAGCGAAGTCCGTTCTCACGGCCCGACCCAGCCTGGAGCAGCCGATGCGCCGCAGGTTCTTATTGGTCATGCTCGCCGTCGCGATGGCAGGGACCGGAATGACCGCCCCCGCCCCCGCCCTCGCCGATCCCGTCAGCCCCTCCCCCGCCCCGTCCCCCGCCTCGTCCAGCGCCCCGTCGACCGGCGCACCCTCCTCGGAGCGCCACACGATCTCCGTCGGCAGGCCCACCGACCGCAAGACCGCCCGCGAGCGCGCCGCCAAGGCGCGCGAGGCCCGGAAGACCCGCTCCGCCGACGTCACCACGCTGGACGTCGACGCGGGCAGCGTGACCCCGGTGGGCACCGGCGCCGACGGCGCCAGGGCGCTGGCCGGCGCCCTGGTCGGCGACAGCAGCCTGGTCACGGCCTCCTACGTCACCACCCCGCCCGCCACCGGGACCAACGGCCTGGGCACCGGCATCGGCGGCCTCTCCGGCACCGGCGCCCTGCTGACCACGGGCGACGCCACCCTCGCGCCGCAGGCCAACCAGTTCCACTCCGACGGGCGCGACTCGGGCGGCGGCAAGGTCCGCGGCGACAGCGCCTACGACGTCACCGTGCTCCGGGTCGACCTGGACGTCCCGTCCTGGGCCAAGTGCATGACCTTCGAGGTCAAGTACTTCAGCGAGGAGTTCCCCGAGTTCGTCAGGTCCGCCTACAACGACGGCTTCGTCGCCGAGTTGGACCGCACCACCTGGACCACCAACGAGTCGACCATCCTGGCGCCGGACAACTTCGCCTTCGACCCCTCCGGCAACGTCATCTCCACCAACACGACCGGCCTGCTGGCGATGACCGCCTCGGCCTCGGCCGGGACGACGTACGACGGGGCCACGCCGCTGATGAAGGCCTCAACCCCCATCACCGGCGGGTCGCACAAGCTCTACCTGTCGATCTTCGACCAGCACGACGCGGTCTACGACTCGGCCGCGCTGGTGCGCAAGCTCACCTACACCCAGGACGAGCCGGCCGAGTGCGGCACCGGCGCCAAGCCCGTCACCAAGCCGGTGATCTTCGTGCCGGGCATCATGGGGTCCAAGCTGAGGGACGCGAGCACCGAGTACTGGCCGGGCACCCTGACCAAGCTGCTCAGCCTGAGCGACTCGCACCTCGACAACATCATGCTGAACGACGACGGGGAGACCGACGCCAAGGGCAACGGCGTCTACGCCCCCGAGGTCATCATGAAGATCCTCAACATCAAGTCCATCTACGCGGGCACCGTCAGCCACCTGCAGAACGCCGGGTACGTGCTGGGCGACATCGAGAACCCGCAGCCGGGCGAGAACCTCTTCCTCAACCCCGTGGACTGGCGCAAGTCGTCGGACCACAACGCGGACCAGCTGCTGGACCGGATCGAGTCGGTCCTGCAGGCCACCGGCGCCGACCGGGTCAACATCATCGCCCACTCCCAGGGCGGGCTGGTGACGCTGGCCGCCACGCGCATGCAGCGCTCCGTCGGCAAGATCAACCGGATCTCCACCATCGCCACGCCGTACCTGGGCGCCGCGAAGGCGCTGGGCGTCATGCACTACAAGACGCCCTGCGTGATCGACCTGACCGCCGGCCGCTGCCTGCTCAACAGGAACCAGGCCGCGAAGATCACCAAGAACTTCCCCGGCTTCCTGGAGCTCCTGCCTTCCGACAACTACCACACCGTGGTCGAGCCGCCGGTCAACCGCGTACCGGGCGGCCCGCTCACCCCCGACCAGGTGCGCGACATGCTCAGCGACAAGAACCTGGCGCTGATCGACAAGGCCCGCGCCTGGCACCGGGCGTCCGACGCCTGGAACCCCGCCGAATCCAGGGTCGGCCTGACCCGCCTGGTGGGCACCGGCGTGACCACCCCGGTGAGCTTCGACGAGTTCCCCGAGGCGCACTGCAACGAGAAGAAGGGCTGGTGGGACGGCTGCGTCAACGGCACCGGCGTCATGATCAACTGGAGTGACCTCGGTGACGGCACCGTGCCGCTCGGCTCGGCCCGGCTCACCGCGGGGCTGCGCGGCAACTCCGTGGTCCAGCCCGCCTACTCCGGTATCGGCCATGTCGAACTGCCCAACGAGTCGCAGGTCGTCTACGACGCCGTCAACGCCATCCAGGGCGAAGGACCCGCCACGGCCGCCCTCGCGGCACAGCAGGACGACAGCGTCCAGGCGGCCGCCGCCGGCGGGCTCACGGGCACCGAAGTGGAGATCAGAGGCCCGGTCAACCTGCTGCTCACCGACGCGGGCGGGCTGCGCACCGGGTTCACCGACCCGGCGACCGAGGTCGAGCTGGAGGACATCCCCGGCAGCTCCTACGCCGCGGGCGTCGGCCCGTACAAGCGCATCTCCGCCTTCCTCCGCCAGGGCAGGGCCGCGGCCACGATCACCTCGACGGACTTCGGCTACGTCTACCTCCGGCTGCGCACGTACGAGAACGGCGTCATCACCTCGACCATCCCGTACGAGCCCATCCTCATCGGGCCGAACGACCACATCACCCTCAACGGCGGCGGCGTCACGGTCCCCGCGACCCGGGTCTCCGTCACGCCGTGCGACTCGGGCTGCCCGGCCCAGGACCCGCTGCCCACGGTGACGGGTTCGGCGGCGGACGACGAGACCCCGCCCGACACCGACGTCACGCTCGGGTACGACGAGTACGACGGCAGGAAGCGGGTGCACGTCGACGCCTCCGCGACCGACGCCGGCGGGTCGGGCGTGGGGCGGATCGAGTGGGCCATCGTGTCCAGCGATCCGGACGACACCCCGCAGTACTCCACGTACGGCCTGCCGTTCTACTGGATGAAGCCCACCGGTTCCACCGGGACCTGGACGCTCCACCTGCGGAGCATCGACAAGGCGGGCAACATCGACGGCTCGTACGTGAAGATCCCGCTCAACCTCTGACCGGGACCCCACGGGGACGCTGACCCGGCCCGCGGCGACGGTCCCGGGTCAGCGTCCGCGCATCCGGCCCGGCGCGTCCCGGGTCGGCGTTCGCGGGTTGCTGTCAGGCCGCGCGGGAGGACACCAGCTCGCACAGAGCCTCCAGGACCTGCTTGGCCGGGCAGTCACGGAGCCGCCCGGCGGCCGAGCGCGCCTCGGCCGCGTACCTGGCCGCCTCCGACCCGGCGGCGGCCAGACCCGCCGACGAGCGCAACAGCTCCAGCGCCTCGGCGTGCAGCTCGGCGTCCTGGAGCGGGCCGGCGGCCAGGAGCTCGCCGAGCCGCCCGCCCTCGCGCAGCGCCAGCAGGGCGGGCAGGGTCAGCACGCCGGCGCGCAGGTCGGTCCCCGCCGCCTTGCCCGCCCTGTCCGCGCCGGAGACGATGTCGATCAGGTCGTCGGACAGCTGGAAGGCCACGCCGAGCGCTTCGCCGTACTCCCCCAGCGCCGCGACCGTGCCGGCGTCGGCGCCCGCGCAGATGCCGCCCAGCCGTACGGACAGCGCGATGAGGGAGGCGGACTTGTCGCGTACCACCTCCAGGTGGTGGGCGACGGGATCCTGGCCGGGACGCGGGCCCGCCACCTCCCTGATCTGCCCCATCACCAGCCGCTCGAACGCCTCCGCCTGAGCGCGGCGCGCCTGCTCGTCCAGGCCCAGGCTGAGCGTGGCGGCGCGGGCGACCAGGTGGTCGCCGGCCAGAATCGCGATCTTGTTGTTCCAGCGGGTGTGCGCGCTGGGCACCCCGTGGCGCAGCGGCGCCTCGTCCATTACGTCGTCGTGGTACAGCGAGGCGGCATGGACGAGCTCGACGACCGCGGCCGCGTCCAGCACCGAGTCGCGCTCCGGGTCGCCGAACTGGGCGCCCAGCAGCACCAGGAGTGGGCGCCACCGCTTGCCGCCCGCGCCCAGGAGGTAGCCGGCGGTCTGGCTCACCAGGGGGTCGGGCGATTCCACGGCTGCCACGTGCAGCCTGGCCTCCACTTCGGCCATGCTCTTGCGCAGATGTTCCGCCAGGTCAGGGTCGGTTAACTTCAGCTGCTCGATAGCCGACATATCCGCCTTCTCCGTGATATTTCATGATCCGGCAGACTCTAACCCTGAGATCCGCGCCACGGGGAGATGTCGTAGTCGGCGTCGAGCTCCGTCCTGCCGAACCGCTACACGTTCCCGAACAACGCGAACATGAAGGAGCCGGTGGAGCCGAGCAGCAGACAGACCGCGCCAAGGGCCGCGCCCACCGCAACCGCGAAGATCCGCGTGTCACGAGGCCGCCCTGCCGTGACGGCTCCCCCGACGGCGCCGGACCGGCGGCCGCGCTGATCAAGGGGGGACGTCACTGCGCCGATGATCGCATGTCATCGCGCCCTTCACGGGATCATGGACAGCCTCAGGCGAGAAAATTAGGGTGGAGATCGCTGGCCGACACATGGCTGACCCGGGGACCGGTGATATGCGGATTTTTCGGCAGATCTGGCCGGCCGTTCCCAGCCCGGACACCGTACGCGCACTCGCCGCCGAGATCGCAGCCCGGGACGGCCATGGCCGCTGACCGGCTCATGGGCGGCAACGACCAGGCCGTGGTGCGGATCGGCGCCACGGTGCGGCGGCCGGTGCGCGCGTGGTCGGCGTCGGTTCACGAGCTCCTGCGGCACCTGGAGCGCAAGGGGTTCGGCGGCGCTCCCCGCGTCCTGGGCGTGGACGCGGAGGGCCGGGAGATCCTCACCTACCTGGCGGGCGAGATCGCCGGCGCGCCACCGTGGCCCGCGTGGGCGTGGAGCGAGGACGCGCTGGTCCAGGTGGCCCGCTGGCTGCGCGACTATCACGAGGCCGTGGCCGACTACGTGCCCGCTCCCACGGCTCGCTGGCGGCTCGGCGGGTCCTGGACCCCGGGAACGATCATCGCGCACAACGACGCCGGGCCGTTCAACGCCGCGTGGCACGAGGGCAGGCTGACCGGCTTCTTCGACTGGGACTTCGCCGGGCCGGTCACACCGGACTCGGACGTGGCGTGGGTGGCCATCGCCTGGGTGCCGCTGTACGCCCGGCGCGCGGCGACGGCCGACGGATTCCGCGACGACGCCGCCCGGCCGGAGCGGCTGCGCCTGTTCCTCGAGGAGTACGGCTGGCGCGGCGGCCCCGAGGAGATCGTCCGCGAGGCGCAGGCGCGCCTGCGCGTGCGGGCCGGCCAGATACGCAGATATGGCCGCGGCCCCGACGAGCTTTACGTCCAGCTGTACGAAGGCGGCGTCGCCGACGACCTCGACCAGGCGATTCAGGAGTTGTCCGAGTTTCCCTTGTAAAAAACTCTGTCATGGAGAGAATGCAGTGAAGGAATCCGTCCGGACGTAAGGTGGGGCCATGCGAAGACGTCCTGTCATGGTGAAGCTCGAAGAGACGAGCATGCGCGTCGGCGCCGTCACCGCTTCGAATTCCGCCGGCAACTGACAAGCGTGCGGGTGAGGTGTTTTCACCTCACCCGCACTCGGAGGAACACGTGACGGATTGGCGCCCCCGCCTGCGGGAAAGCGTGATCGTCCAGACCGAGGGCGACGAACTGCTCTTCCTCTGCACGGCGGACAGAACGGTGAAGAGATTCGCCGCCGACGCCTTTGTGAAACGGGTGATAACACTTCTGGACGGCACTCGCACATATGCCGAGATCGAGCGGTCCGTCGGCGACTCGCAGCCGCTCGGCGAGGTGCTGCAAATCCTCACGGAAGAGCGGCTGCTGAGCCGGGTCGGCCACCTCGAGGGGTCGTTCGCGCGGCTCGGCGACGATCGCGCCCAATTCTACGACCGCCAATTGCGGCTGCTCCAGGATTTCTGCGACCAGGGCCTCACCGACCTTTCCAGCGGCGTGCAGTTGCAGGAGCGTGTCGACCGCTCGACCGCGGTGGTGTGCGGGGTCGGCGGGCTCGGCGGCTGGGTCGCGCTCTCCCTGGCGAACGCGGGCGTCGGCACCATCCGCCTGTGCGACTTCGACCGGGTCGAGCCGTCGAACCTGACCCGGCAGACCCTGTTCTGCGTCGCCGACGTGGGAGCGCCCAAGGTCGAGGCGGCCGCGGCCAGGCTGCGGGCCGCCAATCCCTTCGTCACGGTCGAGACGTTCGACCGGCGCGTCACCTCCGCCGCCGACCTCGCCGACCTGGTGGACGGCGCGCACATCGTGATCAACGCGATCGACCTGCCCACGCCCAACGACACCTCCACCTGGGTCAGCGAGGCCTGCTGGCCGGACGTGCCGCACATCCTGGGCACCGGGTACGCGTACCACATCGGGGTGCTCGGCACGACGGTCCTGCCCGGGGAGACCGCGTGCTGGACCTGCGTCCGCGCCGAGACCTTCGCCGACCACGGGCGCGGCCGGATGGAGTCGCTGGTCGGCAAGAGGCAGAAGGCAGGCGCCATCGGGGCGCTGTGCGGGCTGGTCGGCACGATTCTGGCCTGGGAGGCGATCCGGGTCCTGACGGGGTTGCCCCCGGCGCTGAGCGGACGGTGGAGCGAGGTGGACTTCTGGCCGCTGGAGATCCGCTCACGGCCCATCCCGAGGCGGCCCGACTGTCTCACTTGCGGAAAAGGATCTCCATACGAGCGACCGGACGGCCCCGACCACCCCTGACGGAACCGAGATCAAGCGCTACCGCCCGGAGGACGGCTTCGAGTTCCGCAACGCGATGATCGTCGGCGAGCCTCGGACACCTGCCCCGAGGATGCTGCGACGTCGGGATTCGGGCTCTGCCGGTTGAGGCCGGCGCATGTGCCGCCGAACCGGACGGTGGCGTCCGGCCCCGTAGGAGCGCCGGTGGAGGTGCCAGGGCCGATTTCCGGTCAATCCTGGTGGGACGTAAAGTTGGCCGTGTGGAGATGCTGCACTTGCGGTATTTCATTGCCGTCGCAGAGGAGCTGAACTTCTCCGCCGCGGCTCGCAAGCTGCACATGGCGGCTTCTCCCTTGAGTCAGCGAATCAAGGATCTTGAGCACGAACTCGGGTACCGGTTGTTCGACCGCAGCACCCACCACGTCACACTCACGCCCGCCGGCAATGCGCTCCTTCCGATAGCGCGCGACGCGCTGGATCGGGTCAACTCCATCGAGTGGCGGCTGCGTGAGGCGATGCGCCCACAGCGCAGCACCGTACTCTTCGGCATGCCTTCAGGTGTCCACCCGGACCTGCGCGAACGTGTCGATATCCTCACCGGGCGGGTCACGGAGCGGTTCGACCTCAAACGTTGGCCCGGCACCGCCTCGACCCTCATCGCCGCCGTGCGCGACGGCCGCCTGGCGCTGACGCTGGCGCGGCTTCCGGTCAGCGAGCCGGGGCTGGATCAACTGCTGGTGATGTCGGAGCGGCTCGGCGCGGTCGTGCCGGCGGACCGGTTCGCCGGACGCGACTCGGTCGCTCTGGCCGAACTCACCGACCTGCCCTATGCCGGTTTCCCCGCGGAAATGACTCCCGCCTATTTCAAGCAGCTCGACGGCCAGCTGTCCGAGCTCGGTCTCAAGGAACGGATAAAATTGACCGGCCGGAGCTACGACGGGCTGACCGAGATCATATCCGGCGGGCTGGCGTTCTCGATTGCCATGCTGGACGACAAGAGCCCGATACACCAGTACGGCATGGAGAATGTGGCCGTCCTCCCGTTCGCGGACTTCCACCCCCGGCTTGACACGGGGCTGCTCTGGCGTCGCGATCGCGCCCACGGCGGCGACCTCGAAGAACTCGTCGAGGTGGCCCGCGAGATCTTCGCCGAGCCCCTCAGCAGGTGACCGGTCCGGGACCAGGGACAAACAAATCGCGCCGAAGCGGTATGACCATTGCCGTCATACCGCTTTTCGCATTTTGCACATTCCGTTTTTCCTCCGTCGCGACTAGCTTCGACAGCGGCTGAAATGAGGTGCCGAGACAGCGGCACGTAGAGTCCGGAGGAAAATCGATGGCGAATATCACCGACACCATGGCAGCACGCCTCGACTTCGTCACCCGCATCGACGGCTCAGCGCCCCGATGACCCCGCAGGACCGGTTCCGTTCGGCCGGAGCGGGGCACAGGACTTCATCCCTTGGTCCGCGCTTGCGGACCTGCGACGCCACGAAGGCGGCTTGGAGGTCGGACGCATGGCACAGGTGACACAGCGACCGTCGGCGGACCTGTCCGTCGGGGACTCCCCGAAAGGTGAGTCCTCCCCAGGGGAGCGTGTCCGTCGACGGACCGTTCTGGCAGGCGGGCTGGAGGTTCCGATCCTTGAGGCCGGGAGCGGGCCGCTCATCCTCTGCCTCCATGGATTTCCCGACCATGCCGCCAGCTGGGTTGGGCTTCTCGACCGCCTTGCACGGGACGGGTATCGGGCGGCCGCTCCCGCGCAGCGCGGATACTGGCCAGGCGGCGCGGCGCCCGACGGCTCCTATCGCGCGTCGGCGACCGGGCAGGACGTCCTGGACCTCATCGAAGCGCTCGGGCACGAGCGAGCGGATCTCATCGGTCACGACCTCGGTGCTCGGGCGGCGTACGCGGCAGCCAACCTCGACGCGGCACGCGTCCGCAAACTTGTCGGTATGGCGGTCCCCCATGGCCCTCGACTGCGAACCGCCTGGCTCGCCGACGGTGACCAGCAGCGACGCAGCTGGTACATGTTCTTCTTCCAGACAGCCCTGGCGGAGCCGGCCATCGAGCTCAACGACTTCGCCTTCATCGACCGGCTCTGGCGAGAATGGTCACCCGGCTACGAGCTGCCGGATGCGGAGCGTTCCGCGCTCAAGGAAACCCTCCGCGGTCCCGGAGTCCTGACCGAAATCCTGGGCTACTACCGCCAGTTGTTCTCGCCCCCCGCGGACGAGGCGACGCAAGCCCTGGAAGCGCGGGCAAGCGGTCCCATCACCGTCCCGTCGCTCTACCTCCACGGGGCCGACGACAACTGCATCTCCGTGGATTTGAGCGACGGCATGGACACCCTGTTCAAGAACGGCTTCGAACGCATCGTCGTACCCCGTGCAGGCCACTTCCTCCACCTTGAGCAGCCCGAGACGGTGGCCGACCACATTCTGGGCTTCCTGAACAGCTGACCCAACCCCCGAACAGACGAGAGGACAAGTCGATGCCAGAACGCGATCCCATTCTGATCACAGGTGCTGGAGGCGAAGTGGGCTCTGTGAGCAGAGTGATGGTCCAGATGCTGCTTGCGCAGGGCAGGCGAGTGCGCGCGTTCGTGCGGCGCGACGACGAACGCGCGCACGCACTCCGCCGGGCGGGGGCCGAGGTGATTGTCGGTGATCTCCTCAACGTCGCTCAGGTGACCGCCGCGCTGAAGGGCTGCCGGCGCGTCTACTTCAGCATGAGCCTGTCGCCGTACTACACCGACGCCGTCACGCTGATGGCCGCGGCGGCGCGGGCCCAGGGCGGAATAGAGGTCTTCGTCAACATCTCCGAGTACGAACAGTCCTACATGACGTTCGAGAAGATGACCGCGTCGGACGAAGAGCGGCGTGCCTGGCTCGGCGGGCTCGTCACGGACTGGTCACCTCAGCAGCGGGCCCACTGGATCTCCGAGCAGGTGCTGGACTGGTCCGGCCTCCCGACTGTCAACGTACGGGCGACCATCTTCGTCGAGAATCCCATCCTGACCATGCTGGCGCTGGAACCGCTGCGCCACGGAGAACTGCGCCTGCCTTTCGGCCCTCAGCGGGTCGCGCCCATCGCCGGCCACGACGTGGCGGAGCTGTGCGTGAAAATCCTGGTCGACCCGGCGCCGCACATCTCGAGGTCCTACGCGCTCACCGGACCGGAACTGCAGGACATGCACGGGTTCGCGGAGGACTACGGCGCCGCGCTGGGACGCCAGGTGGCCTACGTTTCCGAGAACGTCGAAACGTGGAACGAGACCTACGTGGACGGGGCCCTGGCCGGGAACCCGCATGCAGCCGAGCACTTGAAGACCCTGACCAGGCTGGTCGCCGGCGGCCGTTACGACGTCGTCAGCGATGAGTTGGCAACCCTGCTCGGGCGCCGGCCGAAGGACGTGCGGTGGGCGCTGCAGAACAATCAGCGCATCCAGCGACTGAAGGCTAACCTGCGGCTTTCACGGCGAATTTGAGCCGACCTGATCGTTCACATAAGAAAAGTGCCCTTGAGCTGGGATGATCGGACTTGTCTAAGGCCCCGTC